>URLO01000088.1 GCA_900548625.1 uncultured Eubacteriales bacterium | reverse complement strand
AGCGGCTATGCCGCGAGGGGGAACCACGTGGTGCGCATCGCCGTGCGCGGCGAAACTCTACGAGGTTTTTTGACAGTTTGCGTCTTGTTTACAGCAGCATGTCCGGCACACTGGAGATGCCGCCGGGCTTTGTTGTGGAAAGCCCCGCTGCTGTGCAGGCAAAAGACACGATCTCGCGCAGCGCCGCTTCGTCCAGCGCCTCCGGCGCTTTGCCGGTTTGCAGCAGCTTCCAGACGGCGCTGCCGCCGAAAATGTCGCCTGCGCCGGTCGTGTCAACGACCTTGATGTTTCTGAGACTGTCCACATGACCGCTTGCATTCTTGTTCTGGAACCAGCAGCCATCCGGGCCGCAGGTCACGAACACAAGCTTCACCGGGAAGTGCTCCAGAATATACTGTGCGCCTTCCTGCACACCGAGACCGAACAGGAATTCGACCTCCTCATCGCTGATCTTCACAACATCGGCGTGCGCAAGACCCCAGAGCATCTGCTGCTTTGCCTCGTCAAGCGCGTGCCACAGCGGCTTGCGCAGATTCGGGTCGAAGGTGATGAGCTTGCCGTGCTCCCTTGCGTACTCCACGGCGCGGTATGTCGTGGTGCGGGACGGCTCGCCGGTCAGAGACAGCATGCCAAAGTGGAACACGCGCGTCTCGTCGAGCAGGGACAGCTCCAGCTCGTCAAAGCGGAGCTGGGTATCTGCGCCGGGCTTGCGGGCAAAGGCAAATTCGCGGTCGCCGTTTGCATCCAGCGTCACGAACGCAAGCGTCGTGAAAAAATCGTCAGAGGCGACGATGCCCTTCGTCTCGATCCCGACCTCACGCAGCGTGCTTGTGAGGAGCTTTCCGAACGTGTCCGTGCCGACCTTGCCGAGCATTGCGGCCTTGCCGCCGAATTTTGCAATGGCGGCGAGGAAGTTCGCCGGCGCGCCGCCGGGGTGCGCCGCCATCGTGGGATATCCGTCAGAATCGGCGTGAATCATTGTAAAATCGATCAAAAGCTCGCCGAGCGCAACAACATCATACATATATGGTCCTCCGTGATCGTTCATGTGCTGATATGAAAAAATGGTGGGGTGGATGCGGCCGCTGAATAGATAGAGATATTATAGCACACTTTTCGCGCGATTTGGCTATTTTGCACCGGGATTTTAAAAAATCTCCGTTTTTGCCTCAGTCCAACGGCGAGACTTGGCGAACGGAGGAAAATGTGGTATACTGTTACCGGCTTTGACCGCAGAGCCGGAAGGAGTATGCCATGAAGGTCAAAAAGAAGAAAAAATCGCGCCTTGCCGTTGTGTTTTTGTGCGTTGCAGCGGTGTTTGCGCTTTTGTGGGGCGGCGCGGAGCTGCTGCGCCATCTGACGCACTACGGGGAAAACGCAACGGTCGGCACGCAGGAGCAGCCCGGACAGCCGGATGAGCCGGCCGAGAATACACAAACTCAGGAAAACGGCCTGATCGACGGCCTTCCTGCAAATCCGCACAACGAGGAGGATTTTGCGCAAAAGGGCGGCTTCACGGTCTACACCGGCCCGGAGACGTGGAACACCGGCGTGGATGTTTCATCGCATCAGGGCGAGATCGACTGGAAAAAGGCCGCCGCCGACGGCATTCAGTTTGCCATCATCCGCATTGGCTACCGCGGCTATACCGAGGGGGAGATCCGTCCGGACGATTGCTTCATCCGCAACATTGAGGGCGCGCGGGAGGCCGGGCTGGATGTCGGCGTCTATTTCTTCTCACAGGCGCTGACGCAGGAGGAGGCCATTGAGGAGGCCGAGTTCGTGCTGGAATGTCTGGACGGCGATACACTGGAGTACCCGGTTTTCTTTGACTGGGAGGATATTCAGGCGGATGCGCGCACCGACGAGATGGAAATGCTGACGCTGACGGCCTGCGCCGATGCGTTCTGCCGGACGATCGAGGAGGCCGGCTACCGCGCGGGTATTTATTTTAACCAGCGCTTCGGCTATCAGGAGCTGAATCTTCTGAGCCTGCGCAAATATCAGTTCTGGCTGGCAGAATACAATCCCGCGCCGACGTTTACATACGATTTTGAGATCTGGCAGTACAGCTGCGAGGGAAGCGTTGACGGCATCGGCACGCCGGTCGATCTGAATATGAGCTTCGACGTGCCGAAACAACCGTAAAACAGAGAGTTCGGAATGAAAACGCACGACATTCGGCGATAATGTACAATAACTTGCGCAAATTGGAAACCGCATAAAAGAAGACATAGCTTGCAGGCTCTGGTAGAAGGTTTCGCCCGCCACCATCAGCGAGCTGAACAAGAAAGCCTACGTTCACATCGAGGATTGGCGCAACCGCCCCTTGCAGGGCGGGCGCTATCCATACGTCTACGTGGACGGCATCTACCTGCGCCGCAACTGGGGCGGAGAGTACGAAAATGTTGCTGTTTTGGTGGCAATTGC
>URLO01000087.1 GCA_900548625.1 uncultured Eubacteriales bacterium | reverse complement strand
CGAGGGAGTAGACTTCCTCGGTAAAATCCATCTGGATGCGGCGCAGCACCTCGTCAAGCGAGTCATCCCCCACCGTCTGCGCGATGGTATGCCGGACGCGGCGCAGCGCAGACCGCTTTTCGCGATAGAGGATGTACGCCTTTGCCACCTCATAGTATCCGCGCTCCATGAGCGTCCGCTCCACCTCGTCCTGCACACGCTCCACGGTGAGCGGCGCTGCGGCGGCGAGGTTGTCAAGAACGGCGGCGAGGATCTCATTCAGCTCTCTGCTCCCGATCTCCCGTCCCTGTCCATCAAACGCTTTTTTCATGGCGTTGAAAATTTTCTCCTGTTGAAAGACTAACTATTAAAAGTCAAGCCCGAAATGCGGAGGAGCGGCAAAAATTTAGACGGTTCAAAAGGGGTATAGCAAAGCTGACGTCCTTCTGGACGCCTACTTGAGCTTATGAAAAATCGGGGTTATGCTGCGGCGCAGTATGGCCGCTGAGATTTCTCCATTGCAAAAATCAGACGTACCAATTTCTTTGCCGCATGAGAGAGCGCAACGTTGTAGTGCTTCCCCTCGGCCCGTTTCTTGGCAAGGTAAGCGGCAAAGGTCGGGTCCCAATGACAGACGTGTTTTGTGGCATTGTAAAGAGCGTAGCGCAAGTAACGGGAACCTCGTTTTTCCATGTGCGAGTAGGCTCCAGACAGTGAAAGCTGCCCGGACTGGTAAGTGGAAGGTGACATCCCTGCGTATGCGAGGATTTTATCTGGCGAGTCGAAGCGAGAGAAATCACCTATTTCAGCCAGGATAACCGCTCCCATACGGACACCCATGCCTGGGATCGTAGTAATGGGAGACTGCATTTCGTCCACGATGGCTTGAATGGCAGTTTCAATATCTTCGATTTCGGCGTCCAATTCACGAATCAAGCGAATCGTGTGCTGTAATTCAAGAGACTTGGCGGGCATGACAGAGCCGACTGAGGAGCGTGCCGCATTCCGAATGGTCTCGGCCATCTCCTGGCCATAGCGGCCTTGAGAAGCGTTTTTCAAAACTGCTTTCAAATGCGTCATGTGCGTGCTGGAAATCTGTTTGGCGCCAGGAAATTCGCTGAGAAGTGCGTAAACAGAGGCCGAATGCAGTGACGAGACCAACTTTTCAAGCTCTGGGAACAAGATTGTGACCAGACGGGAAACGGACTGCTTCAGCTTTGCTCGTTCACGAACTTTGTCAAACCGGTATCTTGTGAGTGACTTTAGCTCCTCGTTGTGGTATACTGTGTCTGTGTAGGACTTGAGGTCCACATCAGACATGAGCATAGCCGCAATGGTTCGCGCATCGACACGGTCTGTCTTCGTTTTGCGAAGGCTCAGGCTTTTTCGGTAGAGATTGGTGTGCAGCGGATTGATGACATAGGTGGGTAGACCTTTGTCAAGAAGAAATCCGAGGATGTTGTAGCTGTAGTGTCCGGTAGCCTCAAGCCCTACTTTTATTTTATCCTCCGGACGAGTACTGCGGCGGATTGCCTGCAAGAGCGTGTCGAAGCCCTCTGCGTTGTTCGGGATGGTGAATACATCTGCCAGGATTTCACCTTCCGAGCTGATGATGAAGCAGTCGTGCTTGTCCTTGGCCACGTCAATTCCTACGCAAACCATGAGAATACCTCCGATGTGTTTATTTGATGCTGATTCCACAGAACTCTTTACTCTTGTAGCCTTGTTCCACATAAACCGTCTGGCGGTATCTAACTAATTAACAATACTGTAAAGGGCTGTGGTTGGAGCCTTTCAAAAACCGTCTAGCGGTAGGGAACCGAAACCAATCCACAGCATCCCTTACAGTGTAGCACAGCCCTTGGATAGGGGCTATAAAAACTACTACTCTATAATACAAGGAAACCGTCAGGGTGTCCTTTCGCGTTCAATCACCCGCCGCAGCGGCAGAATTGCAAAATAATACTACAAAATTATATTTTGCAATTCTGGGGGGCAGCTTGGCGAAAAAGGCCCGAAGGGACTTTTTTGACAAGCTGAGCCGGAGCCAAACGCTCCGGCTCTTTGTGCAGGTGTTGTAATCTCCGGGCCGCTATGGTAATATTACAGAAAACAACGGAGGAGGAAACGATGAAGCAGCACACCTATCTTGCCATTGATCTCAAATCGTTTTACGCCTCCGTCGAGTGCCGCGAGCGGGGGCTGGACCCGCTGAACACGAACCTTGTCGTGGCGGATGAGTCGCGGACGGACAAGACGATCTGCCTTGCCGTCACGCCGACACTCAAGAGCTATGGCATCTCCGGCCGCGGGCGGCTGTTCGAGGTGCGGCAGCGCGTCCGCGAGGTCAATGCCTGGCGGCAGGCCCGCGCGCCGGGCAGAACGCTGACCGGCAGCTCACACCAGTTTTCCGAGCTGCAGCGCGACCCTGCGCTGGCGGTGGATTTCGTGATCGCACCGCCGCGCATGGCCTATTATATGGAATACAGTACGCGCATCTATGAGATTTACCGAAAATATATCGCACCGGAGGACATCGTCGTCTATTCCATCGACGAGGTCTTCCTCGATGTGACGGACTATCCTTATGACTGCACCGCCCATGAGCTGGCGCAGACCATCATTCGCGACGTGCTCGAAACGACCGGCATCACGGCGACGGCCGGCATCGGAACGAATCTCTTCCTCGCCGAGGTCGCCA
>URLO01000086.1 GCA_900548625.1 uncultured Eubacteriales bacterium | reverse complement strand
AGGCCGAAGCGGCTATGCCGCGAGGGGGAACCACGTGGGGCGCATCGCCGTGCGCGGCGAAACTCTACGAGGTTTTTGCGGTTTTGGCGTATTTGCGTGTTGACAAACGCGGTGCGTTCCTGTAAGTTATACAAGTATGATTTTTTACCGCGTAAACGGCGCGCCGTTTACGGGAAGGAGGCTGCCATGTCCGGCGGGAAGCACCTCTTGGGCCGCCCGAAGGGGTACCACATCTTCGGTACCGCAAAGGTCGGCGAGAAGGGGCAGATCGTCATTCCGAAGGAAGCGCGGACGCTGTTCCGTGTGGAGCCGGGTGACACGCTGCTGATCCTCGGTGACGAGAAAACCGGCATCATTGTGACCAAGCCCGACGTCATCCGCGACGCCGCAACGCAGGTCTTTGAAAATCTCAAAAAGAACGAGGCAAGAGAAAATGAAGATCAATGAAATGTATGCGTCCCTCGGCGTCAGCACCGCTGTCTACGAGTATGGCGAGAAGGTGCTGGAGGGGCTGCGCGAGCGCTTTGCGGCCATCGACCGCACGGCGGAATACAATCAGGCAAAGGTCCTGCGCGCGATGCACGAGCACCGCATCGACGCGGCGTGCTTCGCCGCCACCACGGGCTACGGCTATGACGACATGGGCCGCGAGAAGCTGGAAAAGGTCTACGCCAGCACCTTCGGCACCGAGGCGGCGCTGGTAAGGCCCCAGATCACCTGCGGCACGCACGCGCTGACCGTTGCGCTGAGCGCGAATCTGCTTCCGGGTGACGAGCTGCTCAGCCCTGTCGGCGCGCCGTATGACACGCTGGAGGAGGTCATCGGCATCCGCCCGTCCAAGTGCTCGCTGATGGAGTACGGCGTCCGCTACCGGCAGGCAGACCTGCTCCCGGACGGCTCGTTTGACTATGACGCCATCCGCGCCGCCATCAACGAAAAGACGAAGCTCATCACCATCCAGCGCTCGAAGGGCTACGCCACGCGGCCGTCGTACTCGGTCGAGCAGATCGGCGAGCTGATCGCGTTCTGCAAGCGCTGCAAGCCCGATGTCATCTGCATGGTAGACAACTGCTACGGCGAGTTCGTTGAGCCGCGCGAGCCGTCTGACGTCGGCGCGGATATGATCGTCGGCAGCCTCATCAAAAACCCCGGCGGCGGTCTTGCGCCCATCGGCGGCTACATCTGCGGCAGAGCCGATCTCGTCGAGCGCTGCGCGTACCGCCTTTCCGCACCGGGTCTTGGGCAGGAGGTCGGCGCGAATCTCGGCATTCTGCCGTCGTTCTATCAGGGCTTCTTCCTTGCGCCGACGGTCGTTGCGGGCGCGCTCAAGGGCGCGATCTTTGCCGCAGGCATCTACGAGGCGCTCGGCTTCCGCTGCGTCCCGAACGCGACCGAGTCGCGCCACGACATCATTCAGGCGGTGGAGCTCGGCTCCGCGGAGCGGATGCTCGCATTCTGCGCGGGCATTCAGGCGGCTGCGCCGGTCGACAGCTACGTCACGCCCGTGCCGTGGGCCATGCCGGGCTATGACGCCGAGGTCGTCATGGCGGCAGGCGCGTTCGTGCAGGGCTCGTCCATCGAGCTTTCCGCCGACGGCCCCATCCGTGCGCCCTACGCAGTCTATTTCCAGGGCGGCCTGACGTGGTATCACGCCAAGCTCGGCATCCTCATGAGCCTGCAAAAGCTCGTCGAGGCCGGTCTTGCGGAGCTTCCGAAGTAAACACACACACCGAACAAAACAGGAGAAAAAAACAATGTGGTTCTGGCTTTCACTCATCACGCTCCTCTGCTGGAGCGGCTCGGATCTGTTCTCGAAGATCGGCTGCCGCGGCGAGGACAAATACGCACATCTGAAAATGGTCATGGCCGTCGGCGTGGTCATGGGTCTGCACGCGGCGTATGAAATTTTCATCGGCGGCGCGGCGATCTCGTGGCAGATCATCTGGACGTACCTGCCGGTATCGCTGCTCTACATCGGCTCGATGACGCTGGGCTATGTCGGCCTGCGGTATATTGAGCTTTCCATCTCGTCGCCCATCTGCAACTCCTCCGGCGCGCTGGTGGCGGTGCTCTGCCTCATCACCGGCTCTCTGGACGAGGAGATCCAGGGCGGTATGCGCTGGGCGGTCATCGGCGCGGTCGCGCTGGTCTGCATCGGCGTCATCGGCCTCGGCGTCGTGGAATCGACCGAGGACGACGAGCTTCGCAAGGCGCGTCAGGCTGCCTCCAACTACAAATACGCAAAGTCCTGGCTGGCGCTCTGCCTGCCGGTGGCGTACTGCCTGCTCGATGCGGCGGGCACGTTTGCCGACTCGCTCGTGCTGGAGCGTCTGAGCTCGCAGGCGTCGGAGGCCGGCCTGTTCGCAACGCTTGAGGAATGCACGGACTACGCGGCCTCCGCCGCGAACTGCGCGTATGAGCTGACGTTCCTGTTTGCCGCCGCGTGCTGCTTCGTCTACGTCGTGCTCATCAAAAAGCAGAAGCTCGTCCCGAAGCAGGAGGGTCCCAAGTATCTCGGCGCTGCGTTCGAGACGGCGGGCCAGTTCGCCTATATCTTCGCGCTCTCCGACACGGCGCACGTCGCGCTTTCCGCGCCGATCATCTCGGCGTACTGCGTGGCCTCCGTCGTCTGGAGCCGCATCTTCCTCAAGGAAAAGCTGTCGTGGAAGCACTATGCCATGATCGCGCTGGTCGTGATCGGCATTGTGACGCTCGGCGTGTTCGATATCTGAGATACCGGTTTGCACAGAAACAAAGCCTGCGGATGCATCGCATCCGCAGGCTTTGAGCTTGTCAAAAAAGTCTTTTTGACAAGCTCTCAAACGCGAACCGCGAGGCTGGGTTCGCGTTTGAAAAGGCTGCACCCGGCTGCGCGCATAATTTGTGCGCTGCTTGCGCACAAATTCCACACT
>URLO01000085.1 GCA_900548625.1 uncultured Eubacteriales bacterium | reverse complement strand
CTGTTGCACTTTTCCTCAGATCGCTCTGGGCGGGCGTTACCCGTTATCCTTGCCCTGTGGAGCCCGGACTTTCCTCATGCACGGCCTTTCAGCACTGTGCCCGCGACTGTCCGTCCCGGTCGCGTAACTATTTTAGCGGATGCAGGCGTGTTTGTCAAACAGATTGCATTTGTTTCTTGCAGCATATATAATAAAGGCAACATCAAATTCAACAAGGAAGGTCTGGCCATGAATGACCGTGTAGATGAATACTTTGCGCGTCTGCGTGGAAAGCACGCGCTTGTGCTCGGGATCGGCGTGAGCAACCGCCCACTGATCCGGATGCTGCTTGGATACGGCATCGCCGTGACGGCGTGCGACAGGACGCCGCGTGAAAAGCTCGATCCGGAGGTGCTGGAGCTGGAGCGGATGGGGGCGCGGCTGCACACCGGAGAGGATTATCTCGACGGCGTGACGGCGGACATCGTGTTCCGGACGCCGGGGATGCGTCCGGATCTGCCGCAGATCGCGCGGATGGTCGAGCAGGGCGCGCTACTGACCTCGGAGATGGAGGCGTTTTTTGAGGTCTGCCCCTGCCGCATCCTCGCCGTGACCGGCTCTGACGGCAAGACGACAACCACGACGCTCATCGCAAAGATTCTGGAGCACGCCGGAAAGACCGTCTGGCTTGGCGGCAACATCGGCACGCCGCTTCTGCCGCGTGCTGCGGAGATGCGGCCGGAGGATTTTGCCGTTGTCGAGCTCAGCTCGTTCCAGCTGATGACCATGACGCGCTCGGCGGATGTGGCGGTCGTGACGAATCTTGCTCCGAACCATCTGGATGTGCATAAAAGCATGGAGGAGTATATTGCCGCCAAGAAAAACGTCTTTCTTCACCAGAATGCGGGCGGAAAGATTGTTCTCAATATGGACAACGCCATCACGGATGCGTTTGCGGCAGAGGCCAAGGGCGCTGTGGAGAAGTTCTCCCGTCTGGGTGTGCCGGAAAACGGCGTGTATCTGAAGGACGGCGTGATTCTCCGGAACGGCAAAAAGATCATGGACGCTGCCGACATCAAAATTCCGGGCGTCCACAACATCGAAAACTATATGGCGGCGGCATGTGCGGTCGAGGGGATCGTCTCCGACAGCGACATCGACGCTGTGGCGCGCAGCTTCGGCGGCGTGGAGCACCGCATTGAGCTGGTGCGGGAGCTGGACGGCGTGCGGTATTATAACGACTCCATTGCCAGCAGCCCCTCGCGCACCATTGCGGGGCTTCATAGCTTTGACCGGCAGGTCATCCTGATCGCGGGCGGATATGACAAGTATGTTCCGTTCGACGTGCTCGGGCCGGAGGTCTGCGCGCATGTGAAGCTGCTCATCCTCTGCGGTGCGACCGCGGACAAGATCCGTGCCGCCGTGGAAAGCGCGCCGGAATATGCCCCCGGCGCCCCGGAGATCGTGACGGTGCAGACGCTCGATGCGGCCGTCTCGCTGGCGCACCGCCGCGCCGCGGCCGGCGACATCGTCACGCTGAGTCCCGCCTGCGCCGCGTTCGACCAGTTCAAGAATTTCATGGTTCGCGGAGAGACATACAAGAAGATGGTCATGGCGCTGTGAGCGCCGTGCGGCAGGGGAGAGAGCGCATGGAACTGAGAAAACTATACGGCGTGTATGAAAAAGCCGCGGAGCTGCGGCAAAAGCTCGCACATCCGTACTGCGCGGCGGTGATCGTCGCCGCCGGAAGCGCCGCACGCATGGAGGGCACGGACAAAATTTTCACCATTTTGGACAGGCTTCCGGTCATCTGCCGGACAATGGACGCATTTCAGCGCTGTGCGCTCATCGACGAGATCGTTCTGGTGGCGCGTGCGGACACGATGGAGCGCATGAGCCGCCTGTGTCCCGCCTACCCCAAGGCGCGCATCGTCGTCCCCGGCGGCGCGTCGCGGCTGGAGTCGGTGATGGCGGGTGTCCGCGCCGTCTCTGAGGGGACGGAGCTGATCGCGGTACATGACGGCGCGCGGCCGCTCGTCCCGGTCGAGGTCATCACGCGCACCGCCGCCAAGGCGGCCAAATTCGGCGCGGCAGCGCCTGCCATTGCCGTCAAGGACACGATCAAGATCTCGTCCGACGGAACGGTGCAGTCCACACCCGACCGGAAAATGCTCTTTGCCGTGCAGACGCCGCAGATCTTTGACGCCGACCTTCTGCGCGGCGCGCTTCAAAACGCGCTGGAAAAGCAGCTTCCGGTCACGGACGACTGCTCCGCCGTGGAGGCCATCGGCATGACGGTGCAGCTCACCGAGGGGTCGGAGGAAAACATCAAGCTCACAACGCCGCTCGACCTTGAGCTGGCGGAGGCCATTTTGCGCAGGAGGGAGCGGGCATGAGAATTGGTCACGGATACGATGTACACCGCCTGACTGCGGGACGGAAGCTCATCCTCGGCGGCGTGGAGATCGCGTGGGAGAAGGGGCTCGACGGGCACTCCGATGCAGATGTTCTGACGCACGCCGTCATGGACGCGCTGCTCGGCGCGGCCGCCATGGGCGACATCGGAAAGCTCTTTCCCGATACGGATGGACGCTATCTCGGTGCATGCAGCCTCGACCTTCTCTCGGAGGTCGGCGCGCGGCTTGCGCAGGCGGGCTACCGCGTCGGAAACATCGACGCGACCGTTCTTGCGCAGAAGCCAAAGCTCGCGCCGCATATTGACCGGATGCGCGAAAATCTCGCCGCGCGGCTGGGGCTCGATGTTTCGCGCGTCAGCGTCAAGGCCACGACCGAGGAGCGCCTCGGCTTCACCGGCCGCGAGGAGGGCATCGCCGCCCATGCAGTGTGTCTGCTGCTCGAAACGGAATAACAAACGCCGTGTGCACATTTTTCTTGTGCACACGGCACTTGAGCTTGTCAAAAAGTCTTTTTGGCAAGCTCTCAAACGCGAACCGCGGGGCTGGGTTCGCGTTTGAAAAGGCTGCACCCGGCTGCGCGCATAATTTGTGCG
>URLO01000084.1 GCA_900548625.1 uncultured Eubacteriales bacterium | reverse complement strand
CATTTCAATGGGCCGATGCGACGCCCGCAGGCTAGTTTCGAGGCGCAACCGCGCAATGCGCGGCTCTTAGCGCCGAGATGGGCATCGACCCGCGGGGAATGCCCGTTTTATGGCGGTTTTCCGGCGAATCCGTGTCGGTTTTCCGTTTTGCACCGTAGGGGCGGACGACCCTGTCCGCCCGCCGGAATTGTTCGGTTTTATGGAAAACCAATGCGAATTCGCAACATTCTAACTCCGTAGAGGCCGTTTAAAAATTTGATCCTATGCCGTGGGCGGTCACGCTTCACCCTCTCTGCTGAAGCCAGATCAGCAGCACCGCGATGTCGCTCGGGGAGACGCCGGAGATGCGGCTGGCCTGCCCGACGGAAAGCGGGCGGATCTCGCTGAGCTTCTGGCGCGCCTCCACACGCAGACCCTCGAGCTGCATATAGTCGATCCCCTCCGGCAGCAGGCGCGATTCCTCACGCTGAAACTCCTCGACCTGCTTTTCCTGCCGGCGGATGTAGCCCTCATATTTCATCCCGATCTCCACCGCCTCGCACACGGCCTTGGAGAGCGGCGGTCTGTCCGGGTCAAAGGCCGCCAGATCTGCATAGCCGATCTGCGGTCTGCGCACAAGATCGGAAAGCCGCGCCGAGCCGTGCACGGCAGCCGTCCCGGCTGCCTCCAGCATCGCGTTGAGCGCCGCGCTCTCCGGCACGCCGGTCGTCTCCAGCCGCCGGATCTCCGCGTCCACGGCGCGGTATTTTTCCTGCACGCGCGCGTATTGCTCCTCGGAGATCAGCCCGATGCGCCGCCCGATCGGGCTCAGCCGCCGGTCGGCGTTGTCCTGCCGGTGCAGAAGACGGTACTCCGAGCGCGAGGTCATGATGCGGTACGGCTCGTTCGTGCCCTTGGTGACCAGATCATCGATGAGCGTGCCGATGTAGCCGTCGGAGCGCCGAAGCACCATCGGCTCCTCGCCCTTGAGCTTCAGCGCCGCGTTCACGCCCGCGACAAAGCCCTGCACGGCGGCCTCCTCATAGCCGCTCGAGCCGTTGAACTGCCCCGCGCCGTAGAGGCCGGGGACTTTTTTGCATTCGAGCGTCGGCAGAAGCTCCGTCGGGTCGATGCAGTCATATTCGATGGCATACGCAGGGCGCATCATTTCCGCGTGCTCCATGCCCTTGATCGAGTGGAGCATGGCAAGCTGCACGTCGAGCGGCAGGCTCGACGAAAGGCCCTGAATGTACATTTCATCCGTCCCGAGGCCGCACGGCTCGACAAAGAGCTGGTGGCGGGGCTTATCCGGGAAGCGGTCAATCTTCGTCTCGATCGACGGGCAGTAGCGCGGGCCGACCGATTCGATCAGGCCGTTAAAGAGCGGGCTGCGGTCGTGATTTTCGCGGATGATCTCGTGCGTATGCGCGTTCGTATAGGTCAGGTAGCAGACCGCGCGGTTTTCCGGCGCGTGCCCGGTGCGGAAGGAAAACGGCACCGGCTCCTCGTCGCCGGGCTGAAGCTCCATGTCGGAGACGTCGATGCTCCGGCGGTTGACGCGCGGCGGCGTGCCGGTCTTAAAGCGGCGCATACGCAGCCCCATCGCCCGCAGGCAGTCGGTCAGGCCGACTGCCGCCTGCATCCCGTCGGGGCCGGAGGAGACGGCGCTCTCACCGATGATGACGCGCGAATCGAGATAGGTACCCGAGGCGATCACCACGGCGCGCACGGTGTATTCCGCGCCGAGGGCGGTCGTCACCGAGCAGACATGGCCGTCCCCGTCCAGTCCGATCTCCGTGACCGTGGCCTGCATCAGCTCCAGATGCGCCTGCCGCTCCAGCGTGTGCTTCATATCCTCCTGATATTTCCGGCGGTCGGCCTGTGCGCGCAGCGAGTGCACGGCGGGGCCTTTTCCGCGGTTGAGCATCCGGTACTGGATGCAGCAGCGGTCGGCGGCCTTCGCCATTTCTCCGCCCAGCGCGTCCAGCTCGCGCACCAGATGCCCCTTGCCCGTGCCGCCGATGGCGGGGTTGCAGGGCATGTTGCCCACGGCGTCGAGGTTGATCGTAAAGACCGCCGTGTGCAGCCCCATCCGCGCGCAGGCAAGCCCCGCCTCGATCCCGGCGTGGCCCGCGCCGATGACGGCTGCGTCAAATGTTCCGGCATGAAATTTCATCTGAACCCCTCCCGTGGCAGCTTTCGGCCTATATTGTAGCAATCACGCGGCATTTTTGCAACAAAAAAGCCGCGCCCTGCGGCGCGCAGATCATGCGCCGCAGGGCGGAGAATATGATGATCGGAAATGCGCAGCCTCACAGCGGCGTCTTCTTGATCCTTGCAAACGCACGCGGATACTGCGGCGGGGTCGGGCGCACCTTCTCGATGACGACGGCCTTGTGCACCGCGCCCGCGACCGGGTATTCATAGATCGACGCCACGCGGCCGCCCAGCTTTTCCACGCCGCGCCGTGCCTCATCGACCTCCTCCTGCGCAAGCGCGCCCTTCATCGCAAGAAACACGCCGCCCACGCGCACATACGGAAGACACAGCTCCGCCAGCACGTTGAGCCGCGCCACCGCGCGTGAGGTCGCGATGTCATACGCCTCGCGGCAGGACGCCACATGCTCCTCGGCGCGCGCCGTCACGATCTCGGCCTCGACGGCAAGCTGCGGCAGCACCTCCGCCAGCCAGTTCATCCGCTTGCCGAGCGAGTCGAGCAGCGTCAGCCGGATCGACGGCTCCGCGATCTTGAGCGGCACGCCCGGAAAGCCCGCGCCGCAGCCGACGTCGATCACGCGCTTGCCGCGGAAGTCCGCCGCGCCCAGCAGCGCGATGCAGTCGAGAAAGTGCAGCTCCGCCACGGCAGACGGCTCGGTGATGGCGGTCAGGTTCATGACCTCGTTTTTTTCGATCAGCGCCTGCCCGAAGCGGCAGAGCGTATCGACCTGCGCCTCGGAGAGCGCGGCGGGAGATGCCGGAAGGCCGGCAAGAAGCGTCTTTTTCACAGAGCAGCCTCCAAATTTCAAAATAAGCAGGAAGCCGAAGCGCTTTGCTTCAGACTGTCAGAAACCTCGTAGAGTTTCGCCGCGCACGGCGAAATAAAGTGTAAATCGGTTTTGTCCGGTGGCGTGTACATCGGACAA
>URLO01000083.1 GCA_900548625.1 uncultured Eubacteriales bacterium | reverse complement strand
ATAGTTGCCGAGCACATCTGCATATCGAATCTGATAAATCGGCACACGCACCATTTCTCCGCCGGCCTCGAAATGCAGGACCCGTTCGTTTTTCGTTAGCTTTTCCGCGGCGCGGTCCAGCACCGACCGGAGCTTTTCTTCCTTCACAGGCTTCATCAGATAGTGGAGCGCCGCCACCTCGTAGCCCTCTGAAATATAATCGGAATAGCCGGTGATGAAAATGATCTGCACCGTGTCGTTGCTCTTGCGAAGCGCTTTCGCCATCGTGACGCCGTCCATCGCGCCCATTTCGATATCCAGCAGGAGCATGTCGTAGTCGCTTTCTTCGGCGTAGCGGAACAGGAAGCTCTCTGCGGAGGGGAAGTCGTCGATATGCACCGTGTGACCAGCGGACGAAGCCCAGGCGCGCACCATATTCAAAACAAACTGTCTGTCCGCACCGGAGTCATCGCAAATCGCAATTTTGTACTTCATACCCTCACCGTTCCTTTAAAGTTTGGACAATAAACATACCGTCTCCACATGGGCGCAGCGCGGGAACAGGTCGAAGGCCTCGGCGTGGCGGAGGGCGTAGCCGCCCTCGGACAGGAGCTTCACGTCGCGGGCGAGCGTCGCGGGGTCGCAGGAGACGTAAACGATGCGCTTCGGTGCCATGCGGAGCATGGCATCGATGACGTCGCGGCTGACGCCCTTGCGCGGCGGGTCAACGACAATGGCGTCAAGCTTCACGCCGCGGCGCGCGAACTCCTGCGCGGCCTCGCCCGCGTCGGCACAGAAAAACTCGGCGTTTTCAATGCCGTTTCGCGCGGCGTTTTCCTTTGCGTCCCGGATGGCGGCGTCCACGACCTCCACGCCGTAGGCGCGGCCGGCCTCGCGGGCAAGGCAGAGCGTGATCGTGCCCGCGCCGCAGTAGAGATCGAGCACTGATTCCTCGCGTCCGAGGTCTGCAAGGTGCACGGCGGCGGCATAGAGCCGCTCGGCCTGATCGTGGTTGATCTGATAGAAGCTGCGCGGCGAGAGCCGGTAGCGCAGGCCGCAGAGCGTGTCCTCGATCGTGCCGGAGCCGTAGAGCACCTCCTCGTGCGCGCCGAGGATGGAATTTCCGCGCGTTTCGTTGTAATTTGCAACAATGCTGACCGCCTCCGGCACCGCCTCGCGGACGGCGCGGACGAGCGCCTCCGGGTGCGGCGCTTTCTTTGCGTTCAGCACCACGCAGCAAAGCGCCTGCCCGCTGACCGCGCCGAGGCGCAGATAGATGTGGCGGACAAGCCCGGTGTGCGTCTTTTCATCGTATGCCGCGATGCGGTGCGCCTGCATCCACGCGAGCACGGCGCGCTTGAGGCGCTCGGCGCAGTCCGGCTGGAGCTTGCAGCCGTCCGCCGGAATGACCTCGTGCGTCCGCGCGCGGAAAAAGCCCGCGACCGGCGCGCCCCTGCGCGTGCCGACGGGAAACTGCACCTTATTGCGGTAGCCGTCGAGCGTGTCCGCGCCGGTGATGGTCAGCTCCGGGAGCGTGATGCCGCCGATGCGCGCAAAGGCGTCGAGCACGCGCCGGCGCTTGAGGGAAAGCTCCTCCTCGTAGTCCATGTGGCGGAAATCGCAGCCGCCGCACTGGCCGAAATACGGGCAGTCGGGGCGGATGCGGTGCGGCGAGGGCTTTTCTACCGATTCGATGACGCCGTGCGCCGCGCTCCTGCCGACGTTGACGATGCGGATGCGGCACGTCTCGCCCGCAATGGCGCACGGAATAAAGATGACCTGCCCGTCCGCGCGGGCAACGCCCTCGCCGTCGGAGGTGTAGCCCGTGACGGTGACAGTCAAACGATCGTTTTCTTTCATATCGAATTCCTCTGTTTCACGTGAAACATTCGGCGGCAAAAAGGCCGCCATACTTGATTTTTTCTGTGAATCATTCTAACATAGATGCACAAACCTGTAAAGGCGGTGAAGCGATGCTCTCCTATGAACACTGTACGCTCTGCCCGCGCCGCTGCGGCGTAGACCGGACGAAGGGCGAACGCGGCTTCTGCGGTATGCCGGACAAGCTCTATGCCGCGCGCGCAAGCGCCCACTACTGGGAGGAGCCGGTCATTTCGGGCAGCTTCGGAAGCGGCGCGATCTTCTTCTCCGGCTGCACGCTGCGGTGCGCCTTCTGCCAGAACTACACGATTTCCGACGAAAACTTCGGGCGCGAGCTGACGCCGCAGGCGCTCCGCGCGGCGATGGAGCGGCTGATCGACGAGGGCGTGCAGAACATCAACCTCGTCACGCCGACGCATTTTCTTCCGTCGATCCTGCCCGCGCTCGAGCCGAAGCTCCCCGTTCCGGTCGTCTACAACTGCGGCGGCTACGAATCGGTGGAGACCCTGCGCCGGCTCGAGGGCAAGATCGACGTCTATCTCCCGGACTTCAAATACAGCGACAACGCGCTTGCAAAGCGCCTGTCCGCCGCGCCGGACTATTATGAGACCGCCGCCGCGGCGATCCTCGAAATGTACCGTCAGGTGGGCCAGCCCGTGATCGAGGACGAGCAGATGACGCGCGGCGTGCTGCTGCGGCATCTGGTACTGCCGGGCTTTGTGGACAACTCCCTCGGCGTGCTTGACTGGATCGCGGCGCATTTCCGCTCGGGGGACATTCTCGTGAGCCTCATGAGCCAGTACGTCCCGATGGGAAAGGCGAAGGCCATGCCGCCGCTCGACCGCCGGATCACGGAGACGGAGTATGACGCGGTGCTGTCGTACATGGAGCTGCTCGGCATCGAGGACGGCTTCACGCAGGATTTTTCCGCCGCCACGAGCGACTACACGCCGGAGTTCGATCTGACGGGGCTATAATACTAAAACCCGATTAAAATCTTCCATGCTTTCTGGTCTAAATTGCGCCAGAATGCGTTATCTTCCTTGCTGGGCAACCGCCCAGCTGCGTCATCTGCCTTTTCTGGCACAATTTATCCTCAGAAATCTTTTAAAGATTTCAAACAGGTTTTAGTATAAAACCGGTTTACAGAAGAAATTTCCAGAAGAAAAACAAATGTTTGCAATTTCCGGAAAACCGTGCTATACTGAAGAAAAAGCGGAGGCCGCACAGGCGGCATTCTGTGCAAGGGGGAACCTGTATGGCGCGAACGACCGATAAACGGGAAAAAATTCTGGAGTTTGTGACCAGCTTCATTGCCGAAAACCACTACGCGCCGTCCGTGCGCGAGATCTGCGGCGCGGTCGGCCTGCAATCGACCGCCACGGTGCACTATCACCTCAACGCCCTGCGCGAAGAAGGCCTCATCCAGATGGACAGTATGCGCAAGCGCACCATCACCCTGCCCGAATCGCAGCGCGCCGACCGCATCCCCGTCGTCGGCGTGGTCACGGCGGGCGTGCCGATCCTCGCGGTCGAGAACATCGAAAGCTACATTCCGTGGGAGGGCGAGCCGGGCTGCTTTGCCCTGCGCGTGCGCGGCGATTCCATGATCGGCGCAGGCATCCTCGACGGAGACCGGGTCGTTGTCCGCCCGCAGCAGACCGCCGAAAACGGGGAGATCGTCGTGGCGCTGCTCGACGATTCCGCCACGGTCAAGCGCTTCAGGCGCAAGGGGCGCGAGGTCTGGCTGATGCCCGAAAACCCGAATTACGACCCCATCGATGCATCTCAGGCGCAGATCCTCGGCAAAGTCCGCGCCGTCATCCGCATGTATTGACAAGCTCTCAAACGCGAACCGCGGGCTGGGTTCGCGTTTGAAAAGGCTGCACCCGGCTGCGCGCATAATTTGTGCGCGGCTTGCGCACAAATTCCACACTT
>URLO01000082.1 GCA_900548625.1 uncultured Eubacteriales bacterium | reverse complement strand
TTTTCGCCAGCATCGGCAGCCCTTTCTGAATAAGGGTGATATTGGTTTGCGTAAAATTCTCAGATTGCACCAGCTGCAAAAGGAGGCACTCCGAAAGGTTTCTCGCCCCAACGCCGGCCGGATCCAGCGACTGGATCACAAAAAGCGCCTGCTCCATTTCAAAAACCGTTTTTCCCTGTTCTTCTGCCAACTCCTTCAGCGGGCAATCTAAGTATCCATGTTGATCGAGACACCCAATAAGGAATTCACAATTTCTTCTTGTCGGCTCATCTAAGAGTCTCATCTGTCCAAGCTGCTCACTCAAATATTCTGTTGGCAACTTTTGTTGTATAAAGTAGTCTGTGAAGTCTCGGTCGCTTTCTTCATTTCCTTTCACATATCCTTTATAAATTATTTCATCCCGGTTTTTTCTTGTTTCATACAATGCTCTCTCTGGGATTTGAAACGGCTCAAAGAGCGGATTTGAAAGGACAGCATCCTGCAGATGCTTTTCAAGCTCAAACGTCGGCATTTGCAGGATCGACAGAAACTGCCGCGTTGATTGTGTCAGCGTTAGAGATTGCTTCTGTTCAGATAACATAGACATCTTCTGTGCGATCATTACAAGAGGAGCCTCCCATTATTATTTTTCATGCCATTTTAGATACTAACGTATTATATTTACATTGTCAATCCATTCTGCGGCGTGTCTTCCTTCCCAGCGTGTAGGACTACAATACATATTGGACAAGTGAATAAAATGATATGAAGGATATGGTCTCATGGGTTATAGTTAAGTTACCACACCAAACCAGCCCGAAAGGAGACCATATCCCTCATGAGCAAAAGTATAACACAAGACATGGCCTATCGGCAATCCCTAATGAAGTACACAGAGAAATACGGCGTCAGCCGCGCCAGCCGGAAGTACAACAAGAGCCGGTCGTACATCTATTTCTGGAAGCAGCGCTGGGACGGAAGTGTGGCGTCCCTTGCCTGCCAGTCCAGACGCCCCCACAGCCATCCAAACCAGCACACGGAGGCCGAGCTGAAACTCATTCGTGACATGCGCCGCCGGAATCCCAAACTGGGCATGATCGAGCTGTGGCACCGGCTGCGGCAGCGGGGCTACACCCGCTGTCCGGAGAGCTTGTTCCGGGTCATGCGTAAAATGGGGTTGTTTCCGCCCGGAAAACCGAAAAATACATATAAGCCCAAGCCTTACGAGCAGATGACCTACCCCGGTCAGCGCGTTCAGGTGGATGTGAAGGTGGTTCCCAGAGCCTGTGTCGCAGATCCGGAGCTTCGACTGTTCCAATACACCGCCATCGACGAGTTCACCCGCCTGCGGTTCCTGGCGGCCTATCCGGAGCAATCCACCTACTCTTCAGCAGATTTCCTTCGCAAACTGACGGCGTGGTATGCACGCCGCGGCATCAAGGTGGAGTGTGTTCAGACAGACAACGGTTTTGAGTTTACCAACCGTTTTTCGGGCAGCAAGCGTAATTTGCCGACGCTATTTGAAAAAACGGCCGCCGAACTGAATATCCGTCATAAACTGATCCGTCCTTACACACCGCGCCACAACGGAAAGGTCGAGCGCAGCCACCGCGAGGATCAGAAACGCTTCTACTCTTGCCACTCGTTCTTTTCGCTCGATGACTTTGCAAAGCAGCTTGCCGTCCACAACCGTCGTTCCAACAACTTACCCATGAGGCCTCTCCGCTGGATGTCTCCCGTCGAGGTCACTGTCCAATATGTTTGACAAACCTACATGGGGGCAAAAAAGTTTTTTCTCTGTCCCTTTGTCCCTTTGACTTGTGCAAATCGCTATGCTATACTATGCTTGTATTGTTATCGAAAAGAGGCGGACTATGCAGATCGGAACCGTAAAAATTGAATCGAAGCTGGCGCTCGCGCCGATGGCGGGCGTAACGGATGCTGCATTCCGCCAGATCTGCTCCGAAAAAGGCGCGGGCTACACCGTCACAGAGCTTGTGAGCGCCAAGGCGCTGTGCTACCACGCCACGAAGACCGCGCAGCTGCTTCGTCCGTTTCCGGGCGAAAAGCCGTTTGCCGCGCAGATCTTAGGCAGCGATGTGAACTGCATGGCCGAGGCTGCGCAGATGGCGATCGAAATTTCCGGCGCGGACATCTTGGATATCAACATGGGCTGCCCCGTGGGCAAGGTCGTCAAAAACGGCGACGGCAGCGCGCTGATGAAGGATCCCGAAAAGGCCGCGCGCATTGCCGAGGCGGTCGTGCGCGCCGTCAAGGTCCCCGTCACGGCGAAGATGCGCCGCGGCTGGGACAAGGGCAGCATCAACGCCGTCGAGCTCGCCAAAATGCTCGAAGAAGTGGGCGTCAGCGCCGTCGCGGTGCACGGGCGCACGCGCATGCAGATGTACGGCGGCGAGGCCGACTGGAACACGATCCGCGACGTCAAGCAGGCCGTCAGCATCCCCGTCATCGCCAACGGCGACGTTTTTTCGCCCGAGGCCGCGGTGCGCATCCTTAAATTCACGGGCGCGGACATGGCGATGATCGGCCGCGGGAGCTTCGGCAATCCTTGGCTCTTTGCGCAGTCCGCCGCCGCGCTCGATGGGCGCGATGTTCCGCCCCCTCCGCCCTTTGCCGAGCGCTGGGATACCGCCGTGCGGCAGGTCGAGCTTTCCGCCAAGTACGGCACTGAGCGCGGCGCCATGCTCGAGGCGCGCCACCACCTGTGCTGGTACCTCAAGGGCGTCAGCCACGCCAACTATTACAAGGAGAAGATCGTGCAGCTCTCAACGCTTTCTGAGCTGCACGCGCTCAGCGCGTCGATCAAGCGGGATCTGCGCTGAGGATCAATAAAAAGCTATGGACGAACGGGAACTCATTGCGCGCCTTCAAAAGCGGGATGAAGCCGCCTTCGAAGAGCTGATCCGCCAATATGAGAAAAAAGTGTATACGCTGTGCTTCCGCATGTGCGGCAACAGCGAGGACGCCGAGGAGGCTGCGCAGGACACCTTCCTCGCGCTTTGGCGCGGGATCGACCGGTTCCGGCAGGAATCCTCGCTCTCCACGTGGATCTACCGTTTAGCCTCCAATGCCTGCATCGATCTGCTGCGCCGGCGCAAGAAGCAGGGCAGCAGCCTGTCGCTCGACGATGAGGAGCTTTTTCTCGACGCGGTCGATCCTGCGCCCCGTCCACAGGATGCCGTGGAGCACCGCGAGGCGCAAAAGCTCTTGCAGGAAGGGCTCTCGGCGCTGCCGGAGGAATACCGAAAGGTGCTCATTCTGCGTGAGATCGAGGGGCTGAGCTACACGGAAATCGCTGAGAGCGCGTCGCTTGAGCTGGGCACGGTCAAGTCCCGCATCAGCCGGGGCCGCGTGCTGCTGCGCAATTTTTTATCCGGAAGCGGGAACTTTTTTGAAATTGCTTCGTCAAAAGTTACAGAATGTAATCGTGAGGAGATGAGCGCCAAATGAAATGTTGTGAACAGTACGCCGCCGCGCTCTCTGCCTTTGTGGACGGAGAATTGAGCGAAAACGAAAAGGAAGAGGTGCTCTCGCACGTAGAGCACTGCCAGAACTGCCGGGAGTATCTCTCGGAACTGATGATCGTGCACACGATGTTCGAGGAAACGCCCGAGCTCGACGCGCCGGAGGGCTTTTCCGAGCGCGTGCTCGAGCGGGTGCACGAGGAAAAGCGCGCGAGATCGCGCCACCGCCGCGCATGGCCGCGCGTGCTGGCCGCGTGCTTTGCGCTGCTTGTCGTCCCGGCCGCGGCGTGGAAGCTGGCGCCCGCGATGGTCAGCAGCAACGACAGCGCCGCGGACTGCAATACCAGC
>URLO01000081.1 GCA_900548625.1 uncultured Eubacteriales bacterium | reverse complement strand
CGCCTGAGCTCCTCGCGCGGCCATGTGTTGACGATCTCGTAGGCCGTCAGGCTGTCGTCGCGATTCATGCGCATGTCGCGCGGCGCGTCGGCCATGTAGGAAAAGCCGCGTTCACCATCGTCGAGCTGCGGCGATGAAACGCCGAGGTCAAAAAGCATCCCATCCACACACGCAATATCCAGCGAGTCCAGGATCGCACCGAGCTCGGAAAAATTGCTGTGTACCAGCGTGACCTTCTCAAGATGCGCCTCCAGCCGCTTCTTTGCGGCCTCCAGCGCCACGGTGTCGCGGTCGACACCGATCAGGCGGCCGGTCGTGAGCCGCTTGCAAATCTCCAGCGAATGGCCTGCCCCGCCGAGCGTCCCGTCGAGATAGATCCCGTCCGGCTTCACGTTCAGCATATCGACCGTTTCATGGAGCAGGACGGTCTTATGTGCAAATTCCATCAGAATCCAAGCTCCTCCATGACTGCGGCAAGATTTTCGGGTGTGAGCGTCTCGCTCTCCAGCTTCTCATAGGCCTCGCTGTCCCAGATCTCCGCGTGGCCGCCCTGTCCGATGAAAGTGACCTCCTGCTGGATGCCCGCATACTGGCGAAGCTCCGTCGGGATGAGGAAGCGGCCCTGCTTGTCCGGCTCGCACTTGGCGGCGTTTGCAAACAGGAAGCGCATCTTGCGCGCCTGAGAAATGGGAAGAGCGTTGTA
This sequence comes from uncultured Eubacteriales bacterium, assembly GCA_900548625.1. GTDB lineage: Bacteria > Bacillota > Clostridia > Oscillospirales > Oscillospiraceae > CAG-170. The sequence goes on along the minus strand of URLO01000081.1, from coordinate 3,214 downwards.
CTTGTCGAGAATGACCTGCCAGCCTGCCTCCGTATAGACGGACAGGCAGTGGTCGAGGCCAAGCGTCACATAAAAAGCGTCGCCAAGCTCCTCGCGCAGCTTCGAGGGAACGAACAGACGGCCCTTGGGGTCGACCGTATGCTTGTATTTACCGTACATCCCTCTCACCCCGCTCCATTTTCATCATTTTTGCTCCACTTAGCTCCACTTCATTTATATAATATCGACTGGGGGTGTAAAATGCAAGTCCTTTCTGAAAATTTTCGCGTAAAATTTCCCGCCGTATCCGGCGTGTTTTCCGGCATTTTTCTAATTTTAGAACGTTTATTTCATTATGACAAACGGTAACAGCACGGCGGACGTTTTGACCCGCCCGCCGCGCAAAAAAGCTCCTATTTTCCTGCCGGAAGCGCTTCGCTGATCCGGACTGCGTCTTCCCGGATGTCCACAAAATAGTCCCGCGCCTCGTCCTTCGTCAGAAGCCGCTCCGCCAGCGCCGATTCGACCTGCTCCTGAATGAGGTGCCGGAGGCTCCGCGCGCCCGTGTCCTCGCGCAGACAGCGCGCGGCAAGCCACCCCGCCACGCTCTCCCGGAACGTCAGGCGGATGCCCTGCGCTTCGGCGCGGCGCGCCGTCCTTTCGAGCTGTCTGCGTGCGATCGTCTCCAGATCGTCCGCGCCGAGGCGGCGGAACATCGTAATGCAGTCGATGCGCCCAAGAAGCTCCACCGGAAACGCCTCACGCAGGAGCCTGTGCGTTCTGTCCTGCGCATCCGGCGGTGTAAAGCCGAGGCCGCCCCTGCCCGACTCGCGGCTTCCGAGGTTCGAGGTCATAACGATCATCGTGTTCTTAAAGTCCACCGCCCGCCCGAGGGAATCGGTCAGAATGCCGTCCTCCAGGATTTGCAGCAGCAGGCCCGTCACGTCGCGGTGCGCCTTTTCCAGCTCGTCGAGCAGGACGACGCAGTAGGGCCGCCTGCGGACCCTTTCCGTCAGCGTCCCGCCCTCCTCATGGCCGACATAGCCCGGCGGCGCGCCGATGAGGCGCGTGACGGAGGCTGGCTCCATGTATTCGGTCATGTCGATGCGCACGAGCGCGTCACGGCTTCCGTACACGCAGTCGGCAAGCGCCTTGCAAAGCTCCGTCTTGCCGACGCCGGACGGCCCCATGAACAGCAGCGACGCGACCGGGCGGCTTCGCTCCGAAAGGCCTGCCCTGCCGCGCAGGACAGCTCTTGTCACCGCCTCGATCGCGCGCTCCTGCCCGACGATGCGTGCGGCAAGCGCCTCACGCAGGCCGAGGATCCGTTCCCGCTCCGGCATCGTGAGCTTTCCGGCCGGGATGCCCGTCCGCTCTGCCACCGTCTCCGCGACCTCATCGCGCGTGAGCGCGCGCCCGCGAAGCGTCTGCGCACTCGCATTCTGCCGCCGCATCAGCTCCTGAAGGCTGTCGCGAAGCGCCGCCGCACGCTCGAAATCGCCGCCTGCGACGGCCTGCTCCAATTCCTGCGAGAGAAGCCGTTTTTTCTTTTCCGACGTTTTTCCGCCATGCCCGTCTCCCTCGGAAAGCCGTGCGCGCGCAGCGCTTTCATCCAGCAGGTCGAGCGCCTTGTCCGGGAGAAATCGATCTGTCAGATACCGGCACGAAAGCTCCACTGCCGCGCCGATCGCCTCCTCCGTGATGCGGATGCGGTGGTGTGCCTCGAGCCCCGGCCGCAGACCGAGAAGCATCCGCTTCGCCTCCGCCTGTGACGGCTCGCGCACGACCACCGGCCGGAAACGCCGCTCCAGCGCCGCATCTTTTTCGATATATTTCCGGTACTCCGTCAGCGTTGTCGCGCCGATCATCTGAAGCTCACTGCGGCCAAGCGCGGGCTTCAGGAGATTTGCCGCATCGATGGCGCCCTCCGCGCTGCCCGCACCGGCGATGGTGTGCATCTCATCGACAAACAGGATGATGTTCCCGCAGCGGCGGATCTCCGCGAGGATGTCGCGGATGCGCTCCTCAAATTCACCGCGGTATTTTGTCCCCGCAAGCACGCTCGCCATATTCAGGCAGTACAGCCGCTTCTCGCGAAGCTGCTCCGGAACGCTGCCGTCTGCGATGCGCTGCGCAAGACCCTCGACGATGGCTGTCTTTCCGACGCCCGGCTCCCCGATGAGGGCAGGATTGTTCTTATTCTTCCGGCAGAGGATTTGCAGGACGGAGGCGATTTCCGCCTCGCGTCCGATGACCGGCTCCGTCCGTGCCGCCTTCTCCACCATGTTCTCACAGTAAAGCTCCAGTAGTTTCGTAGCTGTGTCCCTCCTGTCCGGCAAAACGGGCTGCGGATAGAGAAGGCCGGTATAGGCGTCGGAAAAGACGCAGTTGAGATCCGTCCCGCACGCCAGAAAGATCCCCGCCGCCGTGCTGCATTCCTCGCGCGCCAGCGCAAGCAGAAGATGCTCCGGCTCGATCTGTGCCGCACCCAGCATCCGCGCCTCGCGGCACGCCTGCCGGATGACCTTCTGCGCACGCGGCGACAGGCCCTGAAGCAGCGGCATCGCTTGCTCGCCGCATCCGTTTTCCGCCAGCACCAGTGCCCGGAAGGACGCCTCCTCCCAGCCTCCGCGGCGCAGTGTCCGCCCTGCCGCAGAGGCTTTCTCATGCAGCAGCGCAAGCGTCAGATGCTCCGTCCCGACGTAGCTGTGCCCCAGCTGTTTTGCCTGCTGCCGTGCCTGACGCAAAAGCTCCAGCGTCCGCTCCGACAGGTTCGTTTTCCGCATCCCGCCTCACCTCCGTTTCTCAGGGATTGTCGCCCCGCCTTCTTTCTTTTATACAGAAGCCGTGAAAAAAACAATTTTTCCAGCACCGCGCAGAATTAACATTTGCTTTTTTCAAAAACCGTGATAGAATAGAGACGCATTAAAACATGGAGGTGCAATTATGGCATACGTTATCAGCGACGCTTGCGTCAAGTGTGGTGCTTGTGCAGACGCTTGCCCGCTCGGCATCATCACCGAGGGCGAGGACAAGTACGTCATCGACGCCGACCAGTGCGTGAGCTGCGGTTCCTGCGCAGCAGAGTGCCCCAACGACGCGATTTCCGAGGAGTAATCATGTACATGGCAAAGAGCCTGTGCCATCGCACAGGCTCTTTGAGCTTGTCAAAAAAGTCTTTTTGACAAGCTCTCAAACGCGAACCGCGTGGCTGGGTTCGCGTTTGAAAAGGCTG
>URLO01000080.1 GCA_900548625.1 uncultured Eubacteriales bacterium | reverse complement strand
AAGTGCGACAAGTGCGGCTGGGAGCCGGAAGACCCGGCGCATCCGCCCAAGTTCTGCCCCCAGTGCGGAGATCCGTTTGACGACGGCGATCTGGTGTAAAGGCATTAGGAAGGCCGGTCTGACGGCTCCGGTCAGTCATTCGGTATTCATTCTAAATGGCAGCGGAAATGCGGCGCGTGCGGAATGGCAAACGGCAAAAATGTGTTCTGTACAGAGTGCGGAAACGGCGCTCTGCGGAATAAAGGAAGATGACATAAAAGGAGAAGGAGGATATTATAATGAAGGGTCACAATTTCTTGAAGGTTACCGGTATTCTGATGATCATTGCGGCTGCATTTTCCATCCTCGCCGGCGTTCTCATCGGCGGCTTGGGCGCATTGGTCGCGGGCCTCGGTGCAGGCTCCGGGCTGACGTTCTCGTACTACGCGGCACTGATCCTGACCTTGGTCGGCGGCATCTGCCAGCTGATCGCAGGCATCAAGGGTATCAAGCACAGCAAGTGCACGGAAAATGCCAGAAAACTCATCACATGGGGTGTGGTCGTCGCACTTTTCAGCGTCCTGAGCATCGTTTTCAGTGCAGTCAACAGCGGTGAATTCAACGTGACGAGCCTTCTGACCGGCGTTCTGGTTCCGGGGCTCTACATCTATGGCGCGGTGCTCAATGCCAAGGCGGATGACCCCCAGACCGTATAAAACATGCGCGAATAGACAAAGGAGATTGAGGTACATATGGGACTGTTTGATAAAAAATATTGCGATATCTGCGGAGACAAGATCGGCCTGCTCGGAAACCGCAAGCTGGAAAACGGCAATCTCTGCAAAAACTGCGCAAAAAAGCTCTCGCCGTGGTTCTCAGAGCGCCGCAAGAGCACGGTAGAGGAGATCAAGGCGCAGCTTGCCTACCGCGAGGAGAATCAGGAGAAGGTCGCGGCCTTCCATACCACCCGGACACTCGGCACGGACATGAAGGTGCTGCTTGACGAGGACGCCGGGAAGTTCATGGTGACGCGGGCGAGAAATCTGGCGGAGGCCAACCCGGATGTTCTGGATTTTGCGGACGTGACGGGCTGCAATCTCGACATTGATGAGAGCAGCACGGAGCTCAAGCGCGAGGACAAGGACGGCAAAGAGGTCAGCTACAATCCGCCGCGTTACGAGTATTCCTACGATTTTTACATCTCCATCTTCGTTAACAACCCGTATTTCAACGAGATGCGCTTCAAGGTCAACTCCAGCTCGGTAGACATTACGCCGCCGCCCGCCGTGCAGCCGGGTATGCCGAGCCGATTCAGCCCCGAAACGAATGTCGAGTACCGCAATTGCAAAAAGCTCGGCGAGGAGATCCGTCAGGCGCTCACACAGGTCAGAAAAGATGTGCGTGAGAAGATCGAGCAGGCGGCAGCCCCCAAGACGGCAGTCACCTGTCCGTACTGCGGCGCAACCACCACGCCGGACGCCAGCGGCTGCTGCGAATACTGCGGCGGCGCGGTGAACGGCTGAGACACCGGAAAATCGTAAATCAGAAAGGTCGAAAAGAAACATGAAAAAGATTGTAGCACTGGTTTTGATCACAGCAGCATTGCTGAGCCTCGCTGCCTGCGGCAGCAAGGATGCGCTGGCGGGAACATGGTCGGCAGACCTCGGCGATGACGGCGTCATCACCTGGACGTTCAACGGCAAGGGCAAATGCACGATGGAGAACGCCTACATGAAGCAGGACGGCACCTACACCATCGACGGCGACCAGCTCACGGTAAAGCTGGAAAGCTGGGGCGACGATGCCTCTACGTACACGTTCTCCGTGGACGGCAGCAGCCTCACCCTGAACGAGAACACCGGCTACGGCATCAGCGGCACTTTTGCAAAAAAATAAGCCGCATAGAAACACAATATTTATCAGCCACCCACCGGACTTTAGAAAGGAGAAAACGTTATGGATAACCTTACCGGCAGCGTGAAAGATGTCGCATTCGCGACCAGCCCCCGTGAATTTGATCTTTCCTATTCCACCACACTGGAAGAGATCATGGAGAAGCTCAATGCCCGCAGGGCTGCGTTCCAGATGCCGTTCCAGATCAAGGGCGGCATTCCTGGCCAACGCATCTCGTTCGAGAAGGAGCCGAATGTGGACGTTGGTCTCTGGCTTTTCCTCAAGGACGGCACGCACATCCGGATTCAGCCGGTCATTACGGAGGCCAAGATGTCGGTTGGCGGTATGCGCGTCGATAAGAATAGTGTGTTGCAGAAGGGCCTCAAGGGTGCGACAGTCGGCCTTGCAACGGAGCGCGGCGGCTACATCGACACCGTGACCGAAACCGTGAAGAAGATTTTGAACGGCGAAGAGGTAGAGGATTATGTCGCGCCGGAGACTCCTACCGGCGCGAAAGGCTCCAAGGACTGGACGACAACGTTCCTGCTTTGCCTCTTCTGTGGCGGTCTCGGCGTCCACCGCTACTATGTCGGCAAGATCGGTACGGGCATTCTCTACACGCTGACGGCTGGACTGTTCGGCATCGGGTACCTTGTTGACTTTATCAAGATTCTCTGCGGCAAGTTCACCGACAAGGACGGTAACCTTATTCAGCGTGTAAAGAAATGAGGAAATCAAAATGGCTCATGTATGCACTCCTGTTTTTTGCCGGGATTGCGTGTTATTTTCTGGTAATCAGCAGATTTGTGCATCCTTGAAGGATATTGGGAGGAAATTATGAAACAGACGAAGACCAAGCTTCTATGCCTGCTTCTTGCGGCATTGATGCTGCTCAGCCTGACGGCCTGCGGCAAAGACAAGGAAGACAAAAATGAAGATTCCGATGTGATCAAGCTCGGAGACTATACGCTCGTCTACAAGGGTGCGTGCATCATGGAAGACGTTGACGGCAACGATGCGCTCGTTCTGACACTGGATTTCACGAACAAGAGCAAGGAAGCTGCCGAGTATCTCTGGTCGGTTTCGGAAAGCGCCAAGCAGGACGGCGAGGAGCTGGAAATGGCGACCGTGATCTTCGATTATGACACCTACGAGTCGGCGGTCGATTCCCAGATGGTAGAGGTCGAGCCGGGCGAGACTGTTGAGGTCCGCACCTCGTTTGTGCTCCGTGACGCTACCAGCAAGGTCGAGGTCACCTTCTCGGAGGTCTTCGGCAAAAAGAACGGCACGATCACCATCAAGCCCTCCAAGCTTGAGCGCGTGTCAGCGGACAACGCATCTGACCCCGATGACGGTGACATCACGACCGGCGCGCCGAGCAAGACCGGCGACGAGCTGCTCGACTGGTGGAACGGCGAATGGTACGGCTGGTGGAAGATGACCGGCTGCTATGGCGAATACGAGAGCATGGAGGGCAGCTGGTGGGATATCTGCGGTCTTATCGAGATCGGCCCGGACTACACGGGAACCATCACGCTCTGGGACGAGGACTACACGAAGGATGAGCCCACGGCGCGCGTCGAGGTCAGCCTGAACGCAGCCGGTACCGGCGAGCATGGCACGGTGATGTCCGAGGGCGGCTGGTTTACAAACATCGGTCTGGCGCATGCCGACTGGATCGTGGATCCGGGTCTTCTCGAGTATGACAACATGATCTGGATCGACGGCGATTATGAGGACGGCGACGACGAGTTCCATTACGACATCTATCTGCGTCCGTGGGGACTCAAGTGGGATGATATGGACGCAGAGGGACACCCCTATTACTATGATGACTGGTATCTGCCGATGATCGAGGCCGGCAAGTCCATGCCCGACACCATTGGCGGTGAGGCTTCTGCAAACGGCAGCACCGGCACAAAGACGGATGGCGGCAATACCGGCACGCCGGCGACGAACACGAATGTCCCCGACGGAGACGGCATTGTGACCGAGGAGCAGGTGCAAAAGGGCTACGTCTGGATGAACGAGGTCAATAATAATATTTTTGACGCTACTTACGATGATATCGTTGCCTACTTCGG
>URLO01000079.1 GCA_900548625.1 uncultured Eubacteriales bacterium | reverse complement strand
TCCGTGACCACTTCGAGATGCGCCTTTGAATCGCCATTCAAAACGATGACGGCATACGTCAGCAGGTCATTGTAGATCAGATCGTCAAACGTGCCCACTCGTTCGTGTGTACACACAGCATAACACAGCAATCATTCTATTTTCAATAGGCGCGACGGAAGTTATCGCCATTTAGCAATATTATTTTGTGCTAAAATCTGATTTTTCGATTCTAACAGTGTCAATCATACTCTGCATCGAAATACCTATCTATCGACTTTACGGTTTTGTGGGATTACTTGCGGATTTGTAAAGACTTACACGGCATAGCGAAGAACATTCACTATGCCGTGATTCGCTGTTTCACAAAAGAACCGCGCAGAGGCGACAACTATTTCACCCTTTTCGCTATCCTTGCTTTTCAGCGCAAAAAACAGGTGATTCTCAACCCTTAGATGTACAAAAACAGGCAGCACCCAACCGACGTTGAGTGCCGCCTGTTTTGTTGTCCAATCCTGCTTGGCAGATGCCGATTTTGTAGTTTTCTCAGATTACTGTCTTATCGGCACACGGCGTATGCCCTCCTTTTTTATGCGCGCTTTGCGGCATGACGGAAAATGGAAATGAAATACCAAATTATCAACAAAAATTGAACTGTATTTGAAGTTCCGTTGCGGTTGCTGCGCTATCATTAAAAAGAAGATGAGACATGTTGGGCACAGCACCCGGAAAGGAACGTCTGATGAAGATCCTGTATTGCTTTTTGTATCTGGCGGGGACGGGCATCCTCGGTTTTCTGCTTGGTCGGATCGTGCCGAAGCGCTGGTTCTGCGCCGACCGCTTTCCGTTCCGTGTCAGGCCATGGGAGCAAAAGCTCTATCAGGCGCTGCGCGTCAAGCAGTGGCAGAACAAGGTGCCGGACATGAGCCGGGTCTTTCCGAAGCTGATGCCCCCGAAGCGTCTGACTCCGGAGATGATGGATGATCTTCCGCGCATGATCGAGGAGACGTGCGTTGCCGAGGCGGTGCATGCCCTGCTGTCGCTCACGGGGCTTGGCTTTTTGTGGATCGTACCGGGCATGTGGGGCGCACTTTGGACAGCAGTGTATATTTTGCTTGGAAATGTGGCGTATATCATGATCCAGCGCTATAACCGGCCGAGACTTCAGAAGCTGCTTGCCATGCAGGAAAAGCGAAAGGCAAGAGAACAGAGGAGGGAAGCTTGATGCGGACACTGATTTTGAGCTGCAACACGGGTGCGGGGCACAACTCCTGCGCAAAGGCGATCCGGGAGATCTATGAGGCACACGGTGAGGTGTGCCAGATCGCGGATGCACTGGAATTCATTTCGGATCGCGCATCAAAATTCATTTCAAACTGGCATACGCGCATCTACCGCTATGCACCGCGTGTGTTCAAGGCAGGCTATCAGGACGTGGAGGAGCGCGAGTCGATTTTTCGCGAGGGGACGCCGGTCTACAAGTATCTGACCTCCGGCTCAGAGCGGATGCGGGAATACATTGCAGACGGCGGATTTGACAACGTGATCTGCACGCACGTTTTTCCGGCGCTGGCGCTGACAGACATGCAGAGAAGGCAGCCGCTGCCCATCCGCACGAGCTTCGTTGCGACGGACTATACATGCAGTCCGTGTGCGGCGGATTCTAAGCTGGACTATTATTTTATCCCATCGCCGCTTCTGACGCAGGAATTTGTTGACTGCGGCGTGCCGCGTGAGAAAATCGTCCCCTGCGGTCTGCCGGTGAAGCAGGCGTTTTACAAGCATGGCGGCCGCAGAGAGGCAAAGCGTGCGCTCGGCCTGCCCGAGGACGGGCAGAACCTTCTGATGATGTGCGGCAGCATGGGCTGCGGCCCGATCTGCGAGCTGACGGAGCTGCTCGGCCCGGCATTGGGGGAGAAGCAGACATTGACCGTCATCTGCGGGACGAACGAGGAACTGCGAAGCAAATTGCAGCGCCATGCCGAAAACAGCCATGTGCGCATCGAGGGACTTGTGACAAATATGCCGCAGTGGATGCAGGCAAGCGAGCTGACGCTGACGAAGCCGGGCGGACTGAGCACGACGGAGGCAATGGCAAGCGGGCTTCCGATGGTGCTCATCGATGCGGTCGCAGGCTGTGAGGAGCACAATCTGGACTTTTTCCTCGGACTCGGCGCGGCAGAGACGGCGGACACGCCGCAGGCGCTGGCCGCGACGGCACTGGCGCTGCTGGCAAGGCCGGAGCGGCTGGCCGCGATGGCGAAGGCGGAACAGCGGACGCAGGCGCGGACGCCGGCTGAGACGATCTATGCGGTTTTGAAAGGGGAGCAGGTGTGATGCGGTGGCTTGGATACGCACTTCTGGCGCTGCTTGCGCTTGCGGCGGCATATATCCTTCTGCTGGCTGTTGCAGCGCTGGCAGTTGACCCCGGCAGAGAATATCCGAGCGAGTCGCGGTTTTACAGGTGGCTGCTTGACGGCGCGGTGCGCGTTTGCCTCTGCGTCAGCAGGGTGAAGTTACGCACAGAGGGGCTGGAGACGCTGCCGGAGGGGCCGTTTTTGCTGGTGAGCAATCACCGTTCGAATTATGACCCGATCGTGACATGGTCTGCGCTCAAGTCGCACAGGGTCGCGTTTGTGTCGAAGCAGGCAAACTTCCGCATTCCGATTTTCGGGCGTCTGATACGAAAGTGCGGCTGCATGGCCATTGACCGTGAGAACCCGCGCAAAGCGCTGGCGTGCGTCAAAAATGCGGCGGCGCTTCTGGAGCGCGGTGAAAACTGCGTTGGCATCTATCCAGAGGGCACGAGAAGCAAGCAGTGTGTGCTGCTGGAATTCCACAACAGCGTCTTTAAGATCGCGCAGATGGCACATGCGCCCATCGTCGTGATGACGGTGGAGGGAACGGAAAAGATCCATAAAAACGCGCCGTGGCGGCAGACGGAGGTAACGCTCCGCACCGTGGCGGTGATCGCGGCGGAGGAGCTGGAGGGAAAGCGCACGGCGGAGATCGGCGCGCGGGTGCGCGAGGCGATGCGGCAGACGCTGCAAACCGGCGTCAACGTCTGAGGCGGGACAGAACATGGCAGAAAGAGAGCGCGACATGAAAACATATGTGCTTTACAATCCAAAGGCGGGCAGCGGAGCCGGAAAGGACGCGGCGATGAAGCTGCGCGCCGTCTGCACAGAGGAGTTTGAATTCCGGGACATCACCGCCATTGAAAGCTATGCGGATTTTTTCGACCGCATCGGGCCTTCGGCAAAGGTGATCCTCGCAGGCGGCGACGGCACGCTCAATCGCTTTCTGAACGACACGGCGGAGGCGATGCTCCCCAATCCGATCTATTATTACGCCGTCGGAAGCGGGAATGATTTCTTGCGTGACCTCGGTCTGGAAAAGGGGGCGGAGCCGGTCTGCATCGACCTCTATCGGAAAAAGCTCCCGCTCGTGGAGGCCTGCGGCCATACATACCGCTTTCTGAACGGCGTCGGATACGGCATTGACGGCTACTGCTGTGAAAAAGGCGACGCGCTGCGCGATGCAGGCGGAAAAAAGATCAATTACACGGCCATTGCGATCAAGGGCCTGCTGTTTCATTACAAACCGGCAAACGCGGTGGTCACGGTTGACGGTGTGCGGCATGAATTCCGAAAGGTCTGGCTCGCGCCGACGATGAACGGCCGCTTTTATGGCGGCGGCATGATGCCCACGCCTGCGCAGGACCGGCTGGGCGAGGACGGAGCAGTGTCCGTGATGGTCATGCAGGGCAGCGGCAAGCTCAGAACGCTGGCGATTTTCCCGTCCATCTTCTCCGGAAGACACGTGAGCCATGCAAAGTGCGTGCACATTCTGCGCGGCCATGAGATCACGGTGCGTTTTGACCGGCCGCGGCCATTGCAGATCGACGGCGAGACGCTCCGCAGCGTGACGGAGTATACCGTCCATGCCGGTGCATCGGCAAGAGAATCGGCAACTGCATGAGAAACAAAAACTGCCCCTGTGCTAACGCACAGGGGCAGCGAGCTTGTCAAAAAGTCTTTTTAACAAGCTCTCAAACGCGAACCGCGGTGCTGGGTTCGCGTTTGAAAAGGCTGCACCCGGCTGCGCGCATAATTTGTGCGCTGCTTGCGCACAAATTCCACACTT
>URLO01000078.1 GCA_900548625.1 uncultured Eubacteriales bacterium | reverse complement strand
CTTGCGCACAAATTCCACACTTGCCGGGCGTTTTGTGTTTTGTCCGATGTACACGCCACCGGACAAAACTGATTCACTTTTTATTTCGCCGTGCGCGGCGAAACTCTACGAGGTTTTTTGACAGTCTGAAGCGCCACTAGGAGTCTGTACTCCGCGCGGCGCTTTCAATATCTATTCCCCGGTATAGCTCCTGCAAAAAGGCCGGAGCGTACAGCGCTCGCAGGCGGGCTTGCGCGCGGTGCAGACGGCGCGGCCGTGCAGCACGATCCGGTGGCAGAAATCGGACGATTCCTCCGGAGGGAGAATGGCGCGGAGCTGGCGCTCGACTTTCTCCGGCTCCTTTCCCTCAGCAAGGCCGAGCTTATTCGAGATGCGGATGCAGTGCGTGTCGCAGACGACCGAGCCGGGGACGCCATAGAGGTCGCCAAGCAGCAGATTTGCGGTTTTTCTGCCCACGCCCGGAAGCGTCAGCAGATCGTCCATCGTGCCGGGGACTTTTCCGCCGAAGCGGCTGAGAAGCATCTGGCAGGAGAGGACGATGTCGCGCGCCTTGTTGTGATAAAAGCCGCACGAACGGACGTATTCCTCGACCTCGGCGATGTCCGCCTCTGCGAGACTCTCGAGACTCGGGTAGCGCGCAAAAAGCGCGGGCGTGATCTTGTTGACGCGCTCGTCGGTGCACTGCGCCGAAAGCCGCACCGCGATCATCAGCTCATAGTCCTTTTTATATTCCAATGCACAGCGCGGGTCGGGGTAGGCTTCCTTCAGCGCCTCGACCACGCCGCAGACACGGTCGTGAATATCCATCGTGCAGCTCCTTTATATGTATATGTCGGCTTGGTCCCGTCAAGATTTATGCGCAAAATTGTTTGCAGGCTCCGGCAGACCTGAAGTCAGCCGGCAATAGAGGCGTCGTCCAGAGCCGCCTCCAAGTGCTTCATGTTCATGTATTTCTTACAGCCCCACTGGGTACCTGCCACATGGCGCAGCCTCGCGCAGACCAGCATCAGGGCGGAGTTCCCGTCAGGGAACGTCCCCACCACGCGTGTCCGGCGGCGGATCTCCCGGTTCAGCCGCTCGATCACGTTATTTGTGCGGATGCGCGTCCAGTGCTCGCTGGGAAAATCACAATAGGTCAGCGTTTCCTCGATGCCGCCCTTGACCCTTTGCGCCCCGACCGCCCAAACGTAACCAAGGGGGCGCCGAAGCACCCCCTGTAATAGATTTCTGCCAGATACCAGAATCAAATTTGCGCATAAACCTTGACACTACCGGTTTTTATGTAAGCTGATGCAAAGCGGAACGGAGAAGCTCCCAGTCGAATGCGCCCCCCGCGACTGCGACGCGCGGCCAGGAGGGAGTAAGGCTTTCTATCTCAATGCCAGAGCTGCCGTAACTCCAAAGATAATTTACCGTGCCGGTCAGACGTGCGAGTGTCCCATTGGGGAGAAGATAATAGTGCTGCTCGTGGATTTTCGGTGTATCGTCGTCCGGCTCGAGCCAGTATTCCGTCAGGCAGACGCTTTCCTCCGGCAGCTCCGGGGACAGCGGTGCGCCGGTATAATCCGGAAAAGCCGCGCTCTGCCCGACTTCCCCAAACAGTGCGCGGAGCAGAACGAGCGCCTGCGCCCGGTCGAGATCGGCGTGAAGCTCACCGCTGCGGAGGCACAGCCGGTAATCCGTGTCGAACCCGGCGTGCCAGCCCCGGTCGCCCGCCGTCAGGGTCTGCGGCGCGGCGTATTTATAGGCAAGCGCACTGAGCCGGAAGAAATCCTCGGCAGCGTCCTTCGCGAAAACCGGATATTCCGTGGTGGTTTCGCCGTCCGTCACGGTCAGAATGAGATTGGGAAGGCCTTCTTCAGTTGAAGAAAACGCGGGATTTTCCAGCAGACCGAGAATGTAGGCGCGATCCTCCGTGTCCGACACGGGTGTGGAATCCCAGAAAACGAGTGCGCCGGTGGACCACTCCTGCCGGAGCCGCAGAACCGGCGCAGCCTCGCCGGAAGGCGTGCCGGAAAGGGGGAAGTCATGCGATAGTTCCTCGCTCTCGCTCGTCACCCACCGGAGCCTTACGCTGCGCGTACCGTCATCCTCCGGCAGAACATTGCCGGAGCAGTCCACATCCAGAATGTGTCCGGCCTCCGGGAAGGAAAGCTGCGATTCACTCTCTGATGGAGCCGGAGCGGCGCTTTCCGAGGGCGCAGGCGCACCGCTTTCCGAGGGCGCAGGCGCACCGCTTTCCGAGGGCGCAGGCGCACCGCTTTCCGAGGGCGCAGGCGCACCGCAAGAGCAGGCGGAGAGCAGCAGCGCCGCCAGAATGATGCAAATCAAACATTTTTTCATTCAAACACCACCCCAGTGACCATTGTTGGATTTTTGTAACCGCAACCTTTGCAGTAATAGTAGTTACCGGATTGAATGTAGTTGTGAGATAATCTATAATAGCGTATTTCCGTTTGAAAAACTAAATGATCTGAATTAATGTCATCATAATAAGGACAATCTATCATCTATTTGGAGTATGACATACATAATACGAAACGTCAATAGATAAAGCAAAAAAAGAACCGTATCATGCCAATTTGCACGCAAATTATTTTGTTTCGGAATCCTCCTTCGGGAAAACTGTATCGGCCAGCTTTTCCCGAAGGGATAGAAGGGTCTGGTAGATTTCCTCCGGGATACGGTCGTAGTAGTTGCTCTCATAGAGCGCGATGGCATCGTCCATGTTCACGACGGCGTAGCGCTGCTTGGCCTCCGGCCCGAAGTCGACCGTCGCAATTGGTGTGTAGCCGACATCCGTCAGGGTGGTAACGCCGCTTGTATGGTCGCGCGTGAATTCCAGATTCAGAATAAGGGAGGCGTTGACGCCGCCCTCCTCCGTGGTGCAGTAGTCGCCCAGACTGTAGGCAATCACGGCCTCCTTGGAGGAGCCGTCGGAGGCGTAGACCGTGCGGCGCTCGACCGCCTGCCGCGTGCCGGAAAATGCGTTCTCATCCGGGATCGGATGACCGGCCTCCACGATGCGAAGGCGCGGCAGCGCTCCGCGCGCGTGGCCGCATTTCGTGATGACGATGCCCTGCGTGACCGGAGTCTCCAGCGCTGCACAGGTGACGTGGGCCATCTGCCACGCGGTTTTGCCCGCTGCGACCAAGATCACCCGTCCGGGGAAACGGACGCCCTTCAGCGCGCGCTGCACCGCTGCATCCGGCAGCACGGCCCGAATGGCCGAGGCAGTGATCGTTTCCGCATCCCGGCGAAGCGTGGTTTTCAGCATCTTGTCCATATCTGCCTCCGATTTTTGTGCATGTTTCCTGCGTTCATGGTCATGATAGCATCAAGGCGCTCCGTCGTCCTCTGTCTGCGCGTATGCGGCGCGGTAGGCGGTCGGGGAGAGCCCCGTGCGGCGGGAAAAGACCTTGGAAAAATACAGCGCGTCCACATAGCCCACAGAGTAGGCGATCTCGCGGATCTGGAGCGCCGTCCGGGTCAGAAGCTGCATGGCGTATTGCAGGCGGATGTCCTCGAGGTACGCCAGCGGCGAAACGCCGAAGCGCCGCTGAAAGCCGCGGTAGAGCCAGCTTCGGCTGACGCCCGCATAGGCGGCGACGTCGTCGATGGTGATCTGCGCGGTGTAATTGTTGGAGATGAACTCCGCCGCGCGCTCGACCATATCCGACGGGGAGGCGATCTCCTCATGTCCCTCGATCAGCTTGCCGAGCAGCAGGTAGGCATAGCCCAGCATCTGCGTCCGGCTCCACGCCGACTGCCCGCGCGCGTCATAGATCGCGGTGATGTAGCGCTGGAACGTCCGCCCGAAGTCGATGTGCAGCACGGGCGCGTCCGGGCGCAGGTCCGTGCGCGCCAGCAGGGCGGCGGCATCCGGCCCGCTGAAGCCGAGCCAGTAGTATTCCCACGGCGATTCCGTGTCTGCCTCGTAGCTCACCACGACGTTCGGCCAGACGAGAAAGACCTCGCCCGCGCGCACGGGGAAGGCCCGCCCGGCCGCCGTGAACGTCCCGCGGCCGGAGACAACGTAGTGGATGAGATAGTGATCCCGCACGCCCGCGCCCCAGCGGTAGCCGGGTGTGCATTGCTGAAACCCGACATTTTTTACCGACAGCGGCAGAACGGCGCCGTCGGATTTATAGGAATTCTTGAAGTAAACTGCCATGATACCCGCCTCCTGTATCAGAATACCACAAAAGGCAACAAATTTCCATATCAGCGCTTGAAAATTCCATTGCATCCGCAACATATTTCCCTAAAATAAAGATATCGGTAATTAAAAGCGAACAAAAAGAAATCACAGAAAGGTGCGTCATTCCGATGTA
>URLO01000077.1 GCA_900548625.1 uncultured Eubacteriales bacterium | reverse complement strand
TAACATTCTTTCCTTCCAAACGGCGGGGCCGCGCTTCCTCGGAAGCGCGGCCCTGTTGAGTGTTCAGGAAGTTTTGGAAAGGCACAGGCAAGGCCGCAGTATTGGCCCGCGTTTTTCGGAGCGGACGACGATGGCGGTACAAAGCGAAAATTCCAAATGTGAAGGACACTGCCTGCGGAAACAGAAATTCTGACGAAAAACTGCGTGGAGGCAGAACTTTTTTCTCGCGCAGTGCGTCTAAAAAATACAGCCAAAACAATACAGATCAAAAAGCCGGAAACACCGGATAAGACGAGAAAAACAACGGGGAGGACGCAGAAACCATGCTGAACATTGCACATCTGACAAAAGCCTACGGCGAGAAAAAAGCGGTCGATGATCTGTCGCTGCACATCGCGCCGGGGGAGATCTACGGCTTCATCGGCCACAACGGCGCGGGCAAGACCACGACGCTGAAATCCTGCTGCGGCATCCTGCGCTTTGACGCGGGCGAGATCACCGTGGCAGGGAAGTCCATCCGCACAGACCCCATCGCCTGCAAGCAGGTGATGGCGTACATCCCGGACAATCCCGATCTCTATGAGTTCCTGTCCGGCGTCAAATATCTGAATTTTATCGCGGACGTCTACGGCGTGGGAAAGACGGAGCGCGAGACGCGCATCCGCAATTACGCCGGGCGCTTCGGCCTCACGGACGACCTCGCGCAGCCCATCAGCGAATACTCGCACGGCATGAAGCAGAAGCTGGCTGTCATCTCGGCGCTGCTGCACGAGCCGAAGCTCATTTTGATGGACGAGCCGTTCGTCGGCCTTGACCCGACGGCCTCGCACCAGCTCAAGACCATCATGCGCGAGCACTGTGACCGCGGCGGCGCGATCTTTTTCTCAACGCACGTGCTGGAGGTCGCGGAAAAGCTCTGCGACAAGGTCGCCATCATCCGCTCCGGCAGGCTGGTCGCCTCCGGCACGATGGAGGCGGTCAAGGGTGACCAGTCGCTGGAGGACGTGTTTTTGGAGCTGGAGGGCGAGCGCCATGTTTAAGACGCTGCTCAAGACGCGCCTTGCCGCCTTCGGCGCGTATTACTCCGGCGCAGGACGCCGCCGCGGCGGAAAAAAGCAGGCAGGCGCTGGACGGAAGGTGCTGTACGCGCTTTTGTTCCTGTACTGCTTCGTTGCCTTCGGCGGGATGTTCTTTGGCCTGTTTTCCGTGCTGGCGGAGGCCTTCGCCGGGACGGCGTATGCGTGGCTGTATTTCGTGATGTACGCCATCGTCTCGTTTGCGCTCATGTTCATCGGCAGCGTGTTTACGGCAAAGACGCAGCTTTTTGAGGCGCGCGACAACGAGCTGCTTCTGGCGATGCCCGTGCCGCCGCGGTACATCCTCGGCTCGCGGATGGCGGCGCTTGTGATCTTCAACGCCGTGTTTCAGCTCACCGTGGCGATCCCGGCGCTTGCGGCGTGGCTCCTCGCGGGACATGCCAGCGCATTCGGCATCTGCGCCTTTGTGGTGCTGCTTCCGGCGCTGAACCTGTTCACCATGGCGGTGACGTGCCTGTTTGCGTGGCTTTTGTCACTGCTGACGAGCCGGATGCGTGGCAAAAACATCATGACGCTCATCCTCTCGGTCGTGTTCCTCGCGGCGTATTTCGTCGTGATCAGCCGGATGAACCGGTATGTCACGGCGCTGGCCGCGCACGGCGCGCAGCTCGCGCAGACGCTTGGCGGCGTGTCGCCGCTGGTCTGGCTGGGAAGGGCGATGACCGGTGAGAGCGCGGCTGCGCTTGCAGCGTCGCTCGTCCTGCTGCTGGTGCCGTTCGTGCTGAGCTATGCGCTGCTCTCGCGCAGCTTCATCGGCATTGTGACGACGAAGCGCGGCGCGGCAAAGATCCGCTACCGCGAAAAGGAAATGAAAACCGCCACGCCGCGCGCGGCGCTTCTGCGGCGTGAGTTTGCACGCCTCGGTTCGAGCGCGGGATATATGCTGAACGCGGGGCTTGGCGTGGTGTTCTGCGTGGCAGGCGCAGGACTGCTGCTGTTCGGGCGCGGCAAGGTGCTTGCGCTCACCGGGATCCTGCACATCACGCCGGATGTTCTGACGGCGCTGGTGACGGGCTGCATCTGCTATCTCCTGTGTACGATGGTCTTTGCGGCCTCGTCCGTGTCGCTCGAAGGGTCGAAGCTCTGGATCGTGCGGACCGCGCCGGTCGCAACGAGCGAGATCCTGCTGGCAAAGCGGCGGATGCACCTCCTGATCGTGCTCCCGGCGGCGCTGCTGCCGGCGGCGGCCTCCGCATCCGTTCTCGGCGGGCGGGCGCTGTTTGCCGCGCTCTGCACGGCGGCCTTCGCGCTGGTGACGGCGGACGTCGGCCTTGCCGAAAACCTGCGCCACCCGAATCTGACGTGGCTCAACGAGATGCAGGCCGTCAAGCAGGGCTCGGCGGTGCTGCTGACGATGCTCATTTTGATGGGGCTGATCCTTGTGCCGGCGCTTTTGTATGTGCTGGTGCTGCCGGATGCGGACACGCGCGTGTTCCTGACGGTGCTGGCCGCGGTGTTCTTCGCGCTCGACCGGCTGCTGCTCCGCTGGATCAAAACGCGCGGCGCGGCGCGGTTTGAGTGTCTCGACTGACGGGAAAAAGCGGAAAACTGCAAATTTCGCGGGCGAAGGCTTGCGAAGCGGGCACTTCTTTGCGCATTGCGCAAAACGGAGAAAGGGGCGTCGGAGCGATGAAATACATAGCGATCTGCGGAACGGTCGGCTCTGGCAAGACAACGCTTCTCAGCCGTCTGATCGGGCGTCTCGGAAGCCGCGCGGCGTGGCATGAGGAGCGCCCGCAGGACAACCCCTTCATCACGGATTACTACGCGGACACGAAGCGCTGGACGTTCCACGCGCAGGTGTCGTTTCTGGCGCTCTATTTTGACCGCCCGAAGTGGCGTGAGGAGACGGCGGAGCTGTTCTTCTTTGACCGCTGCTTCCTTGAAAATCTGGTCATCGCGCAGTACCGCCGCGATCAGGGCGACATGACCGAGGATGAATACCGGACGCTCTGCCAGCTGGCAAACGGCGTTTCGGCGCTCATGCCGGAGATCGATAAGTATATTTATCTCGACTGCTCCATCGGGACGATCCTCGAGCACATCCGCGGCCGCGGCCGCGCGTATGAGGACGATCTTGACCTCATGTACGTCTATGAGCTCAAGGCGCTCTACGACGAGTGGGCCAAGACGCTTCCGCCGGAAAAAACGCTCGTCGTCCACATGGATGAAGGAGAATACGATCTCGACGAGATCATAAAATTTATTGAAAGCTGACCCGTCAGACATCCACTCCCACGAAGGTTCCCATTTCGTGGGAGTGTCAGACTGTCAAAAAACCTCGTAGAGTTCGCGCCCGCAGGCGCGAATAAAATGTCAATTTGTTTTGTCCGGTGGCGTGTACATCGGACAAAACACAAAACGCCCGGCAAGTGTGGAATTTGTGCGCAGTGTGCGCACAAATTATGCGCGTAGGCGGGTGCAGCCTTTTCAAACGCGAACCAAGCCCCGCGGTTCGCGTTTGAGAGCTTGTCAAAAGCCTTTTTGACAAGCTCCCACTCCCACGAAGGTTCCCCTTTCGTGGGAGCGTTTCTCCATCGGGTAGAAAACACGAATTTAAGGAGGCGCAGACATGAGTAAGGTACTGATCATCAACGGAAGCCCGCGCGCGGGCGGCAACACGGCCATTGCCGTGCGGGAGATGGAAACGGTGTTCCGCGAAAACGGCGTGGAGGTCACAACGGTGCAGATCGGCGGCAAGGCGATCCGCGGCTGCATCGCCTGCGGCAAGTGCGCGGAGACGGGGCGGTGCGTCTTTGACGACGCCGTGAACGAGCTTGCGCCGCTGTTTGAGCAGGCGGACGGTCTGGTCGTGGCAAGCCCGGTCTACTATGCCTCGGCCAACGCGACGCTGATCGCGTGTCTGGACCGGCTGTTTCACAGCACGCGCTTTGACAAGCGCATGAAGGTCGGCGCGAGCGTCGTGTGCGCAAGACGCGGCGGCTGCTCGGCGACGTTTGACGAGCTGAACAAGTATTTCACGATCTCCGGTATGCCGGTCGTCTCCAGCCAGTACTGGAACAGCATCTACGGCAGAGAGCCGGGCGAGGCCGAGCTGGACGAGGAGGGCCGGCAGACCATGCGCGTGCTGGCGCGGAACATGACGTTTTTGATGCAGTGCATCGAGCTTGGGAAAAGGACGTTCGGCCTGCCCGAGACGGAGCCGCACCTCTGGACGCACTTTATCTGAGCGTGACAAAAAATTCCGCGCCGTCTTGCGCGAAATGCAGAAACGTGCTGCGATGCAGCATCGAAATCAAGCAGACGGGCCAAAACCTCGTAGAGTTCGCGCCCGCAGGCGATGCGCCCCACGTGGTTCCCCCTCGCGGCATAGCCGCTTCGGCCTAC
>URLO01000076.1 GCA_900548625.1 uncultured Eubacteriales bacterium | reverse complement strand
AAGTGCGACAAGTGCGGCTGGGAGCCGGAAGACCCGGCGCATCCGCCCAAGTTCTGCCCCCAGTGCGGAGATCCGTTCAACGAAGCGGATGTGACCGGCTGAGAAATTGCAGAGCGCGGCGCAGGCAGACGCCTGCGCCGCTTCAAAAGACAAATGAACCTCGCAGGACTGCACACAGCAGGCTCTGCGAGGTTTTTCTTTGCTTACGCGCGGGACTTGCGCATACAGAAGGTGACCGTGAAGAACAGCGCGAGATACAGCGCGATGGCTGCGCCCGCCGAGCAGCCGAGATAGTAGGCGGTGACAAGACCGGCAAGGCTGCATCCGAGCGCGCCGAGGACGGACAGAAGGTGATACTGGCGCAGATTGCGCGCGACGTTCCGTGCGGAGGCTGCGGGCAGGACGAGCAGGGAATTGATGACCATCAGCCCGACCCAGCTCATGGCGAGCGTGACCACGACCGCGATGCAGACGGTGAAAAGCGTCTCATTCGAGCGCACCGAGATGCCGCGCGAGTTGGCAAGCGCCGGATGGATCGCCGTGAGGACGAGGCGGTTGGACGAGACGCACCACAAAACGATCACGCCCAACAGCACCAGCGCCAGAAGCCCAAGCTCCAGCGGCGTGACCGAGAGGATGTCACCGATGAGGTAGGTGTTGAATTTTGTGAAGCTCCCGCCGCCCATGGTCGCGATGAAGATGCCGAGCGCGACCGCGGTGGAGGAAAAGACGCCGATCACGGTGTCCGCCGCCTGATTTGTCCGCGCGCGGACGTAGGAGAACAGCAGTGCAAACAAAACCGCCACGCCGACGGCCCATACGATGGGCAGCGCCGCGCCGCAGAGCACGCCGATGGCGATGCCGGTAAAGCCGGAATGCCCCAGCGCGTCGGAGAAAAAGCTCATCTTGCCCGTGACGATCATCGTGGACAGAAGGCCAAACAGCGGCGCCATGATGAGCACGGCAAGGAGCGCGTTTTTCATAAAGTTCATGGACAGAAATTCCAGATGCAGCGCGTCGCAAAGCGTATACCAGAGGGTCATTCGGCGCTTCCTCCTCTCATGTGAAAGACCTGTGCGAATTCGTCGGAGCTTAAGACCTCCTGCGGCGTTCCGGCACGCAGAACGCGCTCACGCAGAAGCACAACACGGTCTGCATAGCGCTCCAGCATCGAAAAATCGTGCGTCGTCATCAGGATCGACAGGTCAAATTTGTGGCGGATCTCATCGAGCATGTCCATCAGAAGCGCCATGCCCTCCACATCGACGCCGGAAAGCGGCTCGTCGAGAATGAGCATGTTCGGCATCGGTTCAAGCGCCAGCGCCAGCAGCACCCTTTGCAGCTCGCCGCCGGAGAGCGCGCCGACGCGCCGGTCGATGAGGCTCTCGGCGTGGACGTGCGCAAGACAGGCGAGGACTTTTTCACGCAGGGTCTTTGTCGGGCGGAGAAACGCCGGGCGGCGGGAGATGCAGCAGGCGAACAGATCCAGAACGCTGATCGGGTCGCCCTTGGCGAAGTTCGGGCTTTGCGGAACGTAGCCGATGCGGAGCTTGCGCTCGCGGCCGTCCGGCCCGTGGAATGTGATGCGGCCGGTGTATTCCTGCTGGCCGAGGATGGCGCGGATGAGCGTGGACTTGCCCGCGCCGTTCGGGCCGATGAGTGCGACGATCTGACCGCAGTGCATGTGCAGATCGACGTTTGCCAGCGCCTCCTCTGCACCGAAGCGGACGGAGAGATCTTCGATCTTCAGACAGCAGGTGTGGCAGCAGTCGCTGCCCTGATGGTGGATGATGGGCTTCATTTCAGCGCCTCCCTGATCGTGTTCAAATTGTGCTGCATTGCGGAAAAATAGTCGCGCTCGCCCATGCAGAGATCGAGCGTGTACACGCCCGCGCCGGTCTCACCCGCCACGATGCGCGCGGTGGCGTCGCTGCCGCTGGCCTCAGAAAAGACGGCGGGGATGTTTTCCTCGCGCAGAAGATATACGATGGCCTCCAGCTCCTTTGCAGCCGGCTCGCTGCCGGCCTCGACCTCCATGGCTGCGGCGATGTGCAGGTCAAATGCGTCCGCAAAATAGGAAAAACCGTCGTGAAACGTGACAAGCTCGCGGCAGGAGAGACCGGAAAGCAGCGCCTCACCGCTTTTTTGAAGCGTGTCCAGACGCGCACAGCAGTGCGCCGCGTTTTCTGCGAACGTGCCTTCATACTCCGGATAGAGGGCAGAAAGACCGCCTGCGATGTTCTGCACCATCTGCGCGGCGCGGGCAGGGTCGAGCCAGATGTGCGGGTCTTCCTCGCCGTGCTCGTGTGCATGCGCGCCGTGCTCGTGCGCCTCATGCTCGCCGCCTTCGAGCGTTTCGATCCCGGCGGAGGCGTCGATGCAGCCGCCCTCGGGCAGAACGTCCAGAAGGAAGGACTCCAGCCCGAGACCGGAGATCACCACAGCGCGGCTGTGGCTGAGGAGCTTCATCTGATCGACGCTCAGAGAATAGTCGTGAACGCAGGAGACGGGCTCCGAGATCACGCGCTCGACCGTGACCGGCGTTCCCTCTGTCACGGCGCAGGTAAACTGCCAGACCGGATAGGTCGTGGCGGCGATGCAGTTTGCATCCGGCGCGGCCGGAGCGGCAGCACAGCCGCAAAGCGCCAGCGCCATCAGAAGCGCCAGCGCGAGGATCCTTTTGTGCATATAGATGCTCCTTGCTTGTGGCGGCGGCCGGCGGGGAGAGAGCCCGTCTGCCGCGGCACAGGTTACTGCTATTATTATATCGAACGTGTCAAGTATTCCGCAGGGAAATTCGGGAAAACATGCGTGCTGTGTCCTGATTTTCGGGAATTACTCGGACGAAAGCGTGATGTAGCGGCTGGCAACAAAGCCGTAGAGCCCGTCATATTCCGCGCTGTACCAGGTGTCGAATGTGCCGAGAATGCGGACGGAGGCGCCGTTTGGGATCTGCGCCAGAGCCTGCGCCTCGCTCGTGGGCAGAGCACGCAGATACAAAGAGCCGGAGGCAAGCGAAACGATGCCCTCCCGGGCCGGGACGGGCGGGAGAAACGGGAGGCCGAAATACTCGGTCACGCCCTCGCTGAGCGCCGCCGCGACCGCATCAAGGCTGCCGGTCAGCCACGCCGCATCCTCCGCGTTGTCGTGATAGCCGAGCTCCACCAGCACCGACGGGGCCTGCGTCCGCCGCACCTCGCCGATGAGAACAGAGGCAAGCGCCCGCACGCGCTCGGGCAGGGGATAGACGGTCTTCAGAACATCGACCAGAATGTTCGCCATCCGCAGACCCTCCTCACTCGTGGGGAAATAATAGACGTCGATGCCGCGCTGACGTCCCGCGAGCGCCTCCGGCGAGGCGTTCGAGTGCAGGGCGAGGTGAAAGTCGTAGCGTCCGGCGTTTGACTGCCGGATGGACTGCGCGGCGCTGCCGTTCGGGTCGTTGCGCGTGACGTTGACGCCGCTTGCGTGCAGATACGGCTCCATCCGGTCGGCAAGCTGATTCATCCAGTATTGCTCGTTTCCGGTCGTGACGTAGGGGTTAAAATCCTGTGTGGATGGGCTGAGAAACAAAAAGGGCATACACATACCGCCTTCCGATTTTTGCCATTCTATGCGCGTGAAGGCTCCGTTGCCACGAAGCGGCGGAAGATGGTAGTTTACATGGGAAAAGAATTGTGATAGGATATATACTGAGAAAGCTTGAGGTAACCGCTATGCAGTATATTGTCCTGGACATGGAATGGAATCAGCCCTGGCCGGGCTCGCCCACGGCAAAAAGGCCGCTGCCGTCGCCTATGCGTGGTGAGATCGTGCAGATCGGCGCAGTGCGCGTTCTGGAGGACCAGAGCATTGCAGACGAGTTCCAGATCCTGATCCGACCGAAATATTTTAAGAAAATGAACCGCAAGGTCAGCAGCCTCACAGGCATCAAGGACGCCATGCTGCGCGATTCCGGCGTGCCGTTCCCCGAGGCGGCCGAGCGTTTTCGCGCATGGTGCGGCGAGGACTGCGTTTTCCTGACGTGGGGCTTTGATGACATCGTGATCCTGCGCGAAAATCTGGCGCTCCACGGTCTGGAGGATGGCTGGGTGAGCCGCTGGTTCAACGCCCAGCTCATCTTCAACGCCCAGACCGACGGCGCGACCGCCCAGCGCGCGCTGAAAACGGCAATGGAAATGATGGGCATTGAGCCGAGCCGCCCGGCGCATGACGCGCTTGGAGATGCATACCACACGGCGCTGATCTGCGGCAGGCTCCGCCTTGCCGAGGGCATCGCGGCGTATGAGCAGGCGGCGAAGGAGCATGAAAACGGCTTCCATGGCGCGGAGCTGCCCGGCTGTATCAAGCGCCAGGTCTATCACGGCTTTGCGGATAAGAACGCCGCACTCACTGCGATGAGCGGCGAAGAAAACCCGTGTCCGCAGTGCGGCGCGCCGATGACGTGTGGCAAGTGGCTCAGCCAGCCCGGACGGCGCTATATGACCATGGCGGAGTGTCCGGAGCATGGGTCATATCTGGTCCGCATCCGTCTTGCGGCAGATCCGGACGGGACGCTGCGCGTCAACCGGCTGGTTTATGAGGGGGATTCCGACGCCGCCCGGAGCTACAAGGCGCAGGCTGCGCTCCCGCGCCGCCCGCACCGGAGAAAAAAGCGCACCGCCGCAAAACCGAAACAGGAATAAGCAAGTCCCTCCTGCGAAGGCAGGAGGGACTTGAGCTTGTCAAAAAAGTCTTTTTGACAAGCTCTCAAACGCGAACCGCGGGGCTGGGTTCGCGTTTGAAAAGGCTG
>URLO01000075.1 GCA_900548625.1 uncultured Eubacteriales bacterium | reverse complement strand
CCGCCGAAACGCCGCGCTACACCATCTCCACCACCTAATATCCCATGCGTCCCGCCATGTTGGCGTCTATACGCTGCTGAACGTCGACCGCGGCGTGCCGGAGGTCTGGGGCAGCGTCTACGACGTGCGCGACCTTCTGAACGCGACCGTCAAGCTCCGCGACGGCAAGCCCATCACCGATATGAAGCTGAATCTTGCAGAAAAAATGGTGCTGAAAAAGGCACTGGACAAGATCTCCGGCACGGATGTGGAAAAGCTCCTGAAGGCGTATCACGTGATCTGAGTTTTCCGCATTCCCGCTTGAGCTTGTCAAAACAAACTCCCACCGGATTTTATCCGGCGGGAGTTTTTGGATGTTCTGTTTTCAGATGAGCTGCTGCTCGTTGATCATCAGCTTGAATTGCAGCCCCAGACGCTCCGCCGCCTTGCGGCAGAGGATCATGCGCGCCATGAAGATCTCAAAATAGTCCATGACCGAGCCCATGTGCGTGTCAACAGTCAGCTTGAGCTTGATGAGCGTGTGCGCCTCGTTGATCTTCAGCTCCGACTTCGTGACGGAGTAATTCACACGGTCGTGAATGTCAAACGTGGATGTATCCGTGTTGCGCACGCGGCTGCGGCGGACGTCAGACTTGTCAGCAAGGATCAGCGCCGCCGACATCGGATTGACCGGCACACCGGTGCCCTCGTCGTGGTTTCCGATGGCGGTCGTGATGAGCGCGATCTCCTCCGGTTCAAAGCCCATATTGTCAAGAATGCGGAACGCCATCACCGCGCCGCTCTGGCTGTGGTCAACGCGGTTGACCAGATTGCCGATGTCGTGCAGATAGCCCGCGATCTTCGTCAGCTCCACCATCCGCTCCGGATAGCCGAGCGTCTGGAGGATGTATCCCGCCTTCTCCGCCACCGCCGTCACATGCGCAAAGCTGTGCTCGGTAAAGCCGAGCGCGCTGAGCGACGCATCGGCCTGAGAAATATACGTGTGGATCGCCTTGTCCCGGCGAATTTCTTCATAAGTCATCTCTTTCACCTCTTATATCCATCATAAACCGCCGCTGCACCGTAAACAAGCAAATCCATGTAAAATTTTTTCGTATATTTTCTAAGCTTTCACCCGTCATACTGGAAATTGCGGATTGACTTTCTGGGATTTCGCGTTATAATCGGTATATACCGAAAACGAAGGAGGCGCAGCCATGCCGAGACCGCCACGGTGCCGCAGAATCTGTGAGATGCCGCAGGTCGATACCTTCTGCCCCAGCGGCCGTGCGGACGCAGAGCCGATCTTGCTGACGCTCGACGAATACGAGGCCATCCGTCTGGTGGATCTGGAGCAGCAGACGCACGAGCAGTGCGCCGCGCAGATGGACATTTCCCGCTCGACCGTGCAGGAGATCTACGAGAGCGCACGGCGAAAGCTCGCGGCGTGTCTTGTCCATGCAAGGCCGCTGCGCATCACCGGCGGAAGCTACCGCATCTGCGGCGGGCAGGAGCATTCGCGCTGCGGGCAGTGCCGCCGGATCCACGAAACCGAAGGACCCGAAACCGATCACAAAACCAAAGGAGAAATTACTATGAAAATCGCAGTTACCTATGAAAACGGACAGATCTTCCAGCATTTCGGCCACACCGAGCAGTTTAAACTCTATGATGTCGCAGACGGCAGCATCGTCCGTGCGGAGGTGGTCGATACCAACGGCAGCGGCCATGGCGCACTGGCAGGCTTTTTGATGCAGCGCGGCGTGGATACGCTGATCTGCGGCGGCATCGGCGGCGGCGCACAGATGGCGCTGGCGGAGGCCGGCATCAAGCTCTACGGCGGTGTCAGCGGCAATGCCGACGCGGCGGTCGCCGCGCTGCTGGCCGGCAATCTGGGCTATGACCCCGATGTACACTGCGACCACCACGATCATGCGCACGGTGACGGCGCGCATGCCTGCGGCGAGCATGGCTGCGGGCACCACGGCTGCCACTGAGATGCAGGGCGCACCGGAACTTCTCCCGTTCCGGTCATCGCTGACAGCTGCCCAGTCTGCAACAACTGACACAGTGAACGATCCGGCGCTGAAAGGCGCCGGATTTTTTGCTTGGATCTGACTTCGTCACAGGGGGCGGGTGAGCGCGCTATGATGGGGTCACGACAAAGGAAAAAGCCTTGGGCGCTTCCCGCGATGGACTTCCGTATGTGTTCCTTACCGCCTACAATGCCTCAAAGTGATACCTCGGCTGGCCGACGCTCTTTTTGCCGTACTCGATCGCTTCTTTTGGGCAGTAGCAGATGCACGCCATGCAGTGCGTGCAGGCTTTGCCCCAAACCGGCTTGCCGTCTTTGAACGTGACGTTGTTCATCGGACAGCGCTTCGCGCATTGCCCGCAGCCGATGCAGGCGCTTGACGCAGTAAAGGCATCCGCTTTGACAAAGCATTTGTAGAAAATCGGGTTGACCGCGCCGCTCATGAAGCGGTCGTAGAGCTTGTTCCGCGTCGGCGCGAACGGCTGATTGGCTTGAATCGCGGCGATGGCGCGGTCAATATCCGGCTCGGCTCTGGCGACGATTTGCCGTGCTTCGTCTGCCTGCGGCGAGGAGAACATCGCAATGTAGTTCTCCGGCATGACGATCTGCGCCGTGCCCATGCAGACAAGCCCCTTTTCCACGCAGAGGTCACGGTTATATTTGTCAGCATTGCCGATCTCGCTGCCGCAGGTCATGACGAACCATGACCGCTTTGCGCCACGCAGCTCCGTTTTCCGAAGCCAGTCGCGCACGACGTGCGGAATACGCCAGGCATACGTTGGCGTGACAATAATAACTCGCTCGCCGGTTTCGATGGGCGAGGTGTCGCCGGATTTGATGCGGTCATTCAAATTCAAAATCTCATCGCCCAGCGCGTCTGTGATTCGCTTGGCGACATATTTGCTGTTTCCGGTGCCGGAAAAGAATAAAATCATATCAAAATCCCCTCACAATGGTCGATCTCATGCTGAATGATCTGCGCCGTCCAGCCGGTGAACGTTTTAATGCGCGTCTGGAACTGCTCATTCTGCCACTGCACCTTGATGGTCTGATAACGCTTTGTTTTCCGCATGCCGGTCAGGGACAGGCAGCCCTCCTCCGCGTCATACGGCGCGGATTTTTTGACGATCACGGGATTGAACATGACCATGTACTCGCCAATGTTGTCGAACGCAATAATGCGCTTGTTGACGCCTATCATATTTGCCGCCATGCCCACGCAGCCATCCTTGTGCGCGGCCAGCGTGTCCAATAAATCCTGCGCGATTGCCAAATCGTCAGCCGTGGCAGGTTCTTCCTTTTGAGATAAAAAGAATTCGTCTTTGCATATTTCACGGATCATAACAAAACCTCCGCTGCGTGTTTCTTATGTGGCTATTGTAGCAGAGAAATGGGTAAGGCTCAACTGAACTTTGAACAAAAGCCGTGCTTTTTCCGGCATAAGCTGCTACAATGATATTATGTATGCAGGAAAATCCGTTTTTCAGTGGAAGGAGTGAACGTTTATGCTCTGTCCGTGGTGCGGTAGTCCCGTCATGATTCGGGGGTCGCAGTGGGAGTGCGGCTGGTGCGGAGATTCCGGGGTCTTGAGAAGAAAACCTGTGCAGAAACCGGTGCAGAAACCGGTGCAGCTCACATTGAGGCTCTCATTTGTTTACCATGTCGAGCTTTCAGAAACATGGCTCGATCTGAAGGAGGCGCTGGCGCAGCTTGCGCCGAAAAAAGACACGCTCGCGCAGCTTCTCGGCAAGGTGCTGCTGCATCACATCTCTGCCGGCATCCATCATGCAGGTTCTTTGCCGGATGAGCAAAAGGCAGAAGAACTGCGGACATTTTTGAACACGACCACTGATCTGAATCTGGGAGAACGCGCAGAGCAAATCATGCGCGCTGCCGGGCGCGGCATCCTGTTCCGTGAGGAAGCAGCGCTTTCCGAAAGACAATGCGGCACATTCTGGACAGAGCTGTTCTCCATTCGTCCGCCGGAGGACTACTATAACAACGTCGCGCCGGACGGGCTGTATACGCTGCTGTTCCGGCTTTCCTCCGTTTACGCCTATTTCGGCACAAAGGAGGACGAGGAGACGTGCGATGCGCAGGTCTACCGAAATGCGCTGCAAGAGGCATATTACGCGCAATGGCAAAATCGCGTCCTGCTGCATCCTGACGTAGACCGGGCAAAGCGTCTTTTGTCGGAAGGGCGTTTTCCTGCCAACGAGGACATTTGCCGTGAGATCCTGCTGGTCGAATTTCCGGAGGAAGTCCCGCATGAGACCGCCGAGGAGCTTGACGACCTGTCATGGGCGTACATTCTGGATGATGTCTTTTCCCGCGACACGGAAACGGGCATGACGATGTGGCGGTTTCTTCTTGACATTGCAGAGCCTGCCCTGAAATCCAGCCCCGAGGCAGCCGAGACCCTGCTTCGCGACTGGAACTGGCTTGCCGCGCCGGACCCCGAACAGGCGCTGCCGCTTTTGATCGCGCTGGAAGACGCGCGCTTTGCATCGCAGCTTTTTAAGAGCGCCTTCATCGGCAGGACGCAGCTTTCCGTCCTGAAAGTCTGCCGGGCGTGCGGAGAGGCCGCGCTGGGACGCGGCTGTCTTGCCCTCGCGCTGGAAAACCCGCATCTCGATCAAGGCTGGGAAAAGCAGCTCCGGCGGGTCTTTCCCGCAATATTTCCCTCCGGGCACATGGGGGCTCCGAAGCGCCCATAGCCTAGGGTGTATCTGAAAACTCCCAACGCACCCGGACAGCGGGCCTTTTCACGCCGTGCCGCGTCATTTTTCCTTGA
>URLO01000074.1 GCA_900548625.1 uncultured Eubacteriales bacterium | reverse complement strand
GTGGTTCCCCCTCGCGGCATAGCCGCTTCGGCCTACGCTAAAAAAGTGCCACTGGCACTTTTTCTGAACGCTGCGGCATCGGACAAAACACAAAACGCCCGGCAAGTGTGGAATTTGTGCGCAGTGTGCGCACAAATTATGCGCGCAGCCGGGTGCAGCCTTTTCAAACGCGAACCAAGCCCCCCGCGGTTCGCGTTTGAGAGCTTGTCAAAAAGACTTTTTTGACAAGCGCAAACCTCCCGCCGGACGATGTCCGGCGGGAGGCCTTTTTGTCTGTCTGTTGGCGGCCGCTGCGGCAGCCGGTGCGCGGAGGATACGCTTAGCCCAGCTCGGAGAAGTACTTGATGGTGCGGACCATCTGGCTGGTGTAGGAGTTCTCGTTGTCGTACCAGGAGACGACCTGAACCTGCGTGTCGCCGTTCGGCAGGGGCAGGACCATGGTCTGGGTGGCATCGAACAGGGAGCCGAAGCGCATGCCGATGATGTCGGAGGAGACGATCTCGTCGGTGTTGTAGCCGAAGGACTCGGTGGCTTCCGCCTTCATCTGTGCGTTGATCTGCTCAACCGTGACAGCGCCCTTGACAACGGCGTTGAGGATGGTGGTGGAGCCGGTGGGGGTGGGAACGCGCTGTGCGGCGCCGATGAGCTTGCCGTTCAGCTCCGGGATGACGAGGCCGATGGCCTTGGCAGCGCCGGTGGAGTTCGGAACGATGTTGACAGCGGCAGCACGGCTGCGGCGGAGGTCACCCTTGCGCTGCGGGCCGTCGAGCGGCATCTGGTCGCCGGTGTAGGCGTGGATGGTGCACATGATGCCGGACTCGATGGGAGCCAGGTCGTTCAGAGCCTTGGCCATCGGAGCGAGGCAGTTGGTGGTGCAGGAAGCAGCGGAGATGATGTTGTCTTCCTTGGTCAGCGTCTCATGGTTGACGTTATAAACGATGGTGGGCAGATCGTTGCCGGCCGGAGCGGAGATGACGACCTTGCGGGCGCCGGCGTCGATGTGAGCCTGAGCCTTGGCCTTGCTGGTGTAGAAGCCGGTGCACTCGAGGACAACGTCAACACCCAGCTTGCCCCAGGGCAGCTCCGCGGCGTTCGGCATCTTGTAGATGACGATCTTCTTGCCATCGACAACGATGTAGTTGTCTTCGCCTTCACCCTCGTGGAAGTCAACGGTGTGGCCCTTGGCAACGTAGTTGCCCTGCGTGGAGTCGTACTTGAGCAGGTGTGCGAGCATCTTGGCGGAGGTCAGGTCGTTGATGGCGACGACTTCGTAGCCTTCAGCGCCGAACATCTGACGGAAAGCCAGACGGCCAATGCGGCCAAAACCATTGATAGCAACTTTAACAGACATGATAAGTTCCTCCTTCAAAACTTTCGCCGGAGAATCCCGACGCAATCTATCGATTCAATTAGAATTATACTGTATTCAATTATCGATGTCTAGTGATAATATAGCCAAAAACAGACAGAAATCGGCCGGATTTGTGCTGAAAAATCCCGAAAAATTCGATGGTTTTCACGAAGTGCCCCAAAATCCGGCGTTTGTTTGGCGTTCCGTTCCGTTTTTTACACTCTGTTCATGATTTCATATGCAAAACGCGCTACGATTGTTTCTAAAATCAATTTCATTTGCTTGGAAAAGAAGGGGTCAGGATGCTGAGGCTCACAAACATTGTAAAGGACTATTCCGCGGGCGATTCCACCGTCCGCGCGCTGCGCGGCGTCTCGCTGGCGTTCCGCCGGCAGGAGTTCGTCGCCGTGCTCGGGCCATCCGGCTGCGGCAAGACGACGCTGCTGAACATCATCGGCGGGCTTGACCAGTACACAACCGGGGACCTGCTCATCAAGGGGCGCTCCACGCGCCAGTTCACCGACCGCGACTGGGATTCCTACCGCAACCACTCCATCGGCTTCGTGTTCCAGAGCTACAACCTCATCCCGCACCAGACGGTGCTGCAAAACGTCGAGCTTGCGCTGACGCTCTCGGGCGTGCCGCGCGCGGAGCGCCGTGCGCGCGCCAGACGCGCACTGGAGCGCGTGGGGCGCGGCGACCAGCTTGCCAGGAAGCCGAACCAGATGTCCGGCGGGCAGATGCAGCGCGTGGCGATCGCGCGCGCCCTTGTCAACGACCCCGAGATCCTGCTTGCCGACGAGCCGACCGGCGCGCTCGACTCCGAGACCTCGGTGCAGATCATGGAGCTGCTCAAGGAGATCTCGCATGAAAAGCTCATCATCATGGTCACGCACAACCCCGACCTTGCCGCGCGGTACGCAACGCGCACCATCCGGCTGCTCGACGGCAGCGTTGTGGACGATTCCGACCCCTATGTGCCGCCGGAGACGCCTGACGTGCCGCAGAAAAAGCCGAAAAAGACCTCGATGTCGTTTTTTACGGCGCTCGGGCTCTCGCTCAACAACCTCATGACCAAAAAGACGCGCACGCTCCTGACCGCGTTTGCAGGCTCCATCGGCATCATCGGCATTGCGCTCATTCTGGCGCTCTCCAACGGCATTCAGAACTACATCGACGATGTGCAGGAGGACACGCTCTCGTCCTATCCCATCACGATCGAGGCCGAGAGCACCGACATGAGCGCGATGGTCACGGCGCTGATGGGCGCGCATGATGAAGCAAGGACGCAGCGGCACGAGGACGGCAGGATCTACGCCTCCACGGTCATGTATGAGCTGATGAACAGCCTCAACCAGACCGAGATGCAGACGAACGATCTGGCCGCGTTTCAGAAGTATCTGGACGACCCGGACAGCGAGATCCACCAGTATCTCTCCGCCGTCCGGTATTCGTATGACCTGACGCTCCCGATCTACGCGAAGGACGCCGACGGCAGCATCGTCAAGGCCGACGTCATGGAGCTGATGCAGAACATGATGTCCAGCCTCTACGGCGGTGACTACAGCGCCTATTTTTCCCGTTTCGGCGGCTATTATACCGCGATGGACGTCTGGGAGGAGCTGCTTCCCGGCGAAAACGGCGAGAGCGTTTCGCCGCTCGTCCAATCGCAGTACGACGTGCTCTACGGCCACTGGCCGGAGCGCTATGACGAGGTCGTGCTCGTCGTCAGCCGCAGCAGCGAGATCTCCGACCTTGTGATGTACGCGATGGGACTCAAGACCGAGGCGGAGATGAACGCCGCGATACAGGACGCCATGAACGAGGTCGAGGTCTCGACCAAGGCTCTGAGCTGGAGCTACGAGGAGCTTTGCGGCAGGACGTTCCGGCTCATCCTCCCCTGTGAGCAGTACCGCAAGGACGCAGACGGCGGCTACACCGATCTTTCCCGCACAGATGCGGGGCTCGACTATCTCTACGGCTCGGACGATGTGGGCACGACGCTGAAGATCTCCGGCATCGTACGCCCGAATCCGGACGCCTCGTCCTCGATGCTCAGCGGCGCCATCGGCTACACGGGCGCACTGAGCCGCTATGTGATGGAAAAGACTGAAAACAGCGGCGTTGTCCGCGCGCAGCTTGCCGCGCCGGAGACTGACGTGCTGCTGGGGCTTCCCTTCCGGACGGAGGACACGCCCGAACCGACCGAGGAGGAAAAGGCTGAGGCGATTACGACGCTTCTGACGCGCGCTACGGCGCAGGAGAAGGCGGATATGTACCGCGGCATGATGCAGCAGCCCGATGCCGGATATCTGGACACAATGACCGCGCAGACCATGCAGTCCATGACGCGCGAGACGATCGAGGCGCAGATGGCGGACGCCTATGCCGGACAGATGGGCGTGGACGCCGGCGAGGTACGGGCGTATATCGCGCAGATGGACGAGGAAACGCGCACGCGCTATGTCGAGCAGATGGTGCGCGAGTCGATCGCGCAGCAGTACGCTGAGGGAGTCTTGCAGCAGCTCGGCGCGATGAGCACCGAGCAGCTTGCCGCCGCGATGGACAGCGCGGAGCGCACGCAGGCACAGACGGACTACCTGTACGAGACCTACGCGCCCGCGCAGTACTCTGAGCGCACCTGCCGCGACGTTCTGGATATGCTCGGCTATGTCGAGCCGGACAGACCGGCGAAGGTCAGCCTCTACGCCGCGACCTTCGCAGACAAGGACGCCATCGGGGACTGCATCGCGCGCTACAATGACGCCGTCTCCGAGGACGAGCAGCTCACCTACACCGACTATGTGGCGCTGCTCATGCGCTCGATCACGACCATCGTCAACGCCATTTCCTATGTGCTCATTGCGTTCGTTGCCATCTCGCTGGTCGTCTCGTCGATCATGATCGGCATCATCACCTATATTTCCGTTCTGGAGCGCACCAAGGAGATCGGCATCCTCCGCGCCATCGGCGCGTCAAAACGCGATATTTCCCGCGTCTTTAACGCCGAAACGCTGATCGAGGGGCTGACCGCAGGGCTCCTCGGCATCGGGCTGACGCTCCTGTGCATCCTCCCCATCAACGCCCTCGTGCGGCACCTGACCGGCATTGCCGCGCTCGGCGCGGCGCTTCCTGCGGCGGCAGGGGCGGTGCTGGTCGGCATTTCGATGCTGCTGACCTTCCTTGCGGGACTGATCCCGTCGCGTCTTGCGGCGAAGAAAGATCCCGTCGTCGCACTGAGGACCGAATGACGCACAAAGCCGTGCCGCTCAAATGGGCGGCGCGGTTTGAGCTTGTCAAAAAGTCTTTTTGACAAGCTCTCAAACGCGAACCGCGGGGGCTTGGTTCGCGTTTGAAAAGGCTGCGCCCGCCTGCGCGCATAATTTGTGCGCGGTTTGCGCACAAATTCCACACTTGCCGGACGTAGCGTGTTTTGTCCGACACCGCAGCGTTCAGAAAAAGTGCCGGCGGCACTTTTTTAGCGCAGGCCGAAGCGGCTATGCCGCGAGGGGGAACCACG
>URLO01000073.1 GCA_900548625.1 uncultured Eubacteriales bacterium | reverse complement strand
AAACGGCCAGCAGCGCTCGGCTGCTGACCGGGGAAATTTTATATTTTTTCTCTGTCCTCTTGATGGGGTGCGGTTCAAAAGCGGAACGGCAGGGACTGTTCTCCGGGCTGCTGTATTGCGCGGACTGCGGCGGCAAGCTCCACTTTGCTACCTGCAAGAGCTTTGAGGGCAAACAGGATCACTACGTCTGCTCCAAATATAAAAGCGGACGCGGCGATTGCTCGGCGCATTATATCCGTGAGGATGTGCTGCGGGAGCTGGTGCTGGAACGGATTCAGGCGGTCAACGAGTATATCCGCGACGACGTGGAGGGCTTTCAGGAGGAATGGCTGCATTACCGCCGCGCCGATCAGGAACGGGACATCCGGGAAGATCAGAAGCGCGTGGAGCAGGCAAGAAAACGCCTTGCCAATCTTGATGTGGTCATGTCCCGGCTCTATGAGGACTATGCGCTCGGTGAGATCAGCAAAGAAAAGTATAAGAAAATGACGGCTGATTATGAAGCGGAGCAGGAACGGTTAAAGCTCGAAATTGAAACAACGGAAGAATGGGTTGAACAGCGGCAGGCGATGGGCGACGATCTGGACGCTTTCATTGCGCTGACGAAAAAGTATGTGGATGTCACAGAGCTGACGCAGACGATTGTCAACGAGTATATCAAGAAGATCATCATCCACGCACCAGACAAGTCTGACGGTAAGCGCAGACAGAAGGTGGAGATCATCTTCAACTTCGTAGACGAGGTGGAAATCCCCGTACTGGCAGAACCCATGATCGCAGAATCTACCATTGGACGCAGAAAAACGGCGTGACCTTCACGGCCACACCGTTCTCTGCCCGAACCGCAAGACTTATAGTTCCTTACGACTGTTAAGCCTTGAAACAACTGGGCTTTTCGTCAATTGATCCAAAGTGTTCAGATGATATGGTGACCCGCCGGAGATTCGAACTCCGGACACCCTGCTTAAAAGGCAGGTGCTCTGCCGACTGAGCTAGCGGGTCAGATGGCAGGGATGGCAGGATTCGAACCTACGCATACAGGAGTCAAAGTCCTGTGCCTTACCGCTTGGCGACATCCCCGTACATGCGCATCGGCAAAAATCCTGATATAAAAAAAAGAAATGGGGTGAGTGAAGGGACTCGAACCCTCGATCTTCAGAGCCACAATCTGACGCGTTAACCAACTACGCTACACCCACCATATTCATTTCCTCGCGGCGTATCGCCGCAGCCGGTCGCCCGGCAATGGCACGCCAGGAGGGATTCGAACCCCCCACCTACTGCTTAGAAGGCAGTTGCTCTATCCGAATGAGCTACTGGCGCATGGTTGGAGCGGGTGACGGGAATCGAACCCGCGTCCCCAGCTTGGAAGGCTGGTGCCCTGGCCGTTGTGCTACACCCGCAGGCAGCTGACACATAAATCAGCCTTACGATAATAACATATTCCCCCTGCGGTGTCAAGTCCTTTCGGCGACTCTTTCGAGATCTTTTTTCTCTACACGTCCACGCGGCGGCTGTACGGCACGCCGTCCTCATCCGGCGTCAGATGCAGCGCAAACGGGAAAATATCCGCCTGTGTGCAGAGGTAGAAATCCCGCTCCGGTGCGAAGGACTGCGCCTCCGGTGCGAAGAAGCGCGCGCCGGGACCCTCGCGCAGCTCCGGAATACGGGCCTGCAGGTCGTAGGACTCTCCCAGCAGCATGGCGCGCATGTATTCGGCGCAGACGGTGTCCTCAAGCGTCGGACGCAGGTTTTCAAAGCCCATGCACACAAAGCTCACGCGCTCCGGCGCGAGCTGCCGGAGATATTCCGCCGTCGCGCGCGCGTTGACGAGCGCCGCCAGAAGGATCGTATCGGCATTTTTTGCGGCGGCAATGCCCTGCGTTCCGGCGCTGGTCGTGTGGATGATGCGTTTTCCGCGCAGGTCGGCACGTTCCACCTGCATCGGGGAGTTTCCAAAGTCAAAGCCCTCGCCCGCCTTCGCGTGGCGCTCGCCTGCGAGCAGATACTCGGGATGCGCACGTTTGCGCGCGTAGGCCTCGTCCAGATCGCCGACCGGATAGATGCGCTCCGCGCCCGCGTGATAGGCATAGCATTCCACGCTGTACGCGCGGAATACATCGATGATGACCGCCACACCGCGCGCCCGCGCGGCTCCGGCCGTGAGATGGTCGATCGTGATTTCCATAACAGCAATTCCTTTCCATGCGTGCGCCGCAGCCCTGCGGCGCCGCTTTCTTCGATAACGATAAATTGAACATTTTGGGGCGTGAACCTTCCGGCAGCCCCGGCAGCGGGAGATTTTCCGTCAGAAGAAGGCGCGAGGACGAGCAACGCACTTCCGGCGGAAAAGATCCGCCGCTACTTGAGCATCCGGATGTCGTCCCCCGCAAAACTATAACACTCATACGTTCCCAGCAGACGCGACGCGATCTGCGGAGAGTAGCGCTGTTTGAGCTCGGCGGCGGGGAGGTTGGTGGAGATGATGGTGGGAAGGCCATCCATGAGGCGGGTGTTGACGACCTGATAGAGGGCGGAGATGATGAATTGGGTGGTCATTTCGGTGCCGAGGTCGTCGATGATGAGAAGGTCGCAGGCAAAATATTTGCGCGAGGCATCGGCGCTCTCGGCGCTGCGGGCAAATTTTGCGGTTTCAAAGTCAGAAAAGAGATGGATGGCGGTGTCGTAGACGACGGAATAGCCGCGGTCGGCGACGGTACGCGCGATGCAGGCGGAAAGGAAGGTCTTTCCGAGGCCGGTGGCGCCGATCATCAGGATGGAGCCGCTCTCCGGGGTGAAGGTGCGGGCATAGTGAAGGGCGTTGTTGTAGATGTACTGCATAAGCGTCCGGGGTGAGGCGCCGAGCTTGGGATCAAATTCTGAGGAGTAGACGTCCAGACGGAAGCGGTCAAAGCTCTCGCGGCCGGAGCCGATGAGCTGAGAGAGCTCTTTTTTCTGCTCCTGACGGCAAAGTTCGCGGAGGCAGTCGCACATGACGGCTCCGACGTAGCCATTCCCGCCGCAATGCGGGCAGAGCGGCGTTTCGGCAAGATCATCGGGGTCGATGTCGTTGGATTCCAGGATCCAGTCGCGTTCCTGCTGGAGCGCGAGATTTTCCTTTTTCAGCTCTGCCATGGCTGCGGAGGGATCTTCGCCGCGGCGGAAGCTGACCGCCATGACGCGGGCGGCCGTCTGACGCAGACTCAGATCGATCTGGCGCAGGCGCGGCTGCTGCGCGTAGATCGCCGCGATGCGGCTGCGCGTTTCGTCATCGTGCTGCTGTTTGGCCTGTGCAAGACGCGCCTGCGCGCGCTGCAAGACGGCTTCGGAATACGCCATGTCATTCGCCCTCCTTATACAGTCCCTTCTGCATCATCTTTTCCATGGCGCGGCGCTCGAATTCGCCCATCTCGTCGCCGTGCTGGATGACGTTCTGCTGGGGCTTCGGCCGCGGCTGGCGCGCCTGCGCCGCACGGTCGCTGCTTTCGATCTCGCGCAGGCTCGTGAAGCCCTGCTCGTGCCAGCTTTTCAGGATGGAATGCAGATACGGCCACTTGAGGCAGCCGGTGTTCATACAGGTCTTTTCATAGGCGGCGCGGATCTCATTTTCACCGAAGCCCCATGAAAGCCATGTGTGGATCAGTTTTTCCTCGCCGGCGGTCAGCTTGCGCTCCTCGATCTGGAGCACGGCGCGGATGCGCCGCGCACGCGCCTGAAGCTGGAGCTGGCTCTGCATATAGACCGCCGCCTCCTCCAGCGTATCGATGCCGAGGTCTGCCCAGCGATAGGCCTCCTTTTCGATCATGCGGATCGTCGGGATGCGGCCCGGGTCGCGCGAGCGGCAGCGCTCGGTGCAGTAGTGGATGAGGATGGAGATGACCTCCACCGGCAGGCCGAGATAGCGGTAAATGCCCAAAAGCGTTTTGAGCTCCTCCGAGGACAGGACTCTGCCGAGCCGCCGCTGCGTCTCGCCGACCATTGCGGGGAACTGCGGATTTGTCTCGTATTCGTGCGCAATGTCGCGCTCTGTGTAGACAGGCGGTGCGGAGGCAGCTGCGCGTGCGGCGTCCGGCTCGGGATACAGCCCCGTCTGGCGCAGGCTCGCCGCCGCGTAATCCATCTGCCGCGCGGTGAAGCGCAGCGCCTGCGCCGCCTTTTCCGGCTCGCCGCCGGTGTGCAGATAGAGATACAGCAGCGCCGCGTCCGGGCACGCCGCCGCCAAAAGCCGCCGCACGTCCTGCGCGGGAATGTTCAGATCCTGTTCCAGCATGTCCGTTCGCCTCCTCCGTCGCAATCTGCCGATTTTTATGGATTGACATTATACCACAAATGCCGCCCTGCGGCAAGGCGGCATTTGCGCGCGCCGGAAAGACTTTTTCCGCGCAATTTTCAAATCAGAAACGAAACGTTTACAATTTTCTTGAAGCAGGGGCTTTCCCGGCGGAGAAACTTGTGGTATACTGTATGCGGATTTTTATGCGCTGACGTCTGTCTGCGCAAAAATATAGGCAAGGAGCGGCTGAAATGATCGAATTACTGTCGCCCGCCGGCTCTATGGAGGCGCTCCGCGCCGCCGTTCAAAATGGCGCCGACGCGGTTTATCTTGGATATGATGCGTTCAACGCCCGCATGGGCGCGCAGAACTTCTCCGTGGACGAGCTGCAGGAGGCCATTGTCTACTGCCACGTGCGCGGCGTCAAGGTGCATCTGACACTCAACACGCTCGTCTCCGACCGCGAAATGGCGCGTGCCGCCGACGTCGTCCGCACCGCTGCGGTGCTCGGCGTGGACGCATTCATCGTGCAGGATCTCGGCGTGGTGGCGCTCTGCCGCGAGATCGCGCCGGAGGTGCCGATCCACGCCTCCACGCAGATGAGCATTCACTCGCTCGAGGGCGTGCAGCAGGCGGCGGAGCTCGGCGTCAGCCGCGTCGTGCTCACGCCCACGCATCCGCCTGAAGAACTCGCGCACATCATCCACCACAGTCCCCT
>URLO01000072.1 GCA_900548625.1 uncultured Eubacteriales bacterium | reverse complement strand
GCCGAAGCGGCTATGCCGCGAGGGGGAACCACGTGGGGCGCATCGCCCGCGGGCGCGAACTCTACGAGGTTTTTTGACAGACTGGCTGCCGCTGTACAGAAGCCTGTACGGCGGCAGTTTTAAGCTTTGGGCGATTCCTTGCGAAAACTACGGGAGGATCCGGGACGGCTTGAGATA
Source organism: uncultured Eubacteriales bacterium (assembly GCA_900548625.1). Lineage (GTDB taxonomy): Bacteria > Bacillota > Clostridia > Oscillospirales > Oscillospiraceae > CAG-170. Next base: position 5,738 of record URLO01000072.1, on the reverse strand, counting down.
GCGCTCCTGCTCGGAGAAAATGCAGCCGCAGTACTTCTGGATGTAAAACCCCAGCTCGCGCGCGCGCGTCTGGCCGTCGCGGAACATGGGGCGGAAGTCCTGATAATAAAACTGCACGCCGTATTCCTCCGCCGCGCGCGCCGCGATATCGCGCATACGCTCATGCTGCTGATAGGGGCTTATGAACAGCGAGGAGGTAAAGGCGTCAAAGCCGCCCTCCTTTGCCGCCCGCGCCGTCTCAAACAGGCGCATTTCGTAGCATTGGACGCACCGGCCCGCGATGTCCTCCGCCACGGCGCGTACAAACGGCCGCAGGCCGTAATCGTCGCGCACCAGAAGCGGCAGCGCGATGGTCTGCGCATATTCCTGTAGACAGTTGCGCCGCGCACGGTATTCGGTGAAGGGGTGGATGTTCGGGTTGTACCAGTAGCCGGTCAGGTCGATGCCGTCGGCGCGCAGCGCGTCGATGGGCATGTTGGCGCACGGCGCGCAGCAGATGTGCATCAGCAGCTTCATGAAAAACGCCTCCTATTCCCATGCAGTATAGCACGTTTCCGCGCATTTGTCATCTCGCGGTCAAAACGTAGAAAACGGGCGCCGACGTTCGTGAAATTTGAGCATGGACAGGGAGAAAAATCGGTGATATAATCTCTGCTAATATAAGCCACAAGTAAAACTGAACGCAGAAAGGATGATCTATCATGGCAGTCCCAATGGAAAGCTACGCCGGCAAGATTCAGAGGAAGCTTCTGAAAAAGCAGCGCGTGATCGAAGCGGCCTCCGGACGCGAAAAGGCCGATCTGGTGCTGAAAAACGCGACATATGTGAACGTGTTCTCAAACGAGCTGCGCACCTGCGACATCGCGGTGGCAAACGGCCTGATCGTCGGCATGGGCGACTATGCGGGCGAGCAGGAGATCGACATGACCGGCAAGATCGTCTGTCCCGGCTTTGTCGATGCGCACATCCATCTGGAATCGAGCCTTGTCTCGCCGCGTGAGTTTGCCAAGGCCGTCCTGCCGCACGGCACGACCACCGTCATCACCGATCCCCACGAGATCACAAACGTCATGGGCACCGACGGCATCGACTATATGTTCCAGGCCACCGAGGGTCTGCCGATCGACGTGCGGTTCATGCTGCCGTCGTGCGTGCCCGCCACGCCGATGGACGAGAGCGGCGCGAATCTCGATTACCGCGCCATCGACTCGTTCTACGACTACCCCAGAGTGCAGGGTCTTGCCGAGATGATGAACGCCTACGGCGTCATCCACAATGACGCGGAGGTCGTCTCGAAGATCATTGCCTCGCAGGCGCACCACAAGAAGATCGACGGCCACGCGCCGGGTCTGACGGGCAAGGATCTCGACACCTACATCGCCGCCGGCGTCTACTCCGACCATGAGTGCTCCGACATCGAGGACGCGCTGGCAAAGCTCCGCCGCGGCCAGTTCATCATGATCCGCGAGGGCACCGCCGCCCGCAATCTTGAGGCGCTCGCGCCGCTGCTCACGCCGCAGTATGCAGACCGCTGCATGTTCTGCACCGATGACAAGCACCCGAGTGACCTTCTGGAAAAGGGCCACATCGACTACATCTGCCGCGAGGCCATCAACAAGTACGGCGTCGATCCGATCATCGCCGTCAAGGCCGCCTGCCACCATGCCTCGCGCTACTTCCTGCTCAATAATCGCGGCGCCATCGCGCCCGGCTACCTTGCGGACTTCGCCATCATCGACAATTTCAAGGATTTCAACGTCGAAATGGTCTTTAAGAAGGGCGTTTTGTACTATGACCACGGCCAGCTCCGCGACTTCCCGAAGCCGCAGATCGAGCCGTATCTCGACCAGCGCGCACACGACACGTTCCATGTCACGCCGCTGACGGAGGACAATTTCCGCGACACGCGCCCGCGCGCCGTCATCGGCATGATCCCCGGCGAGATCGTCACGACCGACAACGGCTACTCCGACAAGGTCAGCATCGATCAGGATATTCTGAAGATCGCCGTCGTCGAGCGCCATAAGAACACGCACCACATCGGCCTTGGCTACATTCAGGGCTACGGCCTGCGCTCCGGCGCGGTCGCGACCTCCATTTCCCACGACTCGCACAACATCATCGTCGTCGGCACGAACTCGGCGGACATGGCCTTCGCCGTCAACCGCATCGTGGAAAATCACGGCGGCATCGTCGTGGCGGAGCACGGCGAGATCCGGAGCGAGCTGGTTCTGGAGCTGGCGGGCATTATGAGCGACTCGCCGCTGACCGAGATCAACGAAAAGCTAGAGGCCGCCAAGGCCTCCGCGCACGCGCTGGGCGTCGGCCGCGGCATCGACCCGTTCATGACGCTGAGCTTCATGGCGCTGCCGGTCATCCCGACGCTGCGCATCACCACGCGCGGCATCATCGACGTCGTCACGCAGCAGTATATTTAAGGCAGCACCGCTGCCTTAAAAAGGCGCGCCGCCCATCCGGGCGGCGCGCCTGATTTGTGCGTGGTGGAATTCTACTGGGTGTTTGACAGGCTGCACGAAAAAAACACTGCTTTCCGTAAAAATTCGGGCTTGAAAAACCGGCGGAGCGTGCTAAAATGTGCATCACAAAAACCGTTTCGAAGGGAGCGCATTTCATGGCCGTCCATACCGATCCGCACCTGCAAAACCAGGTGATCTACTCGATCTACGTCCGCAATCACACCGAGGAAGGCACGTTCCGCGCCGTCATCGGCGACCTTGACCGCATCCGCGCGCTCGGCGCGGACATCATCTGGCTCATGCCCATCCATCCCATCGGCGTCAAGGGCAAAAAGGGCTCGCTCGGCTGCCCCTATGCAAACCGCGACTACCGCAGCGTCAATCCCGCCTACGGCACGATGGATGACTTCCGGGCGCTGGTGGACGCGATCCACGCGCGCGGCATGAAGTGCATGATCGACGTGGTCTACAACCACACCTCGCCCGACTCGGTGCTCTACGCCGCGCATCCGGAATTCTTCTATCACGGCAAGGACGGAAAGCCGGGCAACAAGATGGGCGACTGGGCAGACGTCATTGACCTCGACTATGAAAACCGCGCCCTGTGGGAGTATCTGACCGATACGCTCGTCATGTGGGCAGGGCTCGTGGACGGCTTCCGCTGCGATGTGGCGTCGTTTGTGCCGCTGGCGTTCTGGCAGCAGGCCAGAGCCGCCGTCGCCAAGGTCAATCCCGACTGCATCTGGCTGGCAGAGACGGTGCATCTGAGCTACGGCTGTCTCGCGCGGCGGCGCGGCGTCTATTCCGCGCTGGATTTTGACGAGTTTTCCGCCTTCGACATGGAATACGAATACGACATCCGCGAGGCCTTTGACCGCTATTTGCAGGGCCGCTGCGCGCTGAGCGACTATCTTGACCGCCTCAACGTGCAGGAGGGGACGTATCCCGCGAATTACAACAAGCTGCGCTTCCTCGAAAATCACGACCAGCCGCGCATCTGCTCGTATGTCAGGGATCAGGCGGCGCTCGAGAATTTCACCGCGTATCTCTACTTTCTCAAGGGCACGACGCTGCTCTACGCGGGGCAGGAGTTCCAAAACGAGCACACGCCGAGCCTGTTTGAGCGCGAGCCGATTGACCGCGCGACCGGGCGCGATCTGAGCGGTCTTCTGCGCAGGCTCTATGAGATCAAGCACCGCTTCGGGTGCAGGGACTGGTTCCTTGCCGCGGCGGACGATGCGCACGACATCGCCGTTTTGCAGCGCGGCAGCGAGGGCAGGCGCTTTGTCGGCGTGTTCTCGCTCAAGGCGGCGTCCGCGCCCGTCGCAGTCGAACTGCCGGACGGCCGGTATGAGGATCTGATCCGCGGGGGAACGGTCACCGTGCAAAACGGCACGCTTTTCTGCACCGGCGCGCCCGTCATCCTCTGCACGGAGGAAGCCGGAAGCTGACAAACCCCAATGCTGCGAATTCGCATCGGATTTCCGTAAAAACGGGCGTTTCCGGCGGGCGGACAGAGTCGTCCGCCCCTACGGCGTAGAATGGAAAACCGTTGCGTTTTGCGAGGTCTTTTGTAGGGGCCGATGCCTACATCTGCCCGTTAGAATGTTTCGAATTCGCATCGGATTTCCGTAAAAACGGGCGTTTCCGGCGGGTCGATGTGGGCATCGACCCCTACGGCGTAGGATGGGAAACGCGGCGGTTTTTCGCATGATCCACACGGTCTATCCAATACCCTTTGTAGGGGCGGACGACTCTGTCCGCCCTCAAAAATCCGGCGTTTTTCCGTGGTCGTTCGTAGGGGCCGATGCCCACATCGGCCCCTTGAAATGTTTCGGATTCGCATCGGATTTCCGTAAAAACGGGCAATTCCGGCGGGCGGACAGAGTCGTCCGCCCCTACGGCGTAGAATGGAAAACCAATACGGATTCGCCGGAAAACCGCCATAAAACGGGCGTTTTCGGCGCTGCAAACACAAACCATCCGCAGGGATGCCCTGCGGACGGTTGTTTTTTTACAATTGGAACAGCGCGTGCGCACTGCGCGTGGTGGCCTCGGCGACGGCCTCCGGCGTGAGACCCTTGATCTCGGCGATCTTTTTCGCCATCTGCGGCACCATCGACGGATCGCAGCGCCGCCCGCGGTAGGGCTCCGGCGCCATATACGGGCAGTCCGTTTCAATAAGCGTCCGGCTCAGCGGAAGCCACTGCGCCACCTCGACCGCCTTGCGTGCGTTTTTGAACGTGATGACGCCCGTGAAGCCGATGTACCAGCCGCGCCGGACAAGCTCCTTCGCCATTTCCAGACTCCCGGAATAGCAGTGGAACACGCCCTTCACCTCGGGAAATTCGTCCACAATGCGCAGACCGTCCTCATGCGCCTCGCGCTCATGGACGACGACGGGCAGCGACAGCTCGCGCGCCAGCGCCATCTGCATCCGGAAGGCATGCTTTTGAACCTCGCGCGGCACGTCCTCATAGTGGTAGTCCAGCCCGATCTCGCCGATGGCGCGCACACGGGGGCTTTGACATAGGGCGCGGTAGCGCTCGATACGCGCCTCGTCCACATGGTCGGCGTCGTCCGGGTGGCTGCCGACCGCCGCCCAGATCCAGTCATACTGCTCCGCCAGCGCCACCGAGCGCTCGGACGAGGGCAGGTCGCAGCCGATGTTCATCATGCCGGCGACGCCGTTTTCCCGCATCCGCGCGAGGATCGCGTCAAAGTCCGGCTGGAAGCATTTGTCGTCCAGATGGGCGTGAGAGTCAAAATACATGGTGTACCTCCTGTTTGTTTTGTGCCGTAGAGGCGGTCACGAAAATCGCCGGATTTTGAGGGCGGACAGAGTCGTCCGCCCCTACAGATGCGCGTGAAAAATCGTGTGGGTCAGGCGGGAAATCGCCGCGTTTCCCGTTTCGCACCGTAGGGGTCGATGCCCACATCGACCCGCAAGAAACGCCCGTTTTATGGCGGTTTTCCGGCGAATCCGCGTTGGTTTTCCATTCTACGCCGTAGGGGCGGACGACCCTGTCCGCCCGCCGGAATTGTTCGGTTTTATGGAAAACCAATGCGAATTCGCAACATTTCAATGGGCCGATGCGACACCCGCAGGCTAGTTTCGAGGCGCAACCGCGCAATGCGCGGCTCTTAGCGCCGAGATGGGCATCGGCCCCTACGAACAACCACGGAAAATCGCCGGATTTTGAGGGCGGACAGAGTCGTCCGCCCCTACAGATGCGCGTGAAAAATCGTGTGGGTCAGGCG
>URLO01000071.1 GCA_900548625.1 uncultured Eubacteriales bacterium | reverse complement strand
CCATTTCACCCCTCCCGAATCCCCACGGTCGGCCACCTATCCTCCGTCACTATGTACAATCCAGTCCCCATCTTTTTGACAGATCCAGCATGGCGAAGCAGAATCTTTCCCACCGTGCCAATGTTATCTGTGACGGGTCGCCCTCGCGGATACGAAGTGTCCGGCGGATCTCCTTGGGGATGACGACGCGCCCAAGATCGTCGATGCGCCGGACGATACCAGTTGCCTTCATAGTGGCTCCTCCAATGCTTTTCATTTTGCCCCGGTTTTGGCTGCAAGGCTATTGTTTGCAAAGAAAGGAGAAATATTCAGGCGCACGCCGCCGCCGGGCTGTGCGCATAAAAAAAGCCAAAGCCGCGCGAGGCGGCTTTGGCTTTTTTGTTTTGATGGATATTCCGCGCGGCGGGATGCCGCTCAGTCCTCCTTGTCCTGCGGCAGCAGGATGTTCAGCACCATGGCGAGCAGCGTGGCGGGGACGATGCCGGAGCCGCCGAAGATGTAGGTCATCCACGTCGGCATCATGGCCTGCACCGCCGTGACGGAGCCGATGCCGTAGCCCAGACCCAGCGCCACCGCGACGATGGTGGCGTTGCGGCCCTTCAGGGGCTGCGTGGTCAGCAGATTGATGCCGGAGATGACAATGGAGGCGAACATGATGACCGCCGCGCCGCCCAGCACCGGCTGCGGCATGACGGAGATGATCGCGCCGATCTTGGGGAACAAGCCCGCCAGCACCAGAATGCCGGCGCCCATCGCGATGGCGAAGCGGTTGACCACCTTGGTCATGCCCACAAGCCCCACGTTCTGGCTGAAGGAGGTGTTCGGCAGCACGCCGAAGAACGCCGCCAGCGAGGAGCCGAAGCCGTCGCAGATCACCGCGCCGGAAAGCTCCTTGTCGGTCGCCTCGCGGTCAAGGCCGCCCTGCACGACGCCCGCCGTGTCGCCCACGGTCTCCACAGCCGTCACAACGAACATGATGAGCATGGGCACGATGGCGCCGATGTTGAACTGGAATTTGACAGGCATCCACTGCGGGATGGCGAACCACGCCGCATCCTTCACCTGCGCCCAGTTGGTGATGTAGCCGCAGACGACCTCCTTGCCATCGATGACGGTGGTGTGGGGCAGCACCAGCCCCATCAGGAAGGACACCAGATACCCGGCGATGATGCCAAGCAAAATGGACGCCACCGACAAAAATCCCGTGCAGGCGTGCTTAAAGATCAGAATGACGATCAGCGTCACAAGCCCCAGAAACAGATTCCAGAGCGCACCATAGTCGCCGCTGGCATTGCCGCCGCCGAAAAAGCCGATGCCCACGGGGATCAGGCTCAGGCCGATGGCCGTCACGACCACGCCGGTGACGACCGGCGGGAAAAACCTGCGCAGGGGCTTGATGAGGAAGCCCTGCACCATCTCCCACACGCCGCCGATCAGGGACGCGCCCATCACCGCGCCGTAGGCATAAATGCCGGCCTCCACATTGGTGGAGATGGTCCCGGCGGCAATGCCCGCCATCATGCTGACGGCAATGGCCTTGTTGACGCCGATGAAGCCGGAGGAGGTGCCCATGACGATGGGCAGCCGCGCGCCGATGGGGCCGATGGGATAGAGCTGAAGGAGCGTGACAAGGCCGGCAACGAGCATGGCGTTTTGCAGCAGCGAGACACGCAGCGCCTCATAGCCTGCGTCCACCGTGATGCCGCAGACGGCCATCAGGATCAGCAGCGGGGACAGGTTGCCAACGAACATGGCCAGCACGTGCTGCAGGCCCAGCGGGATCGCCTGCCGCAGCGGCAGCCGTCCGTCGAGATCGTGCGGGGATGCGAATCGGGGGGTGACGTTGGATGTTTTCATAGAACGGGATCCTCCTAAACGCTGTTCAATTTTCAAAAGTACATTTTTATTATAAGGGGTTTGCGCAAAAAAAGTCAAACAAAGAAGCCCGCTGCGATGGGTGTGCGCCTCTTTTTGTGACTGTATACGACTTTTTTCCGCTCTATTTGTCCAAATTGACCGACAAATCCGCCGCATTCACGTCCGCCGCCTGCGGTATTCGGTCGGCAGCTCGCCGTAGGTCTCCTTGAATGCCGCCGAAAAGCGGCTCTGGCTCTCGTAGCCGACCGCCTGCGCGATGGCGGCAACATCGTCCTGCGTCTTGCGCAGCAGCGCGGCCGCCGCCTCCATGCGGTGCTTTTTGATGTGCGCGGCGATGGTCTCGCCGTAGACCTGCTTGAAAACGCGCTTGAGCGTGGTCGTGTTCATCAGATACTTCCGCGCCAGCTCCTCGATCGTGACGCGCTCAGAGAGATTCTGTGTCAGATCGTCGTGAACATGGCGGATGATCTCCTCCTGCGAGGCGCCGTAATCGAGCGCCCGCTCCGGGCAGGCGATCTCCATGACCTGCTCTACGATCTCATGCAGCAGACGGATCTGCCCGGTGTCGGCGGCGCGGTAATAGACCTCTTTGCCGTCGCGGCGGCTGACCAGCAGACCGCTCTCCGTCAGTGAGCGCAGATGGTGCGAGACGGCAGGGCTGGACATCTCCAGCATCGCCGCCAGATTGATGACGCATTCCTCCTCGTGGCTGAGCAGCCAGAAGATGCGCACGCGCGTCGGGTCGCTGAGCTGCTTGAAGATCTCGGAGACCGCGCCGAAGCGCGCCGTGTTCATCAGCTCCCGGTGTAATTGCTCGGCGTGCCGCTGTTCGCCGTGGTCATGCGGCAGGGTAAATTCCGTCATTTTGCGCGTCCTTTCTCCGTTTTGGAAATTCCGTTCGCCTTTTCGGAAGCAAGCGGCGCAGACCGCTTGCATTTTTTTGCTGCTGTCAGTATACTGCAATTGTAATGATTAAGCAATCGTTTAATCTATGGCAGCACCGCACAATTGCGTCTTCGCGCTTCGGCGGATCTTTTCCACCAATTCTGCGGTTTGAAAGGCTTGAAATACATACAGTATTCCTGTGCCTTTCAAACCTTGCCCTGACGAAAAATCTCTCGCCGAATCTGCTTGCCGAATTGCGCAGTGTTGCCTTAAAACTCAAACCGGAGGACTTTGCCATGAAAAAAACGTATCAGATCGAAGTGGACTGCGCAAACTGTGCCAACCTGATGGAGGATGCCGCCAACAAGACCGAGGGCGTCGCCGCCGCGACCATCAATTTTATGACACAGAAAATGATCGTGGAATTTGCCGAGGGCGCGGACGAGAAAAAGACCATGAAGGCCGTTCTCAAGGCCTGCCGCAAGGTCGAGCCGGACTGCGAGATCGAGCTTTGAGCCGCACGCTGCCGCACGGCGGCAGCGCGGCGATCTGAGGAAGTCACGGAGGTCATCGTATGACGAAAAAACAGAAAAAAATGCTCCTGCGCATTCTGATCACGGCGGTCATGCTCGCTGTGCTGCATCTTCTCCCCATCACAGGCGTCCCGCAGCTCATCGCCTACCTCGCCGCGTATCTGGTGATCGGCTATGACATCCTGAGAAAAGCCGGACGGGGCATCCTGAACGGACGCGCGTTCGACGAAAACTTCCTGATGGCGCTGGCAACGCTCGGCGCGTTCTTCCTCGCCGTCTGGACAAGGAGCGGCGACTATGTCGAGGGCATCGCCGTCATGCTCTTTTACCAGATCGGCGAGCTGTTCCAGAGCTATGCCGTCGGCAAGAGCCGCCGGAACATCACGGCGCTGATGGACATTCGCCCCGACTACGCCAACATCGAGACGGACGGCGAGCTGCACCAGGTCGCCCCCGACGAGGTCGCCGTGGGCAGCATCATCGTTGTGCAGCCGGGTGAAAAGGTGCCGCTCGACGGCGTGGTCGTGGAGGGCGAGGCAAGCCTCAACACCAGCGCGCTGACCGGCGAGAGCCTGCCGCGCGACGTCCGCGCCGGCGACGAGATCATCAGCGGCTGCATCGACCTGTCGGGCGTTCTGAAGATCCGCACGACAAAGGCGTTCGGCGAGTCCACGGTGTCGAAGATCCTCGACCTTGTGGAAAACGCCAGCTCGCGCAAATCGCGCTCCGAGGCGTTCATTTCCCGCTTCGCAAAGGTCTACACGCCGGTCGTCTGCATTGCGGCGCTGGCGCTGGCCGTTTTGATGCCGCTCGGCCGCATGGCTTTCGGCGCATCGCCGGACTGGGCGGACTGGGTCTACCGCGCGCTCAGCTTTCTCGTCGTGAGCTGCCCGTGCGCGCTCGTCATCAGCATTCCGCTGAGCTTCTTTGCGGGCATCGGCTGCGCGAGCAAGGAGGGCATCCTCATCAAGGGCTCCAACTATCTGGAGGCGCTCTCCGAGGCAAAGATCGTCGTCTTTGACAAGACCGGCACGCTGACACAGGGCGTGTTCGAGGTCACCGGCGTCCACCACAGCCCCTACGGCGAGCAGCAGCTTCTGGAATACGCGGCGCTTGCCGAGTGCGCCTCGTCCCACCCGATCAGCAAGAGCCTACAGGCCGCCTACGGCAGCGAGATCGACCGCAGCCGCGTCACGGACATTGAGGAGCTGAGCGGCCACGGCGTCACCGCCACGGTCGACGGGCACCGCATCGCCGCCGGAAACGGAAAGCTCATGGCGAAGCTCGGCATTTCGTATCAGGACTGCCACTGCGTCGGCACGATCATCCATATGGCGATCGACGGGCAGTACGCGGGCCACATCGTCATTTCCGACGTCGTGAAGCCCCACGCAAAGCAGGCCATCGAGCAGCTTCGCCGCGCGGGCGTGCAGAAGACCGTCATGCTGACGGGCGACAGCAAGCGCGTGGCGGACAGCGTGGCAGCCGAGCTCGGCGTGGACGAGGTGCGCAGCGAGCTGCTTCCGGGCGACAAGGTCGTGCAGACCGAGGCGCTGCTGGCAGCCAACAGCACAAAGGGCAAGCTGGCGTTTGTCGGCGACGGCATCAACGACGCGCCCGTTCTGACCCGCGCCGACATCGGCATCGCGATGGGCGCGATGGGCAGCGATGCCGCCATCGAGGCCGCCGACATCGTCCTGATGGACGACGACCCGCTCCAGATCGCCAAGGCCATCCGCATCTCCCGCAGGTGCATCGGCATCGTCAAGCAGAACATCGTGTTCTCTCTGGTCGTGAAGTTCGCCTGCCTCGCGCTCGTCGCGGTCGGCGCCGCGAACATGTGGGCGGCGATCTTCGCGGACGTCGGCGTGATGGTGCTGGCCGTCCTGAACGCCATCCGCGCGCTCCGCTGCCGCGGGTAATTCAGGCAAACGACAAACCGCTGTGATTTGCACCATTTTGATGGGTCGATGCGACGCCGGCAGGCTAGTTTCGAGGCACAACCGCGCAACGCGCGGCTCTTAGCGCCGCAGATGGGCATCGACCCCTACGGTGCAAAGCAGGAAATGCGGCAATTTCTCGCCTGACCCACACGGTTTTTCACGCGCATTTGTAGGGGCGGACGACTCTGTCCGCCCTCTATAATTCTGAATTCTCCGTGGTCGTTTGTAGGGGCCGATGCCCACATCGGCCCGGTATGCTAAATGCGCCCGGTGTTTTCAAAAACGCAGTGCCTGCACGGCACTGCGTTTTTTCATTCTTTTTTCCTGCGGCATTTGGGCCGGGTGGCCTCATAGCTCATGTCCAGCAGCATTTGGATCTCTCCGTCCGGCGCGCTGCCGTCCAGCGCGGCGGACAGCCAGCGCTCCTTGTTCATGTGGTAGGCAGGCAGGATGCCCGGCGCACCGCGCAGGGAGGCGATCAGGACCGGGTCACACTTGAGGTTCACCACGTCCAGCAGCCCCTCCCCCGGCAGTCCCAGCTTTTCCCGCGGCACGTCCAGAATGAGCGCGAACCACTTGCGGTTTCCCGTGTGCCGGAACACCGCGTTGTTCGGCGCATCGGCCCACGGATGATCCGCCTCCGTGCTGTAGGTGTCAAAAATGTATCGTTCCAGCTCCGCTCTGGTCATGGTTGGCGCCTCCTTCTTCCGATTTTCTAGGGTGTATCTGAAAACTGAAAATGTGACCGGCAACGAGGAATTTTCGCGCTGTGCAAGACATTTTTTCGCAGGAATACTGACGTATTTCAAGGAAAAATGACGCGGCACGGCGTGAAA
>URLO01000070.1 GCA_900548625.1 uncultured Eubacteriales bacterium | reverse complement strand
GCGCAAGAAATTGTCCGATTTTGCAAACGCCGGGCGCATTCGTGAAATTTATATTCTACGTCGTAGGGGTCGATGCCCACATCGGCCCACCCCAAAACGGAAACACCCCCGTGTAGGGGCGGATGGGCGTTATTGCATTGGGTTTCGATTTTCATCCCGTAGGGGCGGACGACCCTGTCCGCCCGCCGGAATTGCCCGTTTTTACGGAAATCCGATGCGAAATCGCAACATTTTAGAGGGCCGATGTAGGCATCGGCCCCTACAAATAACCACGAAAAATCAACGAATTTTGAGGGCGGACAGAGTCGTCCGCCCCTACAAATGCGCGTAAAAAACGTACAGGTCAGGCGAAAAACCGCCGCATTTCCCGTTTCTCACCGTATGGGCGGGCGCTGTCCGCCTCCGCAAAGCAAACTCCGATCCTTTCCAAAGGAGACTATAAACTATGGCACATAAGAAAGACTATAAGCCCGAGGACATTCTGTTCCCGGAGCAGACCATCGTGGAGTCTGAGCTTGTCCATGAGATGAAAAGCTCGTACATCGACTACGCGATGTCTGTCATTGTCGGCCGCGCGCTGCCCGATGTGCGCGACGGTCTCAAGCCCGTGCACCGGCGTATTCTCTACGCCATGTATGAGGACAACCTGACGGCGGACAAGCCGTTTAAGAAATCCGCGACCTGCGTGGGCGACGTGCTGGGCCGGTATCATCCGCACGGCGACGCGTCGGTCTATGACGCAATGGTGCGTCTGGCGCAGGATTTCTCCATGCGCTATCCGCTGGTTGACGGACACGGCAACTTCGGCTCCGTGGACGGCGACCCCCCCGCAGCCTACCGTTATACCGAGGCACGCATGTCCAAGCTCTCGAACGAGATGCTCCGCGACATCGACAAGGACACGGTCGATTGGGACCCGAACTTCGACGAATCGAGAAAAGAGCCGCGCGTGCTGCCCTCGCGCTTCCCGAACCTGCTGGTCAACGGCTCGGCGGGCATCGCCGTCGGCATGGCAACGAACATCCCGCCGCACAACCTGCGCGAGGTCATCGACGCCTGCATCTGCATCCTCGACAATCCCGAGGCGGAGCTGGCGGATCTGATGGAGTACATCAAGGGACCCGACTTTCCCACCAAGGGCATCATCATGGGCCGCAGCGGCATCCGCGCCGCCTACTCGACGGGCCGCGGCAAGATCACCGTCCGCGCCCGCGCGGAATTTGAGGAATACGGCCAGGGCCGCGAGCGCATCATCGTGACCGAGCTTCCCTATCAGGTCAACAAGCGGATGCTGATCGCCGCCATGGCGGAGCAGGTGCGCGACAAGCGCCTTGACGGCATCTCCGACATCCGCGACGAGACCGACCGCAACGGTATGCGCATCGTCATCGAGCTGAAAAAGGACGCAAATCCGCAGGTCGTGCTCAACCGCCTGTACGCGCAGACGCAGATGCAGACCACCTTCGGCGTGACGATGCTGGCGCTGGTCAACAACCAGTCGCAGCCGCGTATCCTGTCTCTGCGCCACATTCTCGACGAGTATCTCCGCTATCAGGAGCAGATCATCACCCGCCGGACGCAGTACGACCTCAAAAAAGCGCTCGAGCGCCAGCATGTGCTCGAGGGGCTGCTGATCGCGGAGGAGAACATCGACGAGGTCATCAAGACCATCCGCGAGAGCTATGACGATGCAAAGGAGCGCCTGATGGCGCGCTTTGACCTGTCCGAGATTCAGGCACAGGTCGTGCTCGACATGCAGCTCAAGCGCCTGCAGGGTCTGGAGCGCGAGAAGCTCCAGAACGAATATAACGAGCTGGAAAAGCGCATCGCGTACTACCGCGAGCTGCTTTCCAACGAGGAAATGCTCAAGGGCGTCCTGAAGGACGAGCTGACCGCCATCCGCGACCGCTTCGGCGACGACCGCCTGACCGAAATTCAGGACGTCGAGGACGAGATCGACATCGAGGATCTGATCGAGGAGGAGCAGTGCGTCTTTACCCTCTCTCACGCGGGCTATATCAAGCGCGTCCCGGCAGCGACCTACCGCAGCCAGAAGCGCGGCGGCCGCGGCGTGACGGGTCAGACGCTCAAGGAGGAGGACTTTGTCGAGGGCGTGTTCTCCGCCTCGACGCACGATTACATTCTGTTCTTCACGAGCATGGGCCGCGTCCATCGCCGCAAGGGTTATCAGATACCCGAGGGCGGGCGCGTGGCAAAGGGCACGAACATCGTCAACATCCTGCCGCTTGAGCCGGGCGAAAAGGTCACGGCGGGTCTGACCGTGCGCGATTTTGACGAGGACAACCTGATGTTCGTCACAAGACAGGGCACGGTCAAGCGCGTGTCGCTGCAAAGCCTGAACACCGCGAGAAAGGCGGGCATCCGCGCGCTGACGCTGGCCGATGGAGACGAGCTGATCGCGGTCATGAAAACAAACGGCGAGCAGAACATCCTGCTTGCAACGGCGGACGGCATGGCGATCTGCTTCAGCGAAAGCGACGTGCGCGTCATGGGACGCGACGCGGCGGGCGTGCGCGGCATCGCGCTGTCCGAGGGCGACTATGTGGTCGGCGCGGGCATTGCCGAGGAGGGCAAGCAGCTTCTGACCGTCACCGAGCTTGGCTACGGCAAGCGGACGGAGATCGCGGAATACATGCGTCTTGGCGAAAACGGCCAGCGCAGCCCGCAGCTTCGCGGCGGCAAGGGTCTGAAGAACTACAATCTGACGGCAAAGACCGGCCGTGTGGCGGGCGTTGCGGTCGTCGGAGACGACGATGACGTCATGCTCATCGAGTCCGGCGGCGTGCTCATCCGCATGGCGGTCTCCGACATCAACATCTACAAGCGCGACACGCAGGGCGTGATCCTGATGCGTCTGGAGGAGGGCGGCCGCGTGATCTCCCTCGACCCGGTCGAAAAGGAAGAAGAAGACGCGGACGAGACCTCGGACGCGCCGCAGACGGCCGCCGAAGCGCCGGAGAGCGAAGGATAACCCCATGAAAACAGTCACCATTTACACCGACGGCGCCTGCTCCGGAAATCCGGGGCCGGGCGGCTGGGCGGCGATCCTGGAGTACAACGGTGTGGAAAAAATGATCTCCGGCGGCGAGGACAGCACGACCAACAACCGTATGGAGCTGACCGCCGTGATTTCGGCGCTGCTGGCGCTGAAGGAGCCGTGTACCGTGGAGCTGTATTCCGACTCGAAATATGTCATTGACGCGCTCGAAAAGGGCTGGGCGTGGGGCTGGAAGCGAAAGGGCTGGGTCAAATCCGACAAGAAGCCCGCGCTGAATCCCGACCTCTGGGACATGCTCCTCGGCCTTGTGGGGCAGCACGAGATGCACTATCACTGGGTCAAGGGGCACGAGTCGAACGAAAAAAACAACCGCTGCGACCAGCAGGCCGTCGCGGAGTGGAAAAAGCGCAAGTAACACGCAAGCGCGCCGCCATTCATCACAATGGCTGCGCGCTTGCGCTTGTCAAAAAAGTGTTTTTGACAAGCTCTCAAACGCGAACCGCGGGGCTGGGTTCGCGTTTGAAAAGGCTGCACCCGGCGGCGCGCATAATTTGTGCGCTGCTTGCGCACAAATTCCACACTTGCCGGGCGTAGCGTGTTTTGTCCAAGGTACACGCCCCCGGACAAAACAAATTGACATTTTATTCGCGCCTGCGGGCGCGAACTCTACGAGGTTTCAGACGAAGGAACCGGAAAGGGCCGCGGCGGCAATCTTTTCTGGAAATGCGCGCGCGGCTGTGGTATGATGTCGAAAACGGGAAAAGGGAGGTGCGGCCATGAGCCCGTTTCTGCTTCTGGCGGCGCTGTTTCCGGCGGCGGCGCTGCTGGTGCGCGTGTACCGGCTGGACAAGATCGAAAAAGAGCCGCCGCGCGTTTTGTGGACGCTCATCGGCTGCGGCGCGCTGGCGGCACTGGCGGCGTATGCGCTGCAATGCGTGCTGCTGCGGCTGCTGGACGGCTGGCTTCCCGCAGGAGGACTCGGAAATCTGATCGTCCGCAACTTCCTCATCGTCGCCTGCTCGGAGGAGCTTTGCAAGCGCCTGCCCGTCCGGACCGTTTTGTGGCATCATCCGGCGTTTGACTACCGGTTTGACGCGGTCGTGTACTGCGTGTTCTCCGCGCTCGGCTTTGCGGCGCTGGAAAACGTGCTGTATGTGGCGGAGTCCGGCCTTCGCACGGCGGTGATGCGCGCGCTCTTGTCGGTGCCGGGACATTTTTTCTTCGCGGTCTACATGGGCATCTATCTCGGCGAGGCCAAGGTCTGCGAGCGCAGCGGCCAGCGGCGGCGCAGGGGCTATTACCTGCTTTGCAGTCTGGCGGTGCCGGTGCTGCTGCACGGCTTCTGGGATTTTGACCTGAGCATCCCGTCGCCGTGGGCAACGGTCGTCTTTTATGTGTTCGTGCTGGCGTTTTTTCTGCGCGCGAACCGGCTTTTGCTCCATGCGTCGGAGAACGATGTGCGCCTTGACCGGCAGATGTGGGAGAGAAACTGAAAAAGCCGCGAAAAATCCACGCTTTTCTCAAAAAACCACTGGAAAAACGCAGGCATTTGCGCTATGATAGAAAGGTAAGAAAACAACAAAAACAAAGGGAACCGCAGAAAAACGGCAGTTAAATATGGCACAATCCAACATCCGCGGCATCCCAACGGCAAAGGAAGGAATTCATATGGACAACATCAAGGAAAAGCAGCTCCGGCTGGAGGCTGCAAAGGCGCGCCTTTTGTGCGTGCAGATGGTATATGAAGCGGCGTCCGGACATCCGGGCGGATCGATGAGCTGTCTGGACGTGCTGACCGATCTTTATTTTGACGTGATGAAGGTCGATCCCAAGGACCCGAAGAACCCCGACCGTGACCGTTTCGTCATGTCCAAGGGCCACTGCTCCCCGGCACTGTACCCTGTGCTGGCGCTGCGCGGCTTCTTCCCGGTCGAGGAGCTGCACATGTTCCGCCGCATCGACGGCCACATGTCCGGCCACGTCGAGATGAAGTACGTTCCCGGCGTCGATATGTCCACGGGCTCGCTCGGTCAGGGCATCTCCACGGCGGTCGGCATGGCGCTGGCCGGCAAGCAGTCCGGCAAGAATTACCGCGTCTACTCCATCCTCGGTGACGGCGAAGTGGCAGAGGGTCAGGTCTGGGAGGCCATGATGGCTGCCAGCAAGTATCATCTCGACAATCTCTGCGCCTGCGTGGACGTCAACGGCCTTCAGATCGACGGCGCAACGAAGGACGTCATGCCCACCGAGCCGCTGGACAAGAAGTTTGAGGCGTTCGGCTGGCATGTCATCCAGATCGACGGCCATGACTTTGCCCAGATCAGCGCTGCGTTCCAGGAAGCAGCCGAGACCAAGGGCCAGCCCACCATGATCCTCGCCAGGACGGTCAAGGGCAAGGGCGTGAGCTTCATGGAAAACAACGCCGGCTGGCACGGCAAGGCGCCGAACGATGAGCAGTGGGCGCAGGCCAAGGCCGAGCTGGAAGCAGCCATCAAGGAACTGGAGGGTTGAGACATGGGTGAAAAGATCGCTACTCGTCAGGCATACGGCAAAAAGCTCGCTGCCCTGGCGGAAAAATATCCCGAGCTTGTCGTGTTTGACGCCGACCTCGCCGGCGCGACCATGACCAAATTCTTTAAGGACGCCTGCCCCGAACGCTTTTTCGACATGGGCATCGCGGAGGCCGATATGGTCGGCGTGGCCGCCGGTATGGCGACCTGCGGCTACAAGCCCTTCGTCAACAGCTTTGCCATGTTCTCCGCGGGCCGCGCGTGGGAGCAGGTGCGCAACTCCGTCGCCTATCCGCATCTGAACGTCAAGGTCATCGGCAGCCACGGCGGCCTGTCCGTCGGTGAAGACGGCGCGACCCACCAGTGCATCGAGGACTTCGCGCTCATGCGCGTGATCCCCGGCATGACGGTGCTCTGCCCGTGCGACGGCAACGAAATGGAGCTTGCGGTCGAGGCGCTGCTGAACTACGACGGCCCGGCCTATATGCGTCTGGGCAGACTCGCAGTCGAGACCGTGACCGACACGATCCCCGGCTACAAGTTCGAGCTGGGCAAGGGCGCGACGCTGCGTGACGGCACGGACGTCACCATCATCGCCGTCGGCATGAACGTGCAGATGGCACTCAAGGCAGCGGAGCTGCTCGCCGCGGACGGCATTTCCGCCCGCGTGATCGACATGCACACCATCAAGCCGCTCGACACGGAGCTGGTTCTGAAGGCCGCAAAGGAGACCGGCGCGATCGTCACGACCGAGGAAGCAAACGTCCTCGGCGGCCTCGGCGCGGCTGTGGCAGAATATCTGGCTGAGACGTATCCCGTTCCCGTCGTCCGTCACGGCGTCGAGGACGAGTTCGGCCGCAGCGGCAAGGCGCCGCTGGTGCTCGAGGCCTACGGCATCACGCCCGAGGCCATCGCGGAAAAGGCAAACGCAAAAGTCAAGAGTAAAAGCAGAAAAAACTAAAATATTTTTTCAGAAGGCTTCAAGCGGCTTCGGCGACGTATCTTTCAAAGAGCGATCCGGACGTTTCAAAGCCTAAAATCTCGCGCGGGTAATTGTTGATCCA
>URLO01000069.1 GCA_900548625.1 uncultured Eubacteriales bacterium | reverse complement strand
CAGCTGCGTCATCTGCCTTTTCTGGCACAATTTATCCTCAGAAATCTTTTAACGATTTCAAACAGGTTTTAGTATAAGATTCCATTTTACGCCACAAAATGCCAAAAAGCATGTCCGCTCTCATTGCTTCGAGCGGACATGCTTTTTTGTTTTTTACTTGCGATTCAAAAAGTGGTTCTTCCTTACTTATTGAGCGCCTGATCGACCGCAACAGCGACAGCGACGGTTGCGCCGACCATGGGGTTGTTGCCCATGCCGAGGAAGCCCATCATCTCGACGTGTGCCGGGACGGAGGAGGAGCCTGCGAACTGCGCGTCGGAGTGCATACGGCCCATGGTGTCGGTCATGCCGTAGGAAGCGGGGCCAGCGGCCATGTTGTCCGGGTGCAGGGTACGGCCCGTGCCGCCGCCGGAGGCGACGGAGAAGTACTTCTTGCCCATCTGGATGCATTCCTTCTTGTAGGTGCCTGCGACCGGATGCTGGAAGCGGGTGGGGTTGGTGGAGTTGCCGGTGATGGAGACGTCAACGCCTTCCTTGTGCATAATGGCAACGCCCTCGCGGACATCGTCAGCGCCGTAGCAGCGGACGTTGGCGCGCTCGCCCTCGGAGTAGCGGATCTCGCGGACGATCTTCAGCTCGCTGGTGTAGTAGTCGAACTGGGTCTGGACATAGGTGAAGCCGTTGATACGGGAGATGATCTGCGCTGCATCCTTGCCAAGGCCGTTGAGGATGACGCGCAGAGGCTTCTGACGCGCCTTGTTGGCGTTCTTGACGATGCCGATCGCGCCCTCGGCGGCTGCAAAGGACTCGTGACCGGCGAGGAAGCAGAAGCACTCAGACTCCTCGGACAGGAGCATTGCGCCCAGATTGCCGTGGCCAAGGCCGACCTTGCGGTCGTCGGCAACGGAGCCGTCGATGCAGAAGCACTGCAGGCCTTCGCCGATGGCGGTGGCAGCCTCGGCAGCGGTCTTGACGCCCTTCTTCATGGCGATGGCAGCGCCAACGGTGTAAGCCCAGCATGCATTCTCAAAGCAGATGGGCTGGATGTTCTTGACGATCTCATACGGGTCAAAGCCCTTGGCTTGGCACATTTCGCGGCAAGCCTCAACGGACTCGATGCCATACTGCTTGAGGACGCCATTGATCTTGTCGATTCTTCTTTCGTAGTTTTCAAACAAAGCCATTTTCGTGTCCTCCTTCTCTTATTCCTGACGCGGGTCGATGTACTTGACCGCGCTGTCCCACTGACCATAGTGGCCGGTGGCCTTCTTGAGCGCCTCAGCGGGCTCGTCGCCCTTCTTGATGAAGTCCATCATCTTGCCGAAGTTGACAAACTCGTAGCCGATGATCTCGTCATCCTTGTTGAGCGCGATGTGGGAGCAGTAGCCCTCAGCCATTTCGAGATAGCGCGGGCCCTTTTCCTTGGTGGCGAACATGGTGCCGACCTGGCTTCTGAGACCCTTGCCGAGGTCTTCCAGAGAAGCGCCGACTGCAAGGCCGTCCTCAGAGAACGCGGACTGGCTGCGGCCGTAGACGATCTGGAGGAACAGCTCACGCATGGCGGTGTTGATGGCGTCGCAGACGAGGTCGGTGTTGAGCGCCTCAAGAATGGTCTTGCCGATCAGGATCTCGGAGGCCATTGCGGCGGAGTGGGTCATGCCGGAGCAGCCGAGCGTCTCGACCAGAGCTTCCTCGATGACACCGTTCTTGATGTTCAGGGTCAGCTTGCAGGCACCCTGCTGCGGTGCGCACCAGCCCACACCATGGGTAAAGCCGGAGATGTCCTTGATTTCCTTCGCCTGGACCCACTTGCCTTCTTCAGGAATGGGCGCCGGACCATGATATGCGCCCTTCGCGACCGGGCACATATGCTTAACTTCTGTCGTATAGATCATATACAGGTCTTCCTTTCAAGAATTCTAAAAGCCGCATTTGGCCAGTATTACGATTGGATTATACCCATTTTCGCGTGCAAAGTCAAGGAATCGGCGCAATTTTGCTCCGATGTGCGCGCTGTACGAAAAATCGCCGCGGAATGTCCGAATTCCGCGGCGAAGTGCTTTTGTATATGAAATTATTTCGTGCCGAAGATGCGGTCGCCCGCGTCGCCAAGGCCAGGAACGATGTAGCCGTGCTCGTTGAGGCGCTCATCAAGCGCGCCTGCGTACAGCTCCACATCGGGATGGTGCTCCACGATGCAGCGGATGCCCTCGGGTGCGGCGACCAGAACCATCAGCTTGATGTGCTTGCAGCCGCGCTTTTTCATCTCGGCGATGGCCGCGTCGGCGGAGCCGCCGGTGGCGAGCATCGGGTCAACGATCAGAATGTCGCGCTCGGCAACGTCCTTCGGCATTTTGCAGAAATACACATGCGGAACGAGCGTCTCCTCGTCGCGGAACATGCCGATGTGGCCGATGCGTGCAGAGGGAACCATGCGCAGAACGCCGTCAACAAGGCCGAGACCCGCGCGAAGGATGGGCACGACCGCGAACTTCTTGCCCGCCAGCGTCGGGGCGTCCATTTCGCAGATCGGCGTTTCGATGTGCTTGGTGGTCATGGGCAGATCGCGCGTCGCCTCATAGGTGATGAGCATACCGATCTCACTGACGAGCTCACGGAAGTCCTTGACGCTCGTGTTCTTATCGCGCATGATGGTCAGCTTGTGCGCCACCAGCGGATGATCCATGATGTGTACGTTCGGCCCAAAATTGTTCTCGTTCATCCTTCGATTCTCCTTATCCATCCGTTTATTCTGTTGTTCCCGCTTCCATGCGTGCCCGTTCCGCCTGAGACAGGCGGATGTAATTCGGCCGCAGTGCCGCGGCGTCTGCGCATTCACCGCGCTGATACATCGCCCACGCCGCAAGCGCAACGCCGGACGCGCGCTGCTGGCGCAGATGCTCCGGCATCAGGCACAGCCCCGGGAGTCTCTCCGAAAGAGTAGTATAACACAAAGCGGCTCCATCGCCAACAAGAATTATTTTTTTGTCGATTTTCGCCAAATCCGCGTACAGTTCCTCGATGGAAATTGCACGATCCTCTGTGAGGCGGCGAAGCTCCCCCGCAGCCGCTTCAAAGATCGCATTGTAGACCTGCGCGCGGCGCGCGTCCATGCAGCAGCAGTAGACGCCGTCCGTACAGGCCGCACCCAGCGCCATGGCCTCAAGGGTCGAGACGCCGTAGCACGGGATCTCCCGCCCCCAGGCAAGCCCCTTCGCGGCAGCCGCGCCGATGCGCACGCCCGTAAAGCTGCCGGGACCGGCCGCGACAGCGGCGGCATCGATATCCTGCACTGTCAGCCCCGCCGTGCGGAGCATGTCCTCTGCCATCTGCATGAGCGTGCAGCTATGCGTCATGCCGGAATTCTGATATGCCTCCGCGCGCAGGCTGCCGTCCTCCAGCAGCGCCGTCCCCGCGGCCTTGGCCGATGATTCAAAGGCTAAAATTCTCAAGCTCATTTCCTCCGCTGATCGTAATGCGGCGGCTGTCGTCGCCGGTGCGCTCGATCCGGACGCAGATCGCGTCCGCCAGCGCGTCGTCCACATTCTCGCTCCATTCCACGGCGCACACGCCGCCGCGCGCGAGATAATCCTCCCAGCCGATGTCAAACAGCTCCTCACTCGAGGAAAGCCTGTACATGTCAAAGTGAAACAGCGGCATCCTGCCGGAGAGATATTCGTTGACGATGGTATAGGTCGGGCTTGTCACCGGCTCGCAGACCCCGAGTCCCCGCGCAAGTCCGCGTGTGAAGGCGGTCTTGCCCGCGCCGAGCCCTCCGTAATATGCGATCACGTCTCCGGGATGCAGATGTGCGGCCAGCGCTTCGCCCACAGCCTCGGTCTGCTCGGGAGATGAAGTCAAAAATTCCATAGTTCGCTCCTGACAGCTTTCGCTCATTTTCTTCGGTATAGTTTATCACAACCGGCGCGTATTTGCAAAAAAACTTTACAGCCGCCGCAGTTTTTGTTACAATGTAGAGACTGCTCCGCCCGTATGCCGGAATTGCACCGGCGCGGGGCATTTTCGGAAGGAGGCGTTCCGGTGCAGAGTATCTTCCGCGCCATCGGCGAATTTATCAAAAAAGCGGACATGCTGCTCTTGTCGCTCTGTATCACGGCAACGGTCTATGGCATCGTCATCATCTCCAGCGCGACAAATTACGCGGGCAACAGCCGCTATGTGCTGATCCAGCTCGTTGCACTGCTGCTCGGCATCGCGCTGTATGTGCTCTTTACGCTCATCGACGTGGACATCATCGCCGAGCGGCGCGAGCTGCTGCTGCTGTTCAGTGTGCTGTTCATCGCCATGCTCCGCTTTTTCGGCGTTGAGCGCGGCGGCAACAAGAGTTGGCTCGATTTCGGCCTGCCGGTCATGATCCAGCCCGCCGAGATCTGCAAGGTCATTTTTATCATCATTCTTGCCAAGACCATGTCGGTCAAGCAGAACAAGCTCTCCTCCCCTGTCACCGTGGCGGAGCTTGCGGGCATCACGCTCCTGTTTGCGGCTGTCATCCGCTTTTTCTCGTGGGACGACGGCATGATGCTCAATTACCTGCTCATTTTCGCCATCATGGCCTTCACCGGCGGCATCAACCTGATCTGGTTTGTCGCGGCGGGCGGCGTGGTGCTCACGGCGTTCCCGTTTATCTGGTCGCGCCTCGGCAACTATCAGCAAGACCGCATCAAGGTTCTCTTTGACGAGAGCATCGACCCCTACGCCAAGGGCGTCCGCTATCAGATGAACCGAAGCATCCGCGCCCTGCAAAACGGCGGCGTGACCGGGCAGGGGCTTTATAACGGCACGATGGTGCAGTCCGGCTCCCTGCCGGCCCAGCACACTGACAACATCTTCTGCGCCTGCGGCGAGGAGCTCGGCATGATCGGATGCCTGCTCATTCTGGCGCTTCTGGCGGGCATCATCATCCGCTGCGTCTATGTCGGCATCAAGTCGGAAAACTACATGAACCGTCTCATCTGCATCGGCATCGCCGGTATGCTTGCCTCGCAGATCGGCATCAACGTCGGCATGTGCCTCGGCGTGTTCCCGGTCGTCGGCCTGACGCTCCCGTTTTTCAGCTACGGAGGCAGCTCGATCGTCACGATGTTCGCCGCCATGGGCTTTGTCTCCGGGATCCGGATGCGCCCCGCGCCGGACTCCAACGCGCATTATATCCGGCCGAAGCTATAGCGCTCAGGACAGGCGTCAGCCTGTCCTGTATTTTTTTCTTTTGCAAGAATAATTTGCATCCGCCTGCAAACACTACCTCCGTAAGCCCAATCATGTCAGGAGGTAATCTTTTGAATCCGTATCGGAAATCTGTTTGCAGGCTTCTGTGCCTGCTTGCCCTCACCGCACTGCTGACCACCGGCGCGCTGGCCGCGACGCTGGAGGTGGACGCACATGCCGTCTCCTGTCTGTCGCAGGACGCCTTCTCCGACGGTGCATCCGCACTGAGCGGCATCTATGTCTCCGCCGTTCCTGCAAGCTCCGTCTGCGAGCTCCGCTGCGGTGCGCGCAGCATCCGCGCAGGAGACGTGCTGCCCGTCTCCGTGCTGGACACGCTGACCCTCGCGCCGTCGGGCGAGCAGGAGGGCGAATGCTCGCTCTATTACAGGCCCATCTACTCAAACGGCGTCGGCATTGCGCAGGAGCTGCGCTTTTCTCTGCTCCGCGGAAAAAATCAAGCGCCGTCCGCGCTGGACGGGGCGCTGGAAACGTACAAGAACATCGCCAACAGCGGCACGCTCCGCGTCAGCGACCCCGACGGCGACGCGCTGACCTTCACGCTCGTGCGTGAGCCGAAGCGCGGCACGGTGGAGCTGCACGGCGACGGCACGTTTACCTACACGCCGCTTGAAAACAAGGTCGGTAAGGACAGCTTCTCCTATACCGCGACCGACGCCGCCGGAAACGTCTCGAACGAGGCCTGCGTCAAGGTGCGCATCGTAAAGCCCACCGACAAAGCCGTTTACGACGACCTCACAGGCAGCGAGCAATACCTCGCCGTCTGGCTGCGCGAGCGCGGCGTCTATACCGGAAAAAGCATCGGCGGGCATCTCTGCTTTTCTCCGCAGGAGCCGGTCGGACGCGGTGAGTTTCTCGTCATGGCCATGCGGCTTCTCGGGGCCGAGCCGGACGATGCCGCGCTGACCTCCGGCTTTGCCGACGAAACAGCCACGCCCGTCTGGATGCGTCCCTATATCGTCGCGGCGCTTCGCAGCGGCGCAGTCTCAGGCGCGGCCGCAGAAAACGGCGTGATCTTCCGCCCGGCGGACGCGCTCACGCACGCGGAGGCAGCCGTCATGGTGCAGGGGCTTCTTGCCCTGCCCGAGGCGGAGAGCCGGAGCGTTTTCTCGGAGGAGGGCGCGGACGCGCTTCCCGTCTGGGCCAGAGGCGCCGCAGGCGCGCTGGAAACGGCCGGGATCGCGCTCGACATGTCCGAGCCCGATGCGCCGCTCACGCGGCTGGAGGCGGCGTCCACGCTCCGGCAGGCGTATCTGCTGCAAAACAGCTCCGGCCAATAACGTCATCGGCGCAAAACGCCCCCAAAGGCAAGTAAAATGCCTTTGAGGGCGTTTGAGCGTGTCAAAATAGTCTTTTTGACACGCTCTCAAACGCGAACTGCGGGGGCTTGGTTCGCGTTTGAAAAGGCTGCACCCGGCTGCGCGCATAATTTGTGCGCATATTGCGCCCAAATTCCACACTTGCCGGGTGTTGTGTGTTTTGTCCGAGGCCGCAGCGTTTAGAAAAAGTGCCAGCGGCACTTTTTTAGCGTAGGCCGAAGCGGCTATGCCGCGAGGGGGAACCACGTGGGGCGCATC
>URLO01000068.1 GCA_900548625.1 uncultured Eubacteriales bacterium | reverse complement strand
TCGCTTGCACATTCGGATGAATTGCTCAATGTAAGAAAGATTGCAGGGAAAATTGCAAATGCCGAGCGTGTTGGTACTGCGCTTAAGAAGAATGACACATATCATAGAGCAGGGAGCTTCCTAACCAAAGCTCAACTATCTAAGGGTCACGCATATTACATTATTGGCGGTGATGGTATTCGTCGAATCTTTTTCCAGGTTCGAGGTACAGTTAATGGAGTACATGGCATTTTCGAGTTTATTTTGCAGCCAGATGGCACAGTTAGCCATCAGCTTTTTACAGAATACTGAAAGCGGTGAATTTAATGGGAAACGACACCTGCGTCTCTAACACATTAAACATCAGACTTCCACTTGCGTTTTGTATGGAAAATGCATGTCTAAACTGGGCCGACATTTGTTTTGCAGTAGAAAGTGGGTACATGATGTCTTGCGATGCGATTGATTTTGCACTAATGCGGTTGGAACAGAAGTTTCCAACTGCTGAGGAGACAGCTTTGGCCGGACTGGTACTGGAAAGGCAGTGTGCAGAGGAGACTGTCGTACATCTTTTGCAGCAACTCGCAAAAGAAACTTCATTGGAAGCACAGTGTGCGGCAAAGGAAAAAAATCTTTTTTTGGTATTAAAATGGGTATACGAACATAAAAGGTCTTATTTAGACCCACTGGAGGTAGTTGAATTTATCTTTGATGATTTCAATTTTCCAAAGGAAATGCGTCCATTTGTCCGCTATGTTCCCTCGGATGAGATGCCCTTGCCATCAAAGCGGTTGAATGTGCGGCGATTATACCAAAATTGGGAAAAATATTTAGTGCAGCAGAGTGCGATATGGCGTTAATAATCTGACGCAACGAGACAACGTAAGAAACACTGTAAAGGCTCGTACCCTGGTACGCTGCGACTGAAACGTACCGCTATAACAAGGCGAACTGGGTGATTCTGCTCGAAAACCGCAACAAAAAGGGTGTCATTTCGTCTTACGCATATACCTACTACGCCAGCGGCAGTCAGAAGACGAAGACGACTGCCGGCGGCACGGTCACGAGCTATGTCTATGACGGCCTGAACCGCTTGATTCAGGAGGCCGAGGCGGGCGGACTGACGCAGGGCTACACCTATGATGCCCGCAGGAACCGCGCATCGATGACTGTCTCCGGCAAGGAGCGTTACACCGTCAGCTATGCCTATGACGCCAACAACCGACTGCTGACCGAGCGCATTGTATGTCTTTATGACCTGACTGCTTTCATTATACTCGTATTTCGCTGTAAAGGGAAAATTTTTGACAAGCGCAAGCCGGGTCTGTGAAGCATGCTTCACAGACCCGGCTGCATGATATGCAATTACTTGAGCTGCAGCTTGAGGTCGCCCTCGCGGATCCAGCCGATCTTCCGGAAGAACAGGCCGAACAGCCACGTCAGCACCGCCGGAAGGACGAAGCAGATGAGCGCAAGGCCGATCCAGTCCATTGCAGCCGGAGCCATGGCGACCGCGCCGTTGGCGATGGCCTCCTCACTCGGGCCGAACCAGCCGGTGATGACACCGATCTGGCCGCACAGGCCGCAGGTGCCCATGCCGGAGTTGATGGGCGCGCCGTTCATCTGAAGCCGGAACACGCACGTTGCGAGCGGGCCGGTGATCGCCGAGCTCAGGATCGCCGGCAGCCAGATGCGCGGGTTGCGGACGATGTTGCCCATCTGGAGCATCGAGGTGCCCAGACCCTGCGCCACAAGGCCGCCCCAGCGGTTTTCGCGGAAGGACAGGACGGCAAAGCCGACCATGTTCGCACAGCAGCCCGCGACGGCTGCGCCGCCTGCCAGACCTGTGAGACGGAGCACCTGACAGATCGCCGCCGACGAGATCGGCAGCGTCAGCGCAATGCCGACCAGAACCGAGACCGCAATGCCCATCCAGAACGGCTGAAGCGCCATCGCGGTCTGGATCAGCTTGCCGAACGCGCCTGCCGCCGTGCCGATGGGCGGCGCGATCCACTTCGCCAGCACCACGCCGACGAGGATCGTCACCGCGGGCGTCACCAGAATGTCGATCTTGGTTTCCTTGCTGACGGCCTTGCCGCACTCCGCTGCGACGATCGCAATGAGCAGTACCGCCAGCGGGCCGCCTGCGTCGCCCTCGGCGTTGGCTGCCCAGCCGACAGCCGCCAGAGAGAACAGCACCATCGCGTCCGCCTTCAGCGCGTAGCCGATGGCGACCGCCATCGCCGGGCCGGAGACGGCCATCGCGTAGCTGCCCACGTCGATGAGCAGCTGTACGTGAAGCTGCGCGCCGAGCGTCTTGATGATCGTGCCGATCAGCAGCGAGCAGAACAGACCCTGCGCCATCGCGCCGAGCGCGTCGATGCCGTAGCGCTTCGCGGAGATCTCAATGTTCTTCCGCTTCAAAAATGCCTTGACTTTTCCCATTTCCGTTCCTCCTTTTTTCGTTTTGGCAGCGCCGCACGATCACATCTGCGCGTCCGGGCGGATGGCTTCTGAAATGGCGCGGCGCTGCGTTTGGTAAATGTCTGGGGCTATTCTAACAGACTTTCCAGTATTGTCAAGCGAAATGCGCTTTTTGTGTCTGTGCAACGTGAAACACAATATATTGTGTTTCACGTTGCATCGCGTACTAAATACCGGAAACTTGTCCTTGACATACGCTCCCTTTTCGGGTATATTAGCACTGCACGGCGCTCGGCGGCACAATATATTGTGGTCGCCGTGCAGCAAAGCATGCAATATTTAGTTTTGACGCAGGATATCCGTCATCCTGCAAGCCGATAACACCCGAAAAATAGAGTGAAAAAGCAGAAAAGAGAGGAGCAAGCCACCATGAAGATCATCAAGCGAAACGGCTCTGAGGTGTCGTTTGATATTATGAAGATCATTTCCGCCGTGACGAAGGCCAACAACGTCGTCGCCGCGGATCACCGTCTGAGTCCCATGCAGATCCGCCGCATCGCCGAGAGCGTGGAAAACAGCTGCACCACGATGAACCGTGCGCTGAACGTCGAGGAGATCCAGGATCTGGTCGAGCATCAGATCATGGCGCACGGGGCATACGAGGTCGCCAAGGAGTATATCACCTACCGCTACACCCGCACGCTTGTGCGCAAGTCCAACACCACCGACGACAAGATCCTGTCGCTGATCGAGTCGAACAACGAGGAGGTCAAGCAGGAGAACTCCAACAAGAACCCCACCGTCAACGCTGTCCAGCGCGACTATATGGCGGGCGAGGTGTCGAAGGATCTCACTGCCAGAATGCTGCTGCCGCGCGAGATCATTGAGGCGCACAACGCCGGCATCATCCATTTCCATGACGCCGACTATTTCGCCCAGCACATGCACAACTGCGACCTCGTAAATCTCGAGGACATGCTGCAAAACGGCACCGTCATCTCCGGTACGCTGATCGAAAAGCCGCACAGCTTCTCCACGGCGTGCAACATCGCTACGCAGATCATCGCGCAGATCGCCTCGAACCAGTACGGCGGCCAGTCGATCTCCCTGACGCATCTGGCGCCGTTCGTGGACATCTCCCGTCAGAAGATCCGCCGCGCCGTGCAGGAGGAGATCAAGGCCTTCGGCGTGCAGCCCTCGGAGGAGGCGATCTCGAAGGTCGTCGAGACGCGCCTGCGCGACGAGATCCGCCGCGGCGTCCAGACCATCCAGTATCAGGTCGTCACGCTCATGACCACCAACGGCCAGGCGCCGTTCATCACGGTCTTTATGTACCTCGGCGAGGCCCGCAGCGAGCAGGACCGCAAGGATCTTGCCATCATCATCGAGGAAACGCTCCGCCAGCGCATCGAGGGCGTCAAGAACGAAAAGGGCGTGTGGATCACGCCGGCCTTCCCGAAGCTCATCTATGTGCTGGAGGAGGACAACATCACCGAAGACAGCCCCTATTGGGAGCTGACGAAGCTCGCCGCCCGCTGCACCGCCAAGCGCATGGTGCCGGACTACATTTCCGAGAAGAAAATGCGGGAGCTGAAGCTTTCAAAGGGTGAAACGCCGGGCCATGGCGACGTGTACACCTGCATGGGCTGCCGCAGCTTCCTGACGCCCGACCGCTCCGGCACAGGCTGGGACAACATCGCAAACGCGGGCAATTACGAACCGGGCAAGCCCAAGTATTACGGCCGCTTCAATCAGGGCGTCGTGACCATCAATCTGGTCGATGTGGCGCTCTCCTCCGGCGGCGCGCTGGACAAGTTCTGGCAGATCTTTGACGAGCGCCTCGCGCTCTGCTATCAGGCGCTCATGTGCCGTCACAACCGTCTCAAGGGCACGCTCTCCGATGCAGCGCCGATTCTCTGGCAGTACGGCGCGCTGGCGCGGCTCAAAAAGGGCGAGCCGATCGACAAGCTTCTCTATGGCGGCTACTCGACCATTTCGCTTGGCTACGCAGGCCTGTATGAGTGCGTCAAGTACATGACCGGCAAGTCGCACACCGACCCCGCTGCCACGCCGTTCGCGCTGGAGATCATGCAGCACATGAACGACGCCTGCAAGCGCTGGAAGGAAAAGACCGACATCGACTTCTCGCTCTACGGCACGCCGCTGGAATCCACGACGTACAAGTTCGCCAAGTGCCTGCAAAAGCGCTTCGGCCTTGTCGAGGGCATTACGGACAAGAACTATATCACAAATTCCTACCATATCCACGTGACCGAGCATATCAACGCCTTCGACAAGTTGGCCTTCGAGTCGCAGTTCCAGGCCCTCTCCCCCGGCGGCGCGATCAGCTATGTCGAGGTGCCGAACATGCAGCAGAATCTGGACGCGGTGCTGGAGGTCATGAAGTTCATCTATGAGCACATCATGTACGCCGAGCTGAACACCAAGTCCGACTACTGCCAGGTCTGCGGCTTTGACGGCGAGATCGAGATCAGGGAGGACGCAGACGGCAAGCTCGTCTGGACATGCCCGCAGTGCGGCAACACCGACCAGTCGAAGATGAACGTCGCCCGCAGGACCTGCGGCTACATCGGCACGCAGTACTGGAATCAGGGCCGGACGCAGGAGATCCGCGACCGCGTGCTGCATCTGTAAGCAGGAAATATAAATTACGCCCGCCGCGAAACGTCAGATTCCGCGGCGGGCATTTTGTGTGTCAGAGGCTTTGCGGCGCTCAGGCGTTCTTGAGCAGATCGTCCACGCGGTCGATGCGTTCCCACGGCAGATCGAGCTCCGGACGGCCGAAGTGGCCGTATGCCGCGACCTGCTGATAGATCGGGCGGCGGAGATCGAGCGTGCGGATGATGGCGGCCGGACGCAGGTCAAAGCACTTGCGAACCAGCTCGGACAGCGCGCCGTCGGAGAGCTTGCCGGTGCCGTAGGTATCGACGAGGACGGAGACGGGCTGCGCAACGCCGATGGCGTAGGCAAGCTCGAGCTGGCACCTGGAGGCGAGGCCTGCCGCAACGATGTTCTTTGCGATGTAGCGCGCCATATACGCAGCGCTGCGATCGACCTTCGTCGGGTCCTTGCCGGAGAACGCGCCGCCGCCGTGCGCGGCATAGCCGCCGTAGGTGTCAACGATGATCTTGCGGCCGGTCAGGCCGGAGTCGCCCGCAGGGCCGCCGATGACGAAGCGGCCGGTGGGATTGACGAGGAAGCGCGTGGCCTTGTCCATCAGACGCGAGGGCAGGTTGGGCTTGATGACCTCCTCGATCACGGCCTCGCGCAGCTCGGAGATGGCGATCTCGGCCGCGTGCTGCGTGGAGACGACAACCGTGTCGATGCGCTCAACGGAGCCGTCGGCGGCGTACTGAACGGAGACCTGACTCTTGCCGTCGGGGCGCAGCCACGGCAGGCGTCCGTCTTTTCTGGCTGCGGTCAGTGCGCGCGTCAGATTGTGGGCGTAGGAAATGGGCGCGGGCATCAGCTCCTTCGTCTCGTTGCAGGCAAAGCCGAACATCATGCCCTGATCGCCGGCGCCGGTCTGCTCGGCCTCGTCATAGGAGTTGTCAACGCCCATGGCGATGTCCTCGGACTGCTTGCCGATGGCGGTGAGGACGGCGCAGCTCCGGCCGTCAAAGCCGTACTCGGCGCTGTCGTAGCCGATGCGGACGATGGTATCGCGCGCGATGCCCGCAATGTCCACATAGCAGTCCGTGGTGATCTCGCCCATGACCAGCACGAGGCCGGTCGTCGTGGCGCATTCGCAGGCAACGCGCGCCTGCGGGTCTTTTTCGAGGATGGCGTCGAGCACGCCGTCGGAGATCTGGTCGCAGATCTTGTCGGGATGTCCCTCGGTCACGGATTCCGAGGTGAAAATTCGCTTCTGTTCGTTCATAAAATAGGTTCTCCTTTCGCGTTGGGAAATGAAAAATGCGCTTTGCGGAAGGCAAAGCGCACGAGATTTCGATTTCCTCATCTTTCGATCACTTCGCCGGATTTGGCACCTTGCACACGCAGGTTGCCGGACTTCATAGGGCCGTTCCCTCAGTCGCTCTTGATAAGGGGTATTCAGTTGCGGCGGCCATTACAGACCTTCGTGTATTATATAGGACACAGAGGGCGCTTGTCAAGAGGGCAAATGTGTATTTTTGCGGGAGTTTTGTCCATACTTGGGATAGAATTCACAAAATATCTGTAGACTTTGCAGGCCGCTTTCGATATGATAAAAGGACGAAACACCGGGGGTATTCAAAATGGAGAACTTTCGCAAAAAAATGGAGCGCTTCTTCCTGAGAAACAGGAACAAGGGCATCCCGAATCTGATGATGTACATTGGCATCGCGAACGTCGCGGTCTATCTGCTGTCGATCATCGACCCGAGCAATGTGGTCTATGCGCTGCTGCGCTTCAGCCCTGCCGCCATTTTGAAGGGGCAGGTCTGGCGGCTCGTCACCTACATTCTGACCTATATGGTCGATGTATCGACCGGCTCGTTCGCGGGGCCGCTGCTCGGGCTCGTCAGCCTGTTCTGCTATTATCAGTTCGGGCGCATCCTTGAGAGCTATTGGGGCAGCTTCCGTTTCAATTTGTACTATCTGACGGGCCTTGTGCTGACGGACATCGCGGCGATGCTGCTCGGCGTGGGCGTCAGCTCGTCGGCGCTCAACCTGAGCCTGTTCCTCGCGGTCGCGACCATCGAGCCGGACGCGCGCGTTCTGCTCATGTTCATCATCCCGATCAAATTCAAGTATCTGGCGTGGTTCTATCTGGCGGTCGAGGCGCTGGACGTGGTGCTGAGTATGCTGGGCGGCGGCCTTCTGGCCTTCCGCTGGGTCCTTCCGCTGGTGCCGCTGGCAAACTATTTCCTGTTCTTCGGCAGAGACATTCAGAACCTGTTTCCGCAGTCGTGGCGCCGCCCGAGCCGCCCGAAGCAGACCCGCGCCCGCCCGAATCCCAACTGGGCCGGTGCCTATCAGAGCAAATCCGGCGAGCGCCCCTACCGCCACAAGTGTACGGTCTGTGGACGGACGGACACGGAGTATCCGAATCTGGAGTTCCGCTACTGCTCCAAGTGCAAGGGCTATTACTGCTATTGCATCGACCACATCAACAACCACACGCACATCCAGTGAGTGTGTGTCCCGACGGACAAGACGCCCTGCCGCGATGAGTGCGGTGGGGCGTTTGTGCCTGCAAAATCCGGCGCTTTGCGAGGCACTTCAAAATGTTGCAATTTCGCATCGGATTTCCGCAAAAACGGGCATTTTCCGCGGGCGGACAGGGTCGTCCGCCCCTACGGTGCAAAAGGGGAAATCAACACGGATTTTGCCGGAGGCCGGCAAAAAATAAGTGGGTTAGGGGGGGAG
>URLO01000067.1 GCA_900548625.1 uncultured Eubacteriales bacterium | reverse complement strand
GCCGATCTCCTCTCTCTCCTCCACCGCCGCCAGCAGCGGGATGACATGCTCATATTTTGTCGTCTTTTCATTGTCCGGCTGCGGCTGATGTCCCTCGATCTGCCCGATGATCGTCAGCGTGTAGATCGCGCCGCGGCTTGAGCGCGTGGTCGCCGCACCGAGATCAACGAGCTGCTCCTGTTTGTCCTCCGCCATGCAAGGTCCCTCCAAAATCAGATTTCAGAGAATAGTATCTGCCGGAAACGGGAAAACAATCCGTATTGCGCGCAGACAGACCGCGCTTGCCCGGCTCTGCAACGGCAAAACTTTCGCTTGCAACACCGCAAAAAATCGGCTATAATCTCGGCAGAAGGAGGCTTTGCCATGAACAAAACCAACGTCATGCGCCTTCTCGACGCCGCGAAGATCCCATACCGCACCGCCGAGTACGAATTTGACGAGAGCGATCTCGGCGGGATGCACGCCGCCGATGCCATCGGCATGCCGCCGGAGCAGATCTTCAAAACGCTCGTCGCGCGCGGAGAAAAAAACGGCTATCTGGTATTCTGCATCCCGGTCTGCTGCGAGCTGGATCTGAAAAAAGCGGCAAAGGCCGCGCACGACAAAAAAGTGGAGCTGATCCACGTGAAGGAGCTTCTGCCGCTGACCGGCTATGTGCGCGGCGGATGCAGCCCCATCGGCATGAAAAAGGCGTTTCCGACATTTCTTGATGAAACGGCGCAGCTCTACGATGAGATCGGCGTTTCTGCCGGCTGCCGCGGCTGCCAGATCCTGCTGGCGCCGGACGCGCTGATAAATTATGTAAACTCGTCGCTCTGCGACCTGACAGAATAATCGTTGAAGGAGAAACCATATGAAATTCGAGTACAAAACAAGCGGCACCTGCTCCAGCAAGATCCTCTTTGACATTGACGACGGCATCGTGCACGATCTGGAATACATCGGCGGCTGCAACGGCAACCTTCAGGGACTCAGCCGTCTCGTAGAGGGGATGCCGGTCGATGAGGTGATCTCGCGTGTGCAGGGCATCCACTGCGGCGCAAAGCCGACCTCCTGCCCCGATCAGCTCGCGCAGGCGCTCCTTCAGGCCAAGGAAAAGCTCGCCGCTGAGAAAAACGCCTGACAGCAGCATTCTGATAGCATGAAAAAATCCGCCGGTGAAGCAATTCACCGGCGGATTTTTTTCGCTTTCAGGGAACGGATCACTGATCCTCGTCGTCCTCTTCTTCCATCTCGAACTCCAGCTCTTCGCCGCAGTTCGGGCAGGTCGTGGAGCCCTCGTCGAGCATTTCCTCGTCGATGGTGATCTCCTCGCCGCAGGTGGGGCACTTGACCTCGTACAGCGTCTCGCCGCCGAAATCATAGTCGTCGTCTACGTCTTCGTAGTCCTCGTCGTCCTCATCCTCGTCGTAGTCCTCATCATCCAGAAGATAATCGTCGATGGCGTCGAGATCTTCCTCGATGCAGTCAAGCTCGTCGGAGATGGTATCGACCACGTCCTCGAGATCGGCGACGTTTTCCGCGATATCGGACAGCATGTCCACGACCGCAGCAAGCACCTTGTTCTCATCCTTCTCGGTGTCGAGCTTCAGCCCATCCATCAGGCCCTTGAGGTATGCAGCTTTTTCGGAAAGAGTCATGTTGTTCTCCTTTCAGTTGCGTCGGACAGTTGATTGACGATCAGCCCTTGGCACGGCCCAGATATTCACCCGTGCGGGTGTCGATCTGAACGCGGTCGCCCTCGTTGATGAACAGAGGCACCTTGACCTCAGCGCCGGTCTCGACGATCGCGGGCTTGGTGACGTTGGTCGCCGTGTCGCCCTTGACGCCCGGATCGGCCTTGATGATGTCCAGCTCCACAAAGTTCGGAGTTTCAACGCCAAAGACGTTGCCCTTGTAGCTCAGCAGCTTGCAGGGGGTGTTTTCCTTGATGAAACGGAAGGAGTCATCCAGAACGTCCTTGTTCAGCGGGATCATGTCGTAGGTTTCCTGGTCCATGAAGTAGTACAGGTCGCCGTCGTTGTAGCTGTACTCATAGTCCTTGCGCTCGATGAACGCTTCCTCGAACTTTGCAGTCGGGTTGAAAGAAGTTTCAGTGACAGCACCGGTCACAACGTTTCTCATCTTGGTACGGACGAATGCAGCGCCCTTACCGGGCTTGACATGCTGGAATTCGACGACCTGCATGATCTTGCCGTCCATCTCAAAGGTCTTGCCGTTTCTGAAATCACCGGCAGTAATGGTTGCCATATTGTTTCCTCCATCTAATAGAATCGCTTATACGCAATAGCTTTTTTAGATTTTACTACAAAGCCGCGTTTTTTTCAAGCTATTCTCACAAAATAATCAAATTTTTCGGGCTCTTTGTGATCACTTCTCTGCCGTCCTCGGTGAGAATGGTCACATCCTCAATGCGGACGCCGAACTTGCCCGGGAGGTAGATGCCCGGCTCTGCGGAGCAGACCGCGCCGACAGGCATCGGCTTGTCGTTTCCGAGGTTGGCGTTGGGGGCCTCATGGATCTCGAGGCCGAGGCTGTGGCCGTAGCCGTGGCCGAAATACTCGCCGTAGCCCGCGTCGGTGATGACCTTGCGCGCCGTGCCGTCGATGTCCTTGCCGGGGACGCCCGCCTTCGTTGCAGCGATGCCGGCAAGCTGTGCCTGAAGGACGGTGTTGTAGACCTTGTCCATCTCCTCGGTGACAAAGCCGAGCGCGACGGTGCGGGTCATATCGGAGCAGTAGCCCTTATACAGGCAGCCGAAGTCCATCGTGACAAAGTCGCCGTACTGCAGCACACGCTCGCCGGGAACGCCGTGCGGCATACTGGTGTTGGGGCCGGAGACAACGATGGGCTGGAAGGACAGGCCTTCGCCGCCGTTCTTATACAGACGGTAGATCAGCTCTGCCGTGACCTCTTTTTCGGTCATGCCGGGCTTGACGATCTCGCACATCTGGCTGAAGGTCAGGTCAGTGATCTCCTGTGCCTTGCGCATCAGCTCCAGCTCCCAGTCTTCCTTGCTGCCGCGGAAGGCGCTGATCTTCTCCTGATACGGCTTGAGCACGACATTGAGCTTCGTGTTGTAGGAGGTGTATTCGTTGTAGGTCAGATAGTTTTCCTCAAAGCCAAGCGTCTTGACCGTCTCGGCCTCGATGGCCTCGTTCAGGAGCTTGGTATAAGGATGCTCGCGGTCGACCATCCGGACCGTGAAGTCAGGCAGATTCTTCTCCGCAGCCTCGATGTAGCGGCTGTCGGTGAAGTAATAGGCATTGTTGCGGCAAACGAGCGCAACGCCCTCTGCGATGTTGTAGCGCGCGGCATAGTGGCGGTTGACCTCGCTCGTCAGGAGCAGTGCGTCCACCTCGCCGGACTCCAGCAGAGACTTCATCTTATCAAGGTTTTTCATGATGTATCCTCCTTTTTCCTATGGCTATAAATGGCAGCTCGGCAACATGCCGCAGCTTCAGCCAGAAGTTATGATTGTCAATGGCGCGTACCAGAATCGACGTCAGCCCGCCGCAGTTCGCGCCGAGCACATCGGTATAGATCTGGTCGCCAACGAGCGCCATCTGCGCGGGAGGAAGGCCGTATTGCTCTTTTGCGGCACAGATGCCGCGCTGGAACGGTTTTTTCGCGTGTGTGATGCACGCAAGGCCGTATTCCCGGCAAAAGACCTGTACGCGGGGCTTTTTGCTGTTGGAGACGACGCACAGCCGGATGCCGCTTTCCTGCATCTCCCGCAGCCAGCGCTGCATGTGCTCGGTCGGAACATCGGTCGTATACGGGACGATGGTGTTGTCAAAATCCATCAGCAGCAGCCCGATCCCGCGCGCACGCAGCAGCTGCGGCGTCAGGTCGGTCAGTGCCGGAAGGATCAAATCCGGGATCAGAGAAAAAGGCATGGCTCCTCCTGCGGGATCATAGAATCAATACATGAATAGTATAGCACGCAGGAGGCGTTTTGTCTATTGACGCTTTTTTCTTTTCCGCCGGAGGCGCAGAGCGAGCGCAGCGCATTCACCGTCGTGGGGCAGGCGCGCCCCGGCGGAGCGCTTGCCGGCGAGGTGATGCTCGTCCCGGGCGAGGCTCTGCCGGAGGAAGGCTTCTCCGGCTGTGTATTTTATCTGGACGAGCGCCGTCCGGCGCGTCTTCCGGTCTGTACCCGAACGCTGATCCCGGAAGCGCTTGCAGCGCGTTTTCCGGAAAACCCGGTCTATCTGTCCTCCGAGCTCTTTTGCGGCACGCTTCGTGCGCGCCTCACGGCTGCGCAGGAGGCCTTCGGTGGACGGCTTTGGCTCATTGTCCGCCCGCTGTCGCGCTTTTTCACGCTCCCCTGCCCGTCCGGCGAGGGTCTGCGCGTATCGCCGGAGGCGGAAGACCGCCTGACACAGCTCGACGCGCCGGTGTTCAGCCGCGCGCTCTGCTGCATGTACTGCCGCGCGGCGTATTGCGGCAGGGATGGACTGTATCTCTTTGACACGCAGGACAGCATCGAGGAAAAGCTCCGGCTGGCGGAGGACTGCGGCGCTGCGCATGTACTGCTGCTTCCGCCGGAGACAGATGTATTATGACAACTGCACGCAGCCCCGAGCGCAAAATAAAAAAGGCTCTCTGCCGAAGCAGAGAGCCTTTCGCTCGTTATCAAATAGGAAGAAAGGAATCAATAGAACTTCTTTCTGTTCTTGCGAGCAGCTTCAGACTTCTGCTTACGCTTCAGGCTGGGGCTCACATAATGTTCTCTCTTCTTGACTTCAGCGATAACGCCAGCCTTTGCACAGCTGCGCTTGAACCGCTTGAGAGCATTTTCCAAGGACTCGCCTTCCTTGACGCGAACTTCAGACATCGTTTTCCCTCCCTCCGACGCAATCGGCTAGATCCAGATTGCTTTCAGGGCCACTCATTGGCTTGATTATTATAGTCGCAGCCATGCCGCTTGTCAAGATTTTTTTCAAAGAAATCGTCAAAATCTGAAAGCTTTGCAGCACCCTCGCTTACTTCACGATCAGATTGACCAGTTTGTTCTTGACATAGATGACCTTGACGACCTGCTTGCCCTCGCACTGGCGTGCGACCTTCTCCTGCTTGAGCGCCTCGGCGACGACGGCATCCTGCTCGCTGTCCACCGGCATCACGACCGTGCCGCGGAGCTTGCCGAGCACCTGAACCGCCATCTCGACGGTGGAAGCGACAGTCTTGCTCTCGTCGTACTCCGGCCACGACATCTGCATGGCCATCTTGCCGTACTTCTTCGCAAAGCCCTCCAGCTCCCACATTTCCTCGACCATGTGCGGCGCGAACGGGCTGAGCATCCGCAGCAGCGCTTCCAGATCGCCCTTCGTCAGGCCGTTTGCGTACAGCTCGTTCACCATCGTCATGAGCGCCGCGATGGCGGTGTTCATCTTCAGCTCGTCGATGTCCTGCGTGACCTTGCGGATGGTCTTGTGGAGGATGGGCGCATTCTTGTCAGACGGCTTTTCATCGTCCTGCGCAATGTCCATCAGGTTCCAGCAGCGGTCGAGGAAGCGCTTCGAGCCCTTGACCGCATCGTCAGACCACGTTGCGACCTTCTCAAAATCGCCGATGAACATGATGTAAAGGCGCATCGTGTCCGCGCCGTAGGCCTTGACAACGTCGTCGGGGTTCACAACATTGCCGAGCGACTTCGACATCTTGACCGCCGGCCGCAGCGCCTGATTGCCGTACTTGGCAATGAGCGCCTGCTTTTCTTCTTCCGTCGAGACGTTTCCGACATAGTGCGGGTTCTGGCCGAGGATCATGCCGTGGCTGGTGCGCTTGGCATACGGCTCCTTCGTGTGAACAACGCCGATGTCGTACAGGAACTTGTGCCAGAAACGGGAATACAGCAGGTGCAGCGTCGTGTGCTCCATGCCGCCGTTGTACCAGTCTACCGGGCCCCAGTAGCGCTCGGCTTCCTTGGAAACGGGCGCGTTTTCATCGTGCGGATCCATATAGCGCAGATAATACCAGGACGAGCCGGCCCACTGCGGCATGGTGTCGGTCTCGCGCTTGGCGGGGCCGCCGCAGCACGGGCAGGTGGTGTTCACCCAGTCGGTCATCTTGGACAGCGGGCTTTCGCCGTCATCGGTCGGCTCATAGCTGTCGACCTGCGGCAAAACAACAGGAAGCTGATCCTCCGGAACGGGCACCCAGCCGCACTTCGGGCAGCTCACCATCGGGATCGGCTCGCCCCAGTAGCGCTGGCGGGAGAAGACCCAGTCGCGGAGCTTGTAGTTGACCTTTTCCTTGCCCCAGCCCTGCTCGATGGCGTACTGCTTCATCGCGGGGATGGCATCCTTGACGGTCATGCCGTTGAGCAGACCGGAGTTGACCATGATGCCGGTGTCGTCCTTCAGCGTGAAGGCGCCCTTGGTGATGTCGCCGCCCTTCACGACCTCGACGATGGGCAGGCCAAACTTGGTCGCAAAGTCCCAGTCTCTCTGGTCATGGCCCGGAACGCCCATGACGATGCCGGTGCCGTAGCTCATAAGCACATAGTCAGAGACAAACATCGGAACGGCCTTTCCCGTCGCCGGATTGATGGCCTCGACGCCTTCAAGACGCACGCCGGTCTTGTCCTTGTTCAGTTCGCCCCGCTCAAAGTCGGACTTGCGGGCAGCCGCCTGCTGATAGGCCTCGACCTCCGCCCAGTTGCCGATCCGGTCCTTCCACTTTTTGAGCATTGGATGCTCGGGAGAGATGACGGTGTAGGTCACGCCGAACAGCGTATCGACACGGGTGGTGTAGACAGTGATGTCGTCTCCGATGCTGGTCTTGAAGGTGACCTCGGTGCCGGTGGAGCGGCCGATCCAGTTTTTCTGCTGCGTCTTGACGCGCTCGACGTAGTCCAGTCCCTCCAGATCGAGATCGTCGATCAGGCGGTCGGCATACTTTGTGATGCGGAGCATCCACTGGCTCTTTTCCTTGCGGATGACCGGCGCGCCGCAGCGCTCGCACACGCCCTCGACGACCTCCTCGTTTGCCAGAACGCACTTGCAGCTCGTACACCAGTTGACGGGCATGGTGGTCTTATAGGCAAGGCCGTGCTTGTACATTTGCAGGAAGATCCACTGCGTCCAGCGGTAGTAATTCGGGTCGGTGGTATCGACCACGCGGTCCCAGTCGAAGCCGTAGCCCAGCATCTTAAGCTGGCGCGTGAAGTTTTCGATGTTCCGCTTGGTGACGATGGCGGGATGGATGTGATTCTTGATGGCAAAATTCTCGGTCGGCAGGCCGAAGGCGTCAAAACCGATCGGGTTGAGGACATTGTAGCCCTCCATCCGCTTTTTGCGGCAGATGATGTCCATTGCGGTGAACGGGCGCGGATGACCGACGTGCAGGCCGGCCGCCGAGGGATACGGGAACTCGATCAGACCGTAGAATTTCGGCTTCTCCTCACCGGTGACGGCGGTATAGGGCTTGGTCTGCTCCCACTTTTCCTGCCATTTCTTTTCAATGGCTTCAAAATCGTATTTCATGTTGCTCTCCTAAAAAATATCGCCCCCGACCGATCACTCGGTCAGGGGCGTAATTTACGCGGTACCACCCTGATTCAGGCGCAGAACGCCTCTCAGCGGCCTTTTACGCAGCCACGCGCCCCGCCCTGTTGAGGCGGGAAGCTCTGGGGCCAGTATAGAATCGTCCGTTTGCCGGCTCACAGCAGCCGCCGGCTCTCTGAAAAACGGGCTCGATGCCTTTTTCCCTTCACAGCTTTTGTCCTATTGTAGTTCGGTAGTATTCTACGAGTCCCGGCGGGATTTGTCAAGCCATACGGATCAATTTTCATTCAGCGAAAATGCTATCAATAAGAGTAACAAAGGGAAATCCCTTGTTACTCTTATTTTTTTGTCGCAATCGGAGGTGAAAA
>URLO01000066.1 GCA_900548625.1 uncultured Eubacteriales bacterium | reverse complement strand
GCAAGCAGCGCACAAATTATGCGCGCAGCCGGGTGCAGCCTTTTCAAACGCGAACCCAGCCCCGCGGTTCGCGTTTGCGAGCTTGTCAAAAAGTCTTTTTTGACAAGCTCAGATCGCCGGACGCGGGCTGCGTCCGGCGATCAAGCGTGTCAAGCAGGTTATCGGGCAGGTTTTTTGCCATGTGCGGCGGCTCACTCGGATTCATCCCAATAGGGATAGTCCGAGAATACGAACGCCCCGGCTGCGTTTTTTTCCACCGGCAGCTCGACATAGCGGATCTCATCCGAGGAGGACATTCTGACCGCCATCACGACCGTATATTTTCCGTCGCCTTCCTCGCGGAGCTCGGACACCCAGCTGTTGCCGGAGGTCTCCCCCTTGTTTTTCTTATATGCCACATAGACATCGTCTTCATACTCGAGCAGATCTCCCTGCTCGATGGCGCGGCTGATCGTTCTGTCTGTGAACGCCTCGGAAAAGACCTCCAAAAAGCGCTCGCGTACCGCATCGATCGTAAAAACGCACTCATACATGGGGAACATGGGCTTATAGCTCCGGCCATTTATGATGGTGGGCTGGACGCCCCCTGAATATTCGCCCGCGAAGCTGAACATGAGCCAGAGGCTCCGCGCACGGTCCGCAAGCTGGATCGCATCCGACTCATACAGCGCAGACCCGTCCTCGGGGCAGAACGTATAGCCGTTGATGCCGCGGATGCTTTCGACAATGGCCATTTTGTCCTGCCCATAGGTCTCCCAGAGCGCGCGCGCCTCCTCCGAGATCGCATCGCCATACGTGTCAAGCTCGTACTGGTCGCGCACCGTGAGGAAACGGACATCGCCATCGGAGACAAGGCGTCCGGCCTCGATCCTTCCGGGATACGAGTCCGGCGAATAGCCATAGCCGCTGTTATCTATGATCATAAATGTTGCGCCTTTGCCGTCCGCCGTATCCACGCGGAACGACACACCGAAATCAGAAAAGCTTGCAGTCACAACGCCGACCCAGCTTTCCGGCAGTGTGAGCGCGTAGGAGCTGTCGCAAAACTCAGTCGAACGGATGCGCGCCTCTGTGGTCAGCTTCTGAACGGCATTCCGGAATGTGCCGTAATTGGAGGGGAAGTTGTTGCTGCCATCGGCGCTTATCCTGCTCCCGTCCGCCAGAACCGCTTCAAAGTGCATGAAGGTCCCGTCGAACACATCCGGAGGATTCTCGCCATGGAAGCCAGCCCATTTGTCCACCCGGCAGTTTCCAAACAGGGCACACAGCTCCCGGTAGAGCGCTTCGTCGCCGTCGACCGCATGGGTGTAAAGGCAGGTCTCCACAGAGCCGTGCACCTCGTCATCCCACATTTGCGTGGTAACGGAAAACTCCAGACGCACGCCGCTGTCTGTCTTATATCCCTGATAGACGCGTGTTTCAGCGGGCGTGCCGCTCTCTGAGAGAGAAAAGCTCGTAAACTCCACAGGCTCACCTCCATATTCGTCCGGCTGCTCCGGCGCAGTGTCCTTCGAGCCGTTGGTCTGTCCGGTCGGCGCGCTGCGGCCGTTGTCCAGATCCACCCTGCTTTGACATGCGCAGAGGGCCAGCAGCGAGGCCACGGCGATCAGAAAACAAATCAGCAGCTTTTTCATATTCTTCTTCCTTTCCCGCTCCATCGTGCGGCAAGGCAGCGCAGGTCTGCCAAAGAAAATTACAAGTATAGCATGGCAGAATACGCAAATTCTGTCAAGTACAAAAATGCTGCGAGCCGTCCTCCGGGCAGAAATAGAAAAGAACCGTAATTGCAGTGCAGTTGCATTACAAT
The DNA here is from genome assembly GCA_900548625.1 of uncultured Eubacteriales bacterium. GTDB lineage: Bacteria > Bacillota > Clostridia > Oscillospirales > Oscillospiraceae > CAG-170. The sequence continues at coordinate 6,412 of URLO01000066.1, read as the reverse complement.
TACGGTTCTTTTGGTACGCCGGAAGGGACTCGAACCCCCGACCTACTGGTTCGTAGCCAGTCACTCTATCCAACTGAGCTACCGGCGCGTACCGCGCTTCCATCGCGCTCAAGTATATTAGCACAGAGTGATTCAAAATGCAAGTACTTTTTTAGTTTTTTTCGATTTTTTATTTTGACCGTCGGAGCTTGCGTCCGCCCGGAAATGCGATATAATAAAATCATCCTGAAAAGTGAGGGAACGCTTATGAAACGGCTCAAGCTTTGCAACATTTCCCGCCTGATCTCCTGCGACGATCGGGATACCGTTTACGAACATGTCGATCTCTATGCCGAGGACGGTGTCATCCGCGCCATCGGGCCCCGGCTGCCGCAGCAGGCGGATACGGTCATTGACGCAAGCCATATGCTCTGCTACCCCGGTCTGATCAACACGCATCACCATCTGTATCAGCAGTTTTCACGCAATCTGCCGCAGGTACAGAACATGGAGCTGTTTGACTGGCTCAAGACGCTGTATGAGATCTGGAAAAATCTCGATGCGGACGTTGTGCGCCTTTCCTCGCTGAGCGGCATGGGCGAGCTTATGAAGCACGGCTGCACGACCTGCTTCGATCATCACTACGTCTTCCCTGCCGGCGCAGGCGATCTCATCGGCGCGCAGCTTGAGGCGGCGGAGGCGCTCGGCATCCGGATGGCCTGCTCGCGCGGGTCGATGGATCTGTCCGTCAAGGACGGCGGGCTGCCGCCCGATTCGGTCGTACAGACGGTGGACGAGATCATGGCAGACAGCATGCGGCTGATCGAGGCCTACCACGATCCGTCGTTCGGCTCGATGCACACGCTGGCGCTGGCGCCGTGCTCGCCGTTTTCGGTCTCTCCCGAGCTTCTGCGGCAGAGCGCCATTCTGGCGCGGCAGTACGGCGTGCGGCTGCACACGCACCTCTGTGAAACGAAGGACGAGGAAGCGTACATGCTCGCACGCGAGGGCATGCGCCCGTTGGAGTTCATGCAGACGCTCGGCTGGGTCGGGCCGGATGTGTGGTATGCGCACGGCATTCATTTTAACGACGAGGAGCTGAGGCTTCTGGCGCAGACCGGAACGGGCGTATGCCACTGCCCTGTCTCCAACATGAAGCTCGCCTCCGGTGTTGCGCGCATCCCGGAGATGCTCCGGCTCGGCGTGCCGGTCGGTCTTGGTGTGGACGGCTCGGCCTCAAACGACGGCTCAAGTCTCATGGAGGAGCTGCGCACGGCATTTTTGCTTCACCGGCTCCACTCCAGCCGCGAAGCGCCCTCCGGCTACGAGATCTTGAAGATGGCAACGCGCGGAAGCGCGCGGCTGCTTGGAAGAAGCGACATCGGCGCGCTTTCGGTCGGGCAGTGCTGTGACCTGTTTCTCATCGACAGCCGCAGGCTGGAGCTGACGGGCGCGTGCTTCGATCCCTGCTCCGTGCTCGCGACCGTCGGCGTGCGCGCCCCGGTCGATTATACCGTTGTAAACGGCAGGGTCACGGTCAAAGAGGGCCGCCTTGTCAGCGCAGATGAGGAAACGACCGCCGAGGCCGCGCAGAAAAAATGCGAGGCATACCTGAGGATGCGGTGACGCGCTTGCTCTCGCCGTCAGGTTTATACTGAGCTTGTCAAAAAAGTCTTTTTGACAAGCTCTCAAACGCGAACCGCGCGGCTGGGTTCGCGTTTGAAAAGGCTGCACCCGGCTGCGCGCATAATTTGTGCGCCGTTTGCGCACAAATTCCACACTTGCCGGGTGTAGCGTGTTTTGTCCGAGGTTCACGCCCCCGGACAAAACCGATTTACATTTTATTTCGCCGTGTGCGGCGAAACTCTACGAGGTTTTTTGACAGTCTGATACTGTCTTCCCGTTTTCCGTTGTGGGGGCCGATTACATTGGCCCCCACAAATTGGATGGCTCGTTTGCGGCGCCGTTTTCCGGCGCGGCGGATAGCAAAATATCAAAAAAATCTCGTTTATTTTTGTAAAAAATACCGCTTAAAATCGGAACTGTGTTTCGGTATAATGTAAGTACAATCTAAGATTGGTAGCTGTAAGGAAGTGTTTCGCACACGGGCTGCAACTATCACTCGGCGCAGCGCGTGAGTGTTTCAAATCGAAAGGTTTGAAACATTTTTCGTTATCCGGCGGGTGGTGCAAACGGACATCAGATATAGGAGGAGTTCACGATGTACATTCTTACAAACGGACGGCTCATTACCCGCGACCCCGACGCAAGGGGCTACTATGAAAAAGGTGCTGTGGTCTATGGGGGCAGCAAGATCGTCGAGGTCGGCGAGGAAGCGGCTCTGACAGCCAAATACCCGCAGGCGGAAAAAATCGACGCAAAGGGCGGCGTCATCATGCCCGCTCTCATCAACGCCCACACGCACATTTATTCGGCGCTGGCGCGCGGTCTGTCCATCGTGGGAAATAACCCCACGAATTTCCTTGAGGTGCTCGAGGGAACATGGTGGGCCATCGACCGCCATCTGACGCTGGAGGGCACCCGCGCAAGCGCGGACGCACTCTACATCGACTGCATCAAGCAGGGCGTCACGACCGTCTTCGACCATCACGCGTCCTACTGTCAGATCCCCGGCTCGCTGTTCCAGATCGGCGAGAGCGCAAAGAAATTCGGCATCCGCTCCTGCCTCTGCTATGAGGTCTCTGACCGGGACGGCGAGGAAAAGTGCCTCGAGGCCATTCGGGAAAACGCAGACTGGATCACCTACTGCCGGGAGCACAACGATCCGATGCTTGCCGCCATGTTCGGCGGTCACGCGCTGTTCACCATCTCTGACAAGACCTTTGACCGCATGGTCGAGGCCAACAACGGCAGAACGGGATACCACATCCATGTTTCCGAAGGCATGAACGACGTATATGACAGCCTTCAGAACTACGGCCGCCGCCCCGTGCAGCGTCTTCAGGATCACGGCATTCTCGGTGAAAAGACCATCCTCGGCCACTGCATCCATGTGAACACTGCCGAGATGGAGCTCATTCGCGAGACCGGCACGATGGTCGTCAACAACCCCGAATCCAACATGGGCAACGCCATCGGCATCTGCCCGGTGCTCCAGCTTTACAAGCGCGGCATTCTGCTCGGCATGGGCACCGACGCCTACACCAACGACATGCTCGAATCGCTCAAGGTCGCGCTCTGCTCGCAGCGCAGCCAGAACTGTCTGCCGAACGTCGGCTGGTGCGAGGTCACGGATATGCTCTTTAAAAACAACGCGAAGATCGGCGAGAAGTACTTCCCCGATACGCTCGGCGTTCTGAAAGCCGGCGCCGCCGCCGACATCATCGTCATGGACTATAAGCCGTTCACGCCGTTCTCGGATGAGAACATCGACGGCCACATGATCTTCGGCATGACCGGCCGCCAGTGTCAGACCACCATTGCCGCCGGCAAGCTCCTGATGAAGGACCGCGAGCTGGTCGGCATCGATGAGGAGGCCGAAAACGCGCACATTCTCGAAGCGTCCAGGAAGCTCTGGGGCACGCTGAATCACAGAGAGTATTGAGCCGCGGCGGAAACAAATATCAGGAGGTAGCCCGATGTACACATCCCCCCGTCAACAGGTCTGCAAGTGGCTTCTGCTCGCCCTGCTCGCTTTCTCCACGCTCGACGCCGCGCTGTTTGCATTCTTCGACCTTGGCGTGGAGCGGCTTGGGCTGCGCTGCCTGAATTCGTTCTTTGAATACTACCTGCCGGAGCTTTTCCCGGGAAAGCTGACCGTATATCTTGCGACGCTCGCAGGCGTGGCCGCGCTGACCGGGTGGGTCTTGCTGGCATGTGAGAAGCACATCGGAAAGGCGCTCATCGCCGGCGCCTCGATCATCCCGTTTTTTAAAAGCATCCTGATCTTTCTTACCAGCGTTCTGGCGCTTTTCAGCGCGTCGGATCTCGGCGCGCAGGCTCTGGCATTCGTGAAGGATCTGCTGACGCTCGTCACCGCAGGGCTTCCGATCGTGCTGGCGATCATCTGGCGGCCCCGTGATTACTAAATTGGAGGTAACTGAACCATGTCTGAAAAAATGTATCCGATCCCGTTCCGGTCGCTGATGAACTGGATCGTCACAGAATATGCCCGCGAGGGCGACATCTTCGGCGTTCACAAGGCGTACCGCGCCAGCGGCAAGACGCTGCCCATTTTCGGCGAACGCATCGAAACGCCGTTTGGCCCCGCAGCCGGTCCCAACAGCCAGCTTGCGCAGAACATCATCGCCGCCTATTTTGCGGGCGCGCGCTTCTTTGAGGTCAAGACCGTCCAGAAAATGGACGGTGAGGAGCTGGCGCGCTGCGTGCCGCGTCCGTGCATCCTTGCCGACGACGAGGGCTACAATCAGGAGTGGTCAACGGAGCTGGAGGTTCCGCAGGCCATGAACGAGTATATTAAGGCCTGGTGCGCGCTGAAGCTCCTGTCAAAGCGCTATGATCTCGGAGACCCGGATGGCTTCGTGTTCAACATGTCGGTCGGCTATGACCTTGAGGGCATCCGGGGCGAAAAGGTCAACAGCTACATAAACGGCATGATGGACGCCTCCGGCACGTCGCAGTTCCGCGAGTGTCTGGACGTTCTGAGCGAGCTTTTCCCGGAGGAAAAGGACTTTATCGCGTCCATTTCTCCGCGCGTCTCGCGCTCCGTCACCGTCTCCACGCTGCACGGCTGCCCGCCGCAGGAGATCGAGCGCATCGCGTCGTATCTGCTGACGGAAAAGGGTCTTCACACCTTCGTCAAGTGCAATCCGACCATCCTCGGCTACAAGACCGCGCGCACGATCCTTGACTCGATGGGTTATGATTACATCGTCTTTGACGAGCACCACTTCAACGAGGATCTCCAGTGGGCCGACGCCGTCCCGATGTTCGAGCGGCTTCAGGCGCTTGCAGAATCGAAGGGGCTGGAATTCGGCCTCAAGCTCTCCAACACCTTCCCTGTTGATACCACGCGCGGCGAGCTGCCCGGAAGCGAAATGTATATGTCCGGCCGCAGTCTGTTCCCGCTGACCATCGAGATGTGCAGCCGCATTTCCCGCCAGTTTGCGGGCAAGATGCGCATTTCCTTTGCAGGCGGCGCGGAGTATTTTAACTGCGACAAGCTGTTTGCCGCAGGCATCTGGCCCATCACCGTCGCCACCACCATCCTCAAGCCCGGCGGATACAACCGCCTTGCGCAGATGGTCGAAAAGGTCGAGGGGCTTCCCTACCGCGCCTTCTCCGGCACCGACTCGGCTGCCATTGCGGAGATGAGCGCCGCGTCGCACACCGACGTGCATCATCTCAAGCCCATCAAGCCCATCCCCGCGCGCAAGAGCGCGGAGGCCGTGCCCCTCATCGACTGCTTCACTGCGCCGTGCAAGGGCGGCTGCCCCATCCGGCAGGACATCCCCGAGTATATCGAGCTTTGCCGCAAGGGTCTTTACGGCCCGGCACTGAAGCTCATCACTGAGAAGAACGCGCTGCCGTTCATCACCGGCACCATCTGCGCACACCGCTGCCAGAACCGCTGCTCGCGCAATTTCTACGAAGAATCCGTCCAGATCCGTGCTGCCAAGCTGATCGCCGCTGAAAAGGGCTACGGCGCGCTGATGGCCTCCATCCGCCGTCCGGCACGTCTGGAGGGCAAAAAAGCCGCCATCATCGGCGGCGGCCCGACCGGTATTGCGGCGGCCTACTTCCTCGGCAAAGCCGGTGTCGAGACGACCATCTTTGAGCGCGAGGAAAAGCTCGGCGGCGTGCCGCGCTACGTCATTCCTGCGTTCCGCATCTCCGACGAGGCCATCGACAAGGACATTGCGCTGATGGAAAAATACGGTGTGGAGGTTCGCTGCGGCGCGCCGGCTCCGTCGGTCGAGGCGCTCAAGAAGCAGGGCTACACCCATATTCTGATCGCCACCGGCGCATGGCAGGCCGGCAGGCTTGATATCCCCGGAAACGTCAAGGGCGTCATCGGCTGGATGAAGGACATGAAGCAGCAGGTCAAGCCGTGTCTGGAGGGTCATGTGGTCGTCGTCGGCGCAGGCAACACCGCCATGGACGCGGCGCGCGTGGCAAAGCGCATGGGTGCGGAGACCTCCACCATCGTCTACCGCCGCACGAAGAAGGAAATGCCCGCCGACGAGCACGAGCTGATGCTCGCGATCGAGGAGGGCGTGCAGCTGGTCGAGCTGGCCGCTCCCTCCGAACAGAAGGACGGCACGCTCCGTCTTGAGAAGATGAAGCTTGGCGATCCGGACGCCTCCGGACGCCGCGCACCGGTCGGAACGGGCACGTTCTTTGAGATTCCCTGCGACCTCGTGATCTCCGCCGTCGGCGAGCGCGTCGATGCGGAGCTGATGGCCGCAAACGGCATCGAGATGGAGCGCAAGGGTCCCGCCTTCCGGACGAA
>URLO01000065.1 GCA_900548625.1 uncultured Eubacteriales bacterium | reverse complement strand
ACGCCCCCGGACAAAACAGATTTACATTTTATTTCGCCGTGCGCGGCGAAACTCTACGAGGTTCTTTGACAGGCTGTGCCGCCGCCCCACCGGGCGGCGGCTTCTTTGTTTTATAAACCTATTGACATGGTAGGAATATATGTTATAATAACCGCGATAACAAAAGACATCCCGCCGCAGCGCGCCTGCCGCGGCGAAAAGGAGCGATATTATGACCATTTATGCGGACAATGCGGCCACCACAAAAATGAGCCGCACGGCCATCGATGCGATGCTGCCGTACATGGAAACGCATTACGGAAACCCGTCCAGCCTGCATTCGGTCGGGCAGGAGGCCGCCGAGGCGCTGCAAGACGCGCGCGAGCGGATCGCCGCCTGTCTCGGCTGCCAGCCGCGCGAGATCATCTTCACCTCCGGCGGCAGCGAGGCCGACAATCAGGCGCTGCGCTCTGCCGCCGTGCTCGGCGCGCGCAAGGGAAAACGCCACATTCTTTCTACCGCCTTTGAGCACCACGCCGTTCTGCACACGCTCAAGCGCCTTGAAAAAGAGGGCTTCGAGGTGGAGCTGCTTCCGGTCGGCCCGACCGGCACCGTCACCGCCCGGCAGGTGCGCGACGCCATCCGCGACGACACCTGCCTCGTCACGATCATGTACGCCAACAATGAGATCGGCTCTGTTCTCCCCATCGCGGAGATCGGCGCGGTCTGCCGCGAGGCAGGCGTCCTGTTCCACACCGACGCCGTGCAGGCGGCGGGGCATCTGCACATCAACGTCCAAGACGAGAACATCGACATGCTCTCCCTCTCGGCGCACAAATTCCACGGCCCGAAGGGCGCGGGCGTGCTCTACGCCCGTCAGGGCATCCAGCTGACGCCGCTGATCGAGGGCGGCGCACAGGAGCGCGGCAAGCGCGCCGGCACCGAGAACATCCCCGCCATCATGGGCATGGCTGCCGCCCTTGAGGAGGCGTGCGCGCACATCGATGAAAACGCGGCAAAGGTCTCCGCCCTGCGCGACCGGCTCATCGAGGGGCTGTCCAAAATTCCGCACTGTGCGCTGAACGGCGACCCCACCAGCCGCCTTCCCGGCAACGTGAGCTTCTGCTTCGAGGGCATCGAGGGCGAGAGCCTGCTGCTCCTGCTCGATGCAAAGGGCATCTGCGCCTCGTCCGGCTCGGCGTGCACCTCCGGGTCGCTTGACCCGAGCCATGTGCTGCTCGCCATCGGGCGGCCGCACGAGGTCGCGCACGGCTCGCTCCGGCTGAGCCTTTGTGAATGGAACACCGAGCAGGAGATCGACCTCATGCTGAAGGAGATCCCGCAGGTCGTCCGCTATCTTCGCAGCATGTCCCCCGTCTGGAACGAGCTGCTTGCCGGAACGCGCCAGTTCATACTGTAAGGAGGAAATTGCAATGGCACTTTATACACAGACCGTCATGGATCATTTCATGCACCCGCGCAATGTCGGCGCGATCGAAAACGCGGACGGTGTCGGCGAGGTTGGCAACGCAAAATGCGGCGACATCATGAAGATCTATCTGAAGATCCGCGAAGACCGGATCGAGGATGTGAAGTTTGAGACCTTCGGCTGCGCCAGCGCCATCGCCTCCAGCTCCATCGCCACCGAGATGCTCAAGGGCAAGACCATTTCCGACGCCCTCAAGCTCACGAACAAGGATGTGGTCGAGGCGCTCGGCGGGCTGCCCGCGCAGAAACTGCACTGCTCGGTGCTGGCGGAGGAGGCGTTCAAGTCCGCCATCCAGAATTATTACGACAAAAACGGCATCGCGTATGACAAGAAGGACTTCCCCGACTGCGCGAGCTGCGAGGCCTGCCGCATGGTCTGAAAAGATCCCCCTTCCGGCCGGAAGGGGGATCTCGAGCTTTTCAAAATCGTCTTTTTGACACGCTCTCAAGCGCGAGCTGCGGTGCTGGTTCGCGTTTGAAAGGGCTGCGCGCCGCATCTGCGGCCTTGGCGGTCTGTTTATTCCCAGCGCTCGGCTGCCTTTTGCAGCCAGCCTGTGATGTCCAGATGCTGCGGGCAGTGCTCCTCGCACTGGCGGCAGCCGACACAGTCGGAGGCCTTGCCGTGCTCCTTGACGCACACTGCGTAGCGCTCCCTGAGCCCGGCCGGGTCACTCACGGGTAACATCTCCATATCGTTGTAGATCTTGAAAATATCCGGGATGGGGATGTTCTGCGGGCAGCCGTCCGTGCAGTAGCGGCAGGCGGTGCAGCCAATCGGCATCGCGGCGCGGATCATGGCAGCCGCCTTTTGGACGAGTGCCAGCTCCTCCTCGTTGAGCGGATGCAGCGGGCTTGTGATCGCCAGATTGTCCGCAAGCTGCGCAGGCGTGGTCATGCCGCTGAGCACGACCGCCACATTTTCCAAAGACGCCGCAAACCGGATGCCCCACGAGGCGATGGAGGCCTCGGGCGCATAGCTCCGCAGGCACGCCTCTGCCGCCTCCGGCAGCCGTGCCAGCCGTCCGCCCTTGACCGGCTCCATGACGATCACGGGCTTGTGATGCTTCACGCAGACCTCATAGCACGCGCGCGACTGCACCTTCGGGTCGTCCCAGTCGAGGTAGTTGATCTGGAGCTGGACATATTCCACCTCCGGATGCGCCGTCAGGATGCGGTCGAGCAGCTCCGCGCCGTCATGATAGGAAAAACCAATGTGGCGCGTCTTGCCCTCCGCCTTTTTCTGCTTCAGGAAATCAAACGCGCCGATGCGCTCCACATTTTCAATGTTCGCACCCGTGACGCTGTGCAGCCAGTAATAGTCAAAATACTCCACGCCGCAGCGCGCAAGCTGCTCGTCAAAGAAGGTCTGCATCTGCTCCGGCTCGAGCTTGGCAAGATTCGGGAGCTTGTCGGTGAGCGTGAACGCCTCGCGCGGATAGCGCTTGACAACAAGCTCGCGCAAGACCTCCTCGCTCTTTCCCTCGTGATAAAAATACGCGGTATCAAAATACGTATACCCGGCGGCAAGATAGGTGTCAAACATCTGCTTTGCCGTCTCCATATCCACAGCGGTCTGTTCACCCGGACGCAGCAGCGGCAGGCGCATTGCGCCGAAACCAAGCTTTTTCATAGATACAGTCCCCTTTCACGTTTTGTTTTCACGGATATCCCGGCTTTTATTATACGCCTCGTCCCGAATGCGTGCAACCGAAATTTACAGGCAGCGCGGCGAAGCGACTTTTTGACAAGCTCAAGCGCCCGGCGGTATGGATCGACCGCCGGGCGCTTGTGAATCTTGTGAATCTGCTGTATTTCGTTTTCGGCTGCCTCAGCGCAGGAAGCCCTCGAGGATCTTCTCCTCCGCCTCCTCCGCACTCAGGCCGAGCGTCTCCAGCTTCAGGATCTGCTCGCCCGCGATGCGGCCGATGGCCGCCTCATGGATGAGCGCCGCATCGACATGGTTGCAGGAGATCTCGGGGATGGCGCGCACCTTGGCCTCGCCCATGATGATCGCATCGCAGGAAACGTGGCCGAAGCAGGGGGCGTTGCCCTGCACGCGCGGATAAAAGACCTGCGTTGACTGCTCCTTGGCGACGCTGCGCGAGATGACGCGCGTGCGTGAGCCCTCGCCGTCGAGGATCACGTCCATCTCCGACACTGCATTCTGGTCGGCATGTGTCAGGAGCTTCTCGGTGATGATGATCTCGGAGTTCGCGCCCGAGGCGACGCACTTGGTATAGCGCTTTGTGTCGTCAACGCCCGCGATCTGGCTCGTCTCCATCGTGATCGACGCGCCCTCCTCCAGATACACGATCGTCTGGGGGTTGAGGATGCGCTTTCCGGCGCCTTCGCCCTCGCCGTAGTGCTTTTCCAGATAGGTGACCTTTGCGTTTTTTCCGATGTAGAAGGTATGGATGCCGTCATGCTCCGAATCGCAGTCGCCGCAGTTGTGGATGCCGCAGCCCGCGACAATGCGCACCTCGGCGCCCTCACCGACGAAGAAATCATTGTATACCTTGTCGTGCAGGCCGCTTTCGGTCAGGACGACGGGAATATGGACGTCTTCATGCTTTGTAAAGGGCTTAATGCGGATGTCGATGCCGTCCTTGTCGGTCTTTGAGGTGATCTCGATGTTCTCGGTATTGTGGCGGTATGCCTTTTTGCCGTCGGAGCGGATATTCACCGCGCCGTCGGGAATGCCGGCCATGCCAGCGACCACGTCTAAAATGTGCTTCTGGACATCGTTCAGCATGTTCCGTTCACCTCCAGCATGTTGCAGCCCGAGACCGTGTCGGTCAGGATCTGCGGATAAAGCTCGTCCACCGAGCCGCGGCCCGTGACCTGACCGCCCGCGACCAGAACGATCTCATCCGCCAGACGGATGATTCGCTCCTGATGGGAGATGATGATGAGCGTCCGCTCCTGCCGGTCGTGCAGCATCCGGAACGTCTCGGTCAGACGCGCGAACGACCAGAGATCGATGCCCGCCTCCGGCTCGTCAAAGATCATCAGCTCTGCGTTTTTTGCGAGGATGGTCGCGATCTCGATGCGCTTGACCTCGCCGCCGGAAAGGCTCGTGTCAACATCGCGGTTGAGATAGTCGCGCGCGCACAGGCCGACCTGCGTGAGATAGCCGCACGCCTCGTCATGGCTGAGCTTCCGCCCCGCCGCGATGGTCAGAAGGTCCGAGACCTTCATGCCCTTGAAGCGCGGCGGCTGCTGAAAGCCGTAGGAGATGCCGCGCCGCGCGCGGTCGGTGATGGAAAGGTCTGTGATGTCCTCGCCGTTCCAGATGATCTGTCCGGAGGTCGGCTTCGCCAGACCCATGACCGTCTTTGCCAGCGTCGTCTTGCCGCCGCCGTTCGGGCCGGTGATGACGATAAATTTCTTATCCTCTACCGTCAGATCGATATTTTTCAGGATCTCCGCCTTGCCGTTTTCATCGTTCGCGGTCAGGCAGAGCTTTTTCAGTTCCAGCATGTCATGCCCTCTTTTTTGTTTGATCTGCTAACAGGATAGCATATTATCCCACATCCGTCAAAAGATTTATACAACGCTGCGGAAAATTCGCGCAAATACGCAATATTTGCTGTCAATTCCCGCCGGATGGTCTGTACAAAATGAAACGCTTCTGTTATAATGAGGCTGACTATGGGCAGGCGCACCCACGTGCAGCCCTTGCCGCAAGGAAACTGCATGAGAGGTCGTGATCGATATGCCCGGATTATCCGCTGTCGTTTTTGTTCCTGACGACACTGCGAAAACCGGCTACCTTCGTCCGATGATGCTGCAAAGCATCATGGGTTCGCCCCTGCTTGGATGGCTTGCAGACGCACTGCTGGCCGGTGGCGTCGGGCGTTTCTTTTTGGTCTGCCATGAGCGCTTCCGCCGTGAGGTGCGCGCGTGCTTCCCCGAGGATGTGGACTTCTGGTGCCCGTCGGCGGAGACGACCTCCGACCAGCTCCATGTATTTCTCTCCACCGCCGACGAGTCGGAGGAGGATATCATCGTCGTGACCGGCCCTGCGGTCATCCTGCCGTTTGCCGCCGACGAGGAGCAGTTTGAAGATGCGCCGCTCGTCAGCCCCGTCACCTCGGTCAGCCGCAGGACGCTGATGGAGGCGCTGGACGACAAGTTCATTTTCACGGATTTTCTGAAGGATCACGGCGTTCCGTACACCGACCGCGACGGCGTCTATGCCGTCACAAGCATGCAGGAAATGACCGAATGGCAGCCGGTCCTCAGCCGCTCGGTTCTGTATAAGCTCTCCAAGCAAGGCGTTGAGATCTGGGACTATGCCTCGACCTACGTTGATCCGACCGCCGCAGTCGGGCCCGGAACGGCGCTTCTGCCGGGAACCATCCTGCGCGGCGCCACCTCAATCGGGAAAAACTGCACCATCGGCCCGAATGCCTATCTGGAAAATGCAAAGGTCGGAGACAACACCGTTGTCAACGCCTCGCAGATCTACAACTCGACCGTCGGCTTTGACACGCACGTCGGCCCGTTCGCCTACATCCGGCCGGGCTGCGCCGTTGGAAACAACGTCAAGGTGGGCGACTTTGTCGAGCTCAAGAACTCGGTCATCGACGACGGAACGAAGATCTCGCACCTGACCTACGTCGGTGACAGTGACGTCGGAAAGAACGTCAATTTCGGCTGCGGAACGGTCACGGTCAACTACGACCGTGCAAAAAAGCACCGCACCACCATCGGCAACGACGCCTTCATCGGCTGCAACACGAACCTGATCGCGCCGGTCACCGTGGGCGACGGCGCATACACCGCCGCGGGCTCGACCATCACGGATGATATTCCGTCGATGGCGCTGGCGATCGCCCGCGCACGCCAGACAAACAAAAAGGACTGGGCCGCAAGACATAAGCTCAAGGAGCCGAAGAAAGACACGAAATAAGTATTCTGCGTTTCTCCGGAAACGTAAAATAAAAAAATGAAATTTGTATGGACAGAGGAAGGACAGGTAATTTCATATGATTTCACATGGTAAGAATGTCAAAGTGTTCTGTGCAAACGCAAACCGCCCGTTCGCTGAGGGCGTCTGCCGCAAGCTGTGGCTCCCGCTCGGCGACTGCACGGTAACGACCTTCGCTGACGGCGAGATCTCCGTCTCGATCAACGAGACCGTCCGCGGCAGCGACGTATTCTTGGTGCAGTCCACCTGCAAGCCCGTCAACAACAACCTGATGGAGCTGCTGATCATGATCGACGCATGCCGCCGCGCCTCCGCGGGCCGCATCACCGCCGTCATCCCCTACTTCGGCTACGCCCGTCAGGACCGCAAGGCCAAGAGCCGCGACCCCATCTCCTCCAAGCTCGTTGCGAATATGATCGAGGCCGCCGGTGCAGACCGTGTTCTGACGATGGACCTGCACGCATCCCAGATCCAGGGCTTCTTTGACATTCCCGTGGACAATCTGTTCGGCAACCCGATCTTCGTCAGATACTTCACCGACAAGTTCCCCGACCATGAGGATATGGTCGTCGTTTCGCCCGACGTCGGCTCCGTGGCACGCAGCCGCGCCTTCGCCAACAAGATGGGCATGGGTCTTGCCATCGTGGACAAGCGCCGCGAAAAGGCCAACCAGTGCGAGGTCATGAACATCATCGGCGACGTCAAGGGCAAGCGCTGCCTGCTGTTTGATGACATGGTTGACACGGCAGGTTCCCTCTGCAACGCTGCCAAGGCCATCTCCGAGATCGGCGGCGCGACCGAGGTCTACGCCTGTGCAACGCACGGCGTCCTGTCCGGCTCTGCCAACGAGCGCATCGCCAACAGCTGCATCAAGGAGCTGACGCTTCTCAACACCATCCCGCCGCTGGAAGGCGCATGCGACAAGATCAACTATATCGACGTCTCCCCCATCTTTGCCGATGCCATCCAGCGCATCTACGAAGAGAACTCGATGTCCGTCCTGTTCTAAGCCATGCCCCTGTTTCAGAAGCCCGCCTGCGACTGGATGCTCGTGGGACTGGGCAACCCCGGCGCGCAGTATGCGCGCACACGGCACAATATGGGCTTTCTGGCGCTGGATGCGCTGGAAAAACAGCTTGGCGCCGGAAAAGAGAAAAGCCGTTTTCAGGCGCTGTGTACAACTGCGGTCTCCGGCGGGCAGAAGCTTCTGCTCGTCCGGCCGCAGACGTTCATGAACGCCTCCGGTCTCGCCGTCCGTCAGGCGGCGGACTACTATAAGATCCCGCCGGAGCGGATCATCGTCCTGTTTGACGACATTTCGCTCCCGGTCGGCAAGATCCGCGTGCGTGCCTCCGGCTCTGCCGGAGGGCACAACGGCATCAAGTCGATCATCTCCTCCCTCGGGACAGACCAGTTCCCGCGCGTCAAGATCGGCGTCGGCGCAAAGCCCGACCCCGATTACGAGCTGGCCGACTGGGTGCTGGGCAACATCCCGAAGGGCGATCTGCCCACGCTTCAGACGGCGCTGGAGCATGCAGCGGACGCGGCGCTCTGCCTGATCGCAGACGGCGCCGCGGCAGCGGCCTCGAAGTTCAACGGTCTGTGAGCCGCCGGGCGGTAGAGCTGTATCGCCGCCCGTTTCGCATGTATGGCCCCCCTGTCCTTGAAGGGCCGTGCCGCAGCGTGTATCCAGAATATGACACTTTTCACGGTGATGGGAACCTCCCATCACCGCGTTGCATCGTCCGCATTTTTCGCATTTTTTGATTTCTGATCTTGTTTTCTGTAAGGGGTGCCGTCAAGAGTTATGCGCAAATTGGTTTGCAGGCTCTGGCTGAATGAGGTCAGCCGGCAATAGAGACGTCTTC
>URLO01000064.1 GCA_900548625.1 uncultured Eubacteriales bacterium | reverse complement strand
TTCCTGCGAAAAAATGTCTTGCACAGCGCGAAAATTCCTCGCTGCCGGTCACATTTTCAGTTTTCAGATACACCCTAAAAATCTGTCCCGGCCGAACGCGCGTTCGGCCGGGACATTGCGCATGTTATGCGGTTTTCTGCTGCTGATACCACGCGATCAGCAGATCGGCGACCTCGCCGTAGCTCTGGACGCCGGAGGTCTCGGAAAATGCCTTGAGATAGACGTCGTTGACCTTCTGCGCCGCGTCCTGCACGGCGCCCTCGTACTGAGCGTAGTGCGCGTTCGCGGCCTGCGCGTCGGCGCGGATGCCGGGGGCGACGCTGTTCCAGATCTCGCTTGCCGCCGTGCGGTCGACCTTCATGAGCGCGTTGCTGCAATAGATATACGCCGCCATCGCGCCGGAATACTGAAATTCGGCGCTCGGATTTTCCATGCAGGCGAGGTACGCGCAGAAATTTGCGCCGTCCTCGGCGGCGACGGTCTGGCGGTGGGCGATCTCGTGGCACATCGTAAACGGCAGCCACGCGGCGTAGGTGTCCGGATTGACGCAGGACTCGCCCGTCACGCAGACGAAAATCCCGGTGATGCCGAAGCGGCTGAACAGCCGCCAGGAGGCGAGCTTCTTCACGCGCGCGGTCGAGCCGGTGAAAAGCGCGTACCTCTGTGCCAGCGGCGCATAGCCCGCGCCGGCCTGCGCGGCAAGCGTCTCAAAATCCGGAAACTGCCCGACGTCTGCCGCATCGCGCTGGACGGCAGAGGCAAGGCGCGTGGCCTCGGCGGCGTAGTAGCGCGTGGCCTCGGCCAGCTCGGCGGCCGAATACTCCCGCACCGGAAGCGAAAGCGCCTGCGCCACAGTCGGGCCGAAGTGGTTGAGGCCCCAGACGCCGACAAAGGCAAAGGCAAACACGCTCAGTGCCAGAACAACGCCGGACAGCCACGCGCAAAAGCCGCGCCCGTGGCGGCGAAAGACGTTCACCAGCGTGTAAACGAGCCACAGCACCGCCAGCAGCAGGAGGATCTCCCACACGCAGAACGGCACGGCCGCCGTCACCGACGCCAGCGCCGAGAGGATCTTGCGCGAAAAATCGGGGTAAAATGCAAACACGAGCTCCGGCGCGCTGTGCGCGACCGCCGCCATCACGCCGGTCAGAACCAGAAAAATGGCCGATAGGATCAGCCGTCCGAGGGTCTTCAAAATACAAGGCTCCTTTTGGGAGGCAGACGCCGTCCGCGGCGGGCCTCCGGAGAAAATTCTGTCTTGCAGTATACCACAATCGCGCGGAAAACAAAAGCGTTTTCGCAAAAAATCCGGTGACGCGGTTGACTTTGCACGCGTTTTTACTATAATAATGAATAATCAAGGATCAGGAGGAAATTCCAATGAAGCGTTCCGAAAAAACGATGGACAAGATCATTGCGCTGTGCAAAAACCGCGGCTTTGTCTTTGCCGGTTCTGAAATATACGGCGGTCTCGCCAACAGCTGGGACTACGGCCCGCTCGGCGTGGAGTTCAAGAACAACGTCAAAAAGGCGTGGCTCAAGAAATTTGTGCAGGAAAGCCCGTACAACGTCGGTCTGGACGCCGCGATCATCATGAATCCGCAGACGTGGATCACGACCGGCCATGTCTCCAGCTTCTCCGACCCGCTGCTCGACTGCAAGGCCTGCAAGGCCCGTCACCGCGCCGACAAGCTGATCGGCGACGAGCATTCCGAGGTCAACGTCGATGCGATGAGCTTCGACGAGATGGACAAGTTCATTGCCGAGCATGAGGACATCGTCTGCCCGGTTTGCGGCAAGCATGACTTCACGCCCATCCGCAAGTTTAACCTGATGTTCAAGACCGCCATCGGCGTCACCGAGGACTCGTCCTCGACCTGCTATCTGCGGCCCGAGACCGCGCAGGGCATTTTCGTGAACTTTGCGAACATCCAGCGCACCACCCGCCGCAAGCTCCCGTTCGGCGTCTGCCAGGTCGGCAAGGCGTTCCGCAACGAGATCACCCCCGGCAACTTCACCTTCCGCACCCGCGAATTTGAGCAGATGGAATGCGAATTCTTCTGCCAGCCGGGCACCGATCTGGAGTGGTTCGCATATTGGAAGGACTACTGCAAGAACTGGCTGCTGAGCCTCGGCATCCACGAGGAGAATCTGCGCCTGCGCGACCATGAGCCGGCGGAGCTGGCATTCTATTCCCGCGCCACGACCGACATCGAATACGCCTTCCCGTTCACCGAGTGGGGCGAGCTGTGGGGCATTGCCGACCGCACCGACTATGACCTGAAGCGCCATCAGGAGGCCTCCGGCAAGGATCTGACGTACTTCGATCAGGAGAAGAACGAGCACTACATCCCCTACGTCATCGAGCCGTCGCTGGGCTGCGACCGCGTGGCGCTGGCGTTCCTGTGCGAGGCGTATGACGAGGAGGTCATCGACGCCGAGAAGAACGATGTGCGCGTGGTGCTGCACCTGCATCCGGCGCTGGCGCCGTTCAAGGCGGCGATCCTGCCGCTTTCCAAGAAGCTGTCCGAGCCTGCACGCAAGCTGCAAAGCGAGCTGAGCAAGTACTGGATGATCGACTTCGACGAGACCGGCTCCATCGGCAAGCGCTATCGCCGTGAGGACGAGATCGGCACGCCGTACTGCATCACGGTCGATTTCGACACCGTGGGCGACCCCGACAAGGGCATCGCACCCGACAACGCCGTCACCATCCGCGACCGCGACACCATGCAGCAGGTCCGCGTTCCCATCAGCGAGCTGAAAAGCTGGCTGGAGGAGAAGCTGGCGTTCTAAAAATCAGGACAAAAACGGGAGAAGGCATCAGCCTTCTCCCGTTTGAGCTTGTCAAAAAAGTCTTTTTGGCAAGCTCTCAAACGCGAACCGCGGGGGCTGGGTTCGCGTTTGAAAAGGCTGCACCCGGCTGCGCGCATAATTTGTGCGCTGCTTGCACACAAATTCCACACTTGCCGGGCGTTTTGTGTTTTGCCCGAAGCCGCAGCGTTCAGAAAAAGTGCCAGCGGCACTTTTTTAGCGTAGGCCGAAGCGGCTATGCCGCGAGGGGGAACCACGTGGGGCGCATCGCCCGCGGGCGCGAACTCTACGAGGTTTTTTGATAGTCTGAAGCGGGAGAAGGCATCAGCCTTCTCCCGCTTTTTATGCCGATCTCCGGCGAATTCATGTCGTTTGGCCTGCCTCAGCAGCCGACCATCAGCCCGAGGATCTCGGTGTCGGTCTGCTGCATGCCGTCGCGGGCGATTTTTGCGACGCCCTCGATGGTCTGCTCGATCGTATCAAGCACGATGCCCTGGCCGGGATGGAACGCGGCATGGCGCATCGTCATGCTGTGCGCGAGGATCGCGGCGTCCACGCTGGTGGCGATCTTCGCCGCGCAGGATGCCTTCGCACCGTCGCAGACGATGCCCGCCACGTTTGCAAGGGTGTTGCTGATCGTGGTGGAGATGTCCTCCACGCTGCCGCCGTAGAGATAGGTGATGGCAGCGCCCGCGCCGGCGGCTGCGCTGACTGCGCCGCAGTAGGCGGAAAGACGGCCAATGCTGGCCTTCTGGTGGATGGCGATGAGGTTGCTCACGCAGAGCGCGCGGCAGAGCGTTTCCTGACTTGCGCCGAGCTCCTTGGCGTACTCGATCACGGGCAGGGAGACGGTCATGCCCTGATTGCCGGAGCCGGAGTTGATGATGACCGGCATTTCACAGCCGCCCATACGCGCGTCGGAGCCGGCGGCGGCCGCCGCGCGTGCCCGCGTGCGGACGTCTGTGCCGCACGTCTCCAGAAGGGTGCGGCCGATGCACGCGCCGTAGGGATGACTCAGGCCGTGCTGAGAAATGGCGCTGTTGCACTGGATCTGCGGCAGAAGGATCGGCTCGACGTCCTCCATCCGCACCTCGTTTGCGAATGCAACGATGCTGCGCACGTTCAGGCACGACGGGTCGGTCTGGTTGGCCTCGACGGTCTCCTCCGTGAAGGGAATCGAGAGCAGCACCCGGTCGTCCTGCTCCAGCCGGACGATGCCGGTGTGCGAATGGACGATCTCCACGAGCGAGCGATGCGAGCCCGAGAACATTTCCACGATGATGTGGAGCTTTGCCTTCGTTTGCAGAAGCTCTACCTCGCAGAGCTTCTGCGCAAGCAGACGCTTTGTTTCGGCAAGATCCTCTGCCGTCACGCCCTGCAAAACCTCCAGCTCCTTATCGGCGTCGCCGCCGACCGCGCCGAGCAGCACGGCGGTCTCGATGCCGCGCAGACCGTCTGTTCCGGGTACGACGACACCCTTGACGTTCTTGATGATGTTGCCGCTGCACCGGGCGACGATGCGCTCCGGTGTGCCGCCGAGAAGCTGCGCGGCCTTTGCGCTGGCGTAGGCCAGTGCGATGGGCTCGGTGCAGCCGAGCGCCGGGACGAGCTCCTCCTTCAAAATCGCGATGTATGCTTCATAAAGCGCCTGATCCAATGCCATGGCGGTTCCCCTTTCTGATTTTGTCCGCAGTGCGGAGACGTTTTTTACTAGCCTCTATTGTACAGCACTTTCGACAAAAATCAACCCGGAATTCGCACGAAAATGTGGAAAGCGCATCGCACTTGCGCGTGGGGGGCTTGCGTACCGGGGCAGGTATATGGTAAGATACAAAAAGAGCGGCAGGCTGCTGCCCTGCCGCGAGAAAAAAAGAAAGCTGGTGGTGATCGCTTTGCAGACGCGTCTGCGGCGGACGGACACCGACATGACCAAGGGAAGCGTCCTCGGGCGCCTGGTCGCGTTCGCCGTTCCGCTTTTGATCGGCAACATTTTTCAGCAGCTGTACAACACCGTGGACAGCGTGGTAGTCGGAAATTTCGTCGGCAAGGAGGCGCTGGCGGCGGTCGGAAGCGTGGCTCCGGTGGTCAATATGCTCATCGGATTTTTTAACGGCTTCGCGACGGGCGCGGGCGTCATCATTTCGCGCCATTACGGCGCACAGCAGAAGGAAAACGTCCATATCGCCGTGCAGACCACCATCGCCATGACGCTCCTGATGAGCGTGGTGCTGAGCATCTGCGGCGTGCTGCTGACGCCGGCACTGCTTCGGATGATGAAAACGCCGGAGGATGTGATCGCGCACTCCAGCGAGTATCTGCGCATCTATTTCGCCGGACTGAGCGGGCTGCTGCTGTACAACATGGGCGCGGGCATCCTGCGCGCGGTCGGCGACACCAGAAGGCCGCTGTATTTCCTGATCTTTTCGGCTGTGACGAACACTGTGCTCGACCTGCTGTTTGTGACGGTGTTCCACATGGGCGTTGCGGGCGTCGCGATCGCGACGATCCTTGCGCAGTTTGCCTCGGCGGTGCTGGTGATGGTGGTGCTGACGCGCTCCACGAGCGACTACCGCATCGTGTGGCGCGGAATGCGGCTGAACAGGAAGATGTTCGGCAGCATTTGCAGACTGGGCTTTCCGGCTGCGGTGCAGCTTGCGGTCACATCCTTCTCCAATATCTTTGTCCAGTCGTATATCAACCGCTTTGGTGCGGACTGCATGGCAGGCTGGACTTCGCACAATAAGATCGACTCCTTTGTGCTGCTGCCCATTATGACGATCTCGCTGGCGGTGACGACCTTTGTCGGGCAGAATCTCGGCGCAGGCGATCAGGCCCGCGCCAGACAGGGCACCCGGACGGCGCTTTTGCTGGCGGAGGGCGTCACGGTGGTGCTGCTGGTGCCGCTGATGCTGCTTTCGCCGCAGCTCATCAGTCTGTTCAATCAGGAACCGGAGGTCCTGCGCTACGGAACGCTGTTCATCCGGATCGTTTCGCCGTTCTATCTGGTCATCTGCATCAATCAGGTCCTGTCCGGCTCTTTGCGCGGCGCGGGCGATTCGCGCAACAGCGTACTGATCATCCTTGCCTCGTTCGTGGTGTTCCGCCAGATCTATCTCGCGATCACCTATCGGGTCTGGGGGACGGTCGTGGCTGTGGCGCTGGGCTATCCGGCGGGCTGGGTGCTGTGCAGCGTGCTGCTGCTGTGCTATTACCGCAGCGGAAAGTGGAAAAAAGCGAGCATTTTCAAGGAAAAAACACAATGAGAAAGCGGCTGCCCGCACGCATGACGGTGCGGGCGCTGCCATGCGGCAAAACGGAGGAAAACACATGCTGACAGAGGAAATGCGGTCATACATCCAGGAACATCTCGAAGATGTCAAGCAGATCATCCGCGACCTGTGCGCCATTCCGGCGCCGTCGCACCATGAGGAAAAGCGCGCGGAATACTGCAAGGCGTGGTTTCTCGCAAACGGCTTTGCGGACGTGGAGATCGACGAGGCGCTGAACGTCGTCTGCCGCTATCAGGTGACGCAGGACAACGATCTGGCCGTCTTTATGGCGCACACCGACACGGTCTTCCCGGACACCGAGCCGATGCCCTTCCGCGAGGACGCACAGAAGATGTACGCCCCCGGCGTCTGCGACGACACGGCGAATCTCGCCGTGATGATGGTCAGCGCGCGCTACTTTGTGCAGCGCGGCAGAAAGGCGTCGTGCGGCGTTTTGTTCGTGGCGAATTCCTGTGAGGAGGGTCTCGGCAATCTCAAGGGCAGCCGCCGGATCGTGCAGGACTACGGCAGCCGCATCCGCGCGTTTTACACCTTCGACGGGACGGATCTGCGCCGCGTCGTGACGAGCGCCGTCGGCTCGCACCGCTACCGCGTGAGCGTCTGTACCGAGGGCGGCCACAGCTACGGCGCGTTCGGAAACCGCAACGCGATCCACTATCTTGCGTCCATGATCGATACCATCTATGCCATGAAGGTGCCGCAGAAGCAGGGCGTCAAGACGACGTACAACGTCGGCATGATCGAGGGCGGCACGTCGGTCAACACCATCGCGCAGGAGGCGTCGATGCTCTGCGAGTACCGCTCGAACGACCGCGAATGCCTCGAGACGATGCGCGTATTTTTTGAAAAGACGTTCGAGGCCTACCGCGCGATGGGCGTGGAGGTCGAGGCAGAGCTGGTCGGTGAGCGTCCGTGCAGCGGCGATGTGCCGCAGGAGCGCATGGAGGCGCTCGTTGCGCGCGCGGACAGCGCCATTTCGGAGCTGTTCGGCGTGGAGGCGATCCACGGCCCGAGCTCGACCGATGCCAACATTCCGCTCGCGGCGGGCATTCCCGCCGTCTGCGTCAGCGCGGCCGTGGGCCGCGGCTGCCACACGCGGCAGGAGGAGATCGACCTTGACCAGCTCCCGAACGGAGCGGCTCTTGCGATGCGCCTGATGCAGGATTACTTCGAGAATTGAGAAAACGGGGCCGGCGTGCGCGTATCTGCGTGTCCGGCTCTGCTTCGCTCCTTTTCGACCGGATACCTTAATATATTGATAGACCATGAGGAGGAAACGCCATGCAGACCCAGCTTTATCAAAAGCTCGTTGACAAGCACCGCAAGGAGATCATGGACGCGGAGGAATATATCTGGCACCACCCGGAGACCGGCTTCCGCGAATGGAAAACGGACGCCTATATGCAGGCTGTGTTTGAAGGCGCGGGCTACACGCTCATCAAGGCGGGGAACATCCCCGGCTTTTACACGGACATCGAGACGGGCAGACCCGGCCCGAAGCTGCTCATTCTGGCGGAGCTGGACGCGCTGAGCGCGCCGAACCACTTCCAGGCGGTGGACGGCTGCGCCCACGCCTGCGGCCACCATGCCCAGTGCGCCGCCATGGTCGGCATCGCACTGGCACTGAAGGAGCCCGGCGCGCTCGACGGACTGAGCGGGTCGATCCGGCTGATGTGCGTCCCTGCGGAGGAGCTGATCGAGCTGGAATTCCGCGACGGCCTGCGCCGCGAGGGTGTGATCCACTATCTCGGCGGCAAGACGGAGTTCATGCACCGCGGCTATATGGATGGCGTGGATCTGGCATACATGTTCCACACCGGATCGCGCACCGACTGCGATTTTGACTGCCAGCGCGGCCAGAACGGCTGCATGGCAAAGACCGTGCGCTACGCGGGCGTTGCCACCCACGCAGGCGGAACCCCGGAAAAGGGCGTCAACGCGCTCTATGCCGCGACGCTTGGCCTTCAGGGCATCAACGCCATCCGCGAGACGCTGCGCGATGACGACCACATCCGCATCCACCCGATCATGACCGCAGGCGGCACTTGCGTCAACATCATCCCCAATGAGGCGGCGCTGGAGACCTACATCCGCGGTGCGTCGCTCGATGCGATCCTGGAGGCAAACCGGAAAACGGATCGTGCACTGGCGGCAGGAGCGCTGGCGCTCGGAGCAAAAGTCTCGGTCAGCGACCGGCCTGGCTACGCGCCGCTCATCAACAGCCCGGAAATCGCCGAGGCGGCCGGCGAGGCCATGCGGGCGCTGCTGGGTGAGGGGAGAGTCAAGCTCACGGACGAGTGGGCGTCGGACTGCACCGACATGGGCGACCTCAGCTGTGTCATGCCGACCTTACAGCCGCACATCGAGGGGGCTGCCGGGCCTGCACACGGCGATGATTATCACATTGCCGACCGCGAGCTTGCCTGCGTCAGCTCCGCGAAGGGTCAGCTCATGCTCATGGCGCTGCTGCTGGAGAACGGCGCGGCACGCGCAAAGCAGGCCGTCGAGCGCTACCATGCGCCCTACGCGAGCAAGGAGGAATACTTCGCCGCGCTGGACAGCATCCTGTGCGACCGGGCGCTGATCGAGTACCACGGCGCATACACGGCGGAGGTACACTGCGAAAGCCGTTAAATGGAAAATTATCAGAGAATATTTGTCTGATACTAAAATCTAGTAAAACACTTTAACCGTCTTACCAAATATGCTATACTGTATCTGGGTGATGAATAA
>URLO01000063.1 GCA_900548625.1 uncultured Eubacteriales bacterium | reverse complement strand
CAGTTCTTCCAATATATTTCTGGTTATGCTCTTTTTATCCTCATCATTTGCTATTTGAATGATATGCATGTCAAAAGCTCTCCTCCAAAAATTCCGATTTGTTTCATTATAGCAAACGATCTGCCAAAACACAATCACAGCCGTCCGGAGTACACCGGACGGCTGCATTACGTTTAAACCTGTTTTATGTCAGCCGGTACACCGTCAATCCGTCACAAATCCCGCAGGCGCGGAAGCCCTTTTTGAGCGCAATCCGCCTGGTTGCTGCCTGTGCCGGAGCACACTCGAGCACGACGCTTTTCTGCGCCTGTCGTGCCCGGTCGATCAGCCGGTCCGTCAGCGCCGACGCATAGCCGCGTCCCCAATATTCCGGAAGCAGCACCCAGCCAATCTCTACGCTTTCCGCGTCGTATGCGTGATAGATCACATAGCCGATAAAGCTTCCGTTTTCCTCGACGGCATACACAAGCGGCGGCTCCGACAGTCCCGCGTGATGCAGAAACGCCTCGGCCTGTACCCGGTCGTACGGCGGCTCCAGATACCGCATGACCTCCGGGTCAGACAGCAGCCGGTACAGTGCGTCCGCATCGCCGGGCCGCATATTGCGAATCGTGATATTCACCGTTTTTCCTCCGTAAGCCTTGATTTGCATCGCCTCGTGTGATTGAGGCTTATCGCAGGCAGACAAATCAGAATCTGTTATACCTCTTTGTGGCCGAATGAAATACTTACGCACAGGATATTATCCCCTCTTGAAATTCTGATTTGTTTCATTATAGCAAACCCGCGCCCAAAACACAATGCAGCCGTCCGGAGTACACCGGACGGCTGCGTCTGTTTTCCATAAACTAAAAGTTGGCAACTTCCTTATATTTCTTTGATATACATTTCTTCCACTGCCCCTAGTGCAGGCTGCTTTCTTCCGCTTGCAGCAAACCCGTGTGCCTCATAGAACTTAATTGCACGCAAATTATTGTCGAATACCCAAAGCATGACCTTCGAATATCCGGAACTTTTTATATCGTCCAGTATTTGCTTCATCATCATTTTTCCGTAGCCTTTGTGCCAGTTGTCCTTGAGTGAATGAATACAAATCAACTCCGCAAACCCGGCCATATCCTTTTCTCTGGACGCATCCCACCAGGCGATGCAATGGGGATTTCCATCCAATTCTAAAATGTATCCATTCCCTTTGTTTTCAGCTAAGAGCTTTCTGTACATCTCTGTTGCCTTCTTAAGTTCCGTACATTTTGAAAGAATGTCAGCAGGTACGATTTCCCGAAAGGCTTCTTTCCAGCTTTCCGTTTGTACATATGCAAGACTGTTCTCATCTCCGGGCCTTACCCTTCTGATATGAGCAGGTTTATCCATAAAGATTTCCTCCCTTGTTCCTTCAGAAAGTCTGCAATTCTAACTTATTTTTATTATAGCAAACCTGCCCCGAAAACACAATCGCAGCCACCCGACACCGGGCAGCTGCGATTTGTACATCTTATCAATGGTTGACGGCCATCTGGCGCTTAGCTCTGCCGGTTCCGGCATGACCGGACTCAAACGGTTTTTGAAGCGCTCAGAATGTTGCGACCTGCTGGGCGGCAGGCTCCGCCGGCTCCACACTTTTGGCGGTCAGGATCGGGCCGACGCCCTTGTAGAGGCTGTGGAACTTGACCTCCACCGTCGCTGTGACGGTCACCCAAGATTTCACCGCCAGAGCCGATGCGCCGGCGAACTTACACGGAATGCCCATAAAGGTGATGTCCGCCTCACAGCACGTCATGACAAACCGGCCCGGCGCGAACATGCCTTCCTTTTCTTTGCGCAGACGGGCGACCTGGCCCTTGAAGCGCACGGTCTTTCCGGCGTATTTCTTCGGTTCCTCGGTGATGTCGCGGTAGAACAGCGCATAGTCCTCGTCCTCGATCTCCACGACCGGCGCGTTCAGGTCGAACGGCAGCGGATCCTCGATCTCGTCATACTGCGTTGTCCCGTCGGTGAATTCATAGATGATGTCGATCCTGCGGTTGACTGCGCGTGCGATCTTGTGATACGGCATCACGTCCTCACCCGGATTCATGCGGTTAAAGACCACAAGCTCCGCGCCCGCCAGCTTGTCGACCACGAGCTGGCGCATGTTTGCGTTGTAGCTCATAAACGTCGACGCATCGGCGAACATGACCTCCTGCGCGATCTGCCACGCATCCGGCGTTTTCAAATAGAAATCCGCCGCGAGATGCATGCCGTTCAGCTCTGCGACCACGCGCTCGGCGCGGTGCTTCTTGGCAAGCGCCGTCAGCTTTTCCGGACTCAGCTCGTCATAGTCGAGCGTCTCAATATAAACGTTCTTCGAGGGATAGGTGGAAAGATCATATTCCTCTTCGCCCTCCTCCAGCACGAGCAGCAGCGTCCGCTCGCCGGAATTGAAGCGCGCGTCCTCCAGCGTCTGCTGGATGAAGCGGGTCTTGCCGGACTCCAGAAAGCCCGTAAAGACATACATCGGGATCGCCGTCATGTCCTTGCCTCTCATTCTGCTGTGCCGAACAGCTCGGCCACAGCCATTTCATTGAGTCTCGAGCCGATTACACAGATGCGGCCCGTGACCATCGCGCAGCCGTCGCGGATGTCCGGCTCGCCGGGAACGTAGTCGAAGTGGATCCAGCGCTCGCCCTCGGCGCTTGCGACATAGCCCTTCGCACGCAGGACGATGCCATACTTCTCCGTGTCCTCCAGCGCCTTCAGGCAGCGCTCGATCTCGGCTTTGGTGTATTTCTTGTGCGTTTCCTCGCCCCAGCTGATGAACACCTCGTCAGCGTCGTGGCCGTGGTGGTGATGGTGGTGCTCGTGTCCGTCCTCGTCATGGTCGTGATGGTGGTGGCAGCTGCACGCGGGATCGTTGCACTCCTCGTCATCATCATGGTCGTGATGATGGTGGTGATGTGCATGCTCGTCTTCGTCGCCATGGTCATGGTCATGATGGTGGTGATGCTCGTGCTCGTGCTCCTCCTCGTCATCATGGTCATGATGGTGGTGGCAGCTGCACGCAGGATCGTCGCACTCCTCGTCCTCGTCATGGTCGTGATGGTGGTGATGGTGGTGCGCTTCCTCCTCGAGCTTCGCAAGCTCAATGGCGATGGTGCTGCGCTGATCCATTGCGTCCATCAGCTGCTCGCCCGTCAGCTCGTCCCACGGCGTCGTGACAATGATCGCGTCCTTGTTGTGCTCACGGATCATGTCCACGCACTGGTCGAGCTTCTGCTCGCTCATGCCGCCGGTACGGCTGAGGATGATGGTGTTGGCGGTCTCGATCTGGTTATTATAGAACTCGCCGAAGTTCTTCATATACATTTTGCACTTTGTCGCGTCGGCCACCGTCACAAAATTGCCGAGCTGCACATCGTCGCTCGTCACCTTGCGCACCGCGCCGATGACATCCGACAGCTTGCCGACGCCCGACGGCTCGATCAGGATGCGCTCGGGGTGGTACTCGTCGATCACCTTTTTGAGCGCACGTCCGAAATCGCCCACCAGCGAGCAGCAGATGCAGCCGGAGTTCATCTCGGTGATCTCAATTCCGGCCTCCTGCAAAAAGCCTCCGTCAATGCCGATCTCGCCGAATTCGTTCTCGATCAGAACGAGCTTCTGGCCGTGATAGGCTTCCTGGATCATCTTTTTGATGAGCGTGGTCTTGCCCGCGCCGAGGAAACCGGAATAAATGTCAATTTTCGTCATGAAAAAACACCTTCTATGTGAATTTTTTCTTTTATTATATCACGGTTGTCAAGCGTGATCCGCCCGATTTTCCTTTTTTTCGCCTCCACACATGCACGGTCAGACGAAAAAAGGATTGTGTATCGGGGCAAACTATAGTATATTATGTATACAAGATCAGGGAGGTACGCCTATGGAATCACCAAATTTTGAACGTGACGACAAGATGCTGGAGGAGCGCCGTCTGCGCCGTCTGGAGCAAAAGCGCCGCCGCCGGCTTCAGCAGCGCATCGTTCTCGGCGTGCTCATTGTGATCCTGATCCTCACGATCGTGCTGATCGCACGCGGCTGCCAGAGCCGAAAGGACACGGGCGGCAAGCCGCAGTCCGTCCCGGTGCAGAACACGCCCACTGCGCAGATCCCCGATGCGCAGCCGGACACCGTTATTACACTTGCCGCCGTCGGTGACATCATGGTCTATGACGAGCAGATCGACGCCGCAAAGCAGGCAGACGGAAGCTACGATTTTTCCGACAGCTTCTCCGCTGTTTCGGCGCTGACGATGGGCGCGGACCTCACGGTCGGCAATCTGGAGCTGAACTTCTGCGGCGAGCCGTATTCCGGCCGTCCGGATTTCCGCGCGCCGGAGGCACTGGCGCTGGCGCTCAAGGAGAAGGGCTTTGATCTTGTCCAGACCGCCAACACCTACAGCATCCAGAACGGCATTTCCGGCCTGAAAAGCACCATCAAATACCTCAATACCGTCGGCATCGACCACGTCGGCACCTACGCCGCCAAGGACGACAAGGAGACGAACGACGGCGTTCTGCTCAAGAATGTGAACGGCATCAAGATCGCCTTCATCGCCTATACCAAGGGTCTCAACAACATCTCCGTGCCGGAGGGCTCGGAATACTGCGTCGATCTGCTCTACAAGGACTATGACAGCGAATACAAGGAGGTCAACAAGGACGCCATCGTGAAGTCCGTGAAGGCCGCCAAGGCGCTCAGCCCCGATCTGATCGTCGCCATGCTCCATTGGGGCAGCGAGTGGGATACGACCGTTGTCTCAACGCAGGACAAGATCACAGACCTCCTGCTGACAAACGGCGTGGACATCATCCTCGGCTCACACCCGCACGTTGTCGGCGAGATGAAGCAGGTCCCCGTCACCACCGTCGATGGCCAGCAGAAAACCTGCTTTGTTGCCTACAGCCTCGGCAATTTCCTCTCCAGCCCCGACAGCCAGAAATATGATTACGCGATGGAATCGCTCATTTTGAATTTACAGATCACAAAAAACGGCAGCACCGGCGAGACCGCCCTGACCGGCATCTCCTACACGCCGCTGTATATTCTGAAGACCGAGAGCGACGTGGAGGGCACGCGCTATCAGGTCGTCCCCATCCGCAGTGCCATCAACAACAACCTTTTCCCGGAGATGAACGACGCATTCACCGCCGCGATCGCGCATCTGCGCACCAACACCGCGTCGGACTATGACTCCGGAAAATAAGCCGCACACACCGCGTCTCAGAGGTGATACCCATGCCGCAAAGCAACTATGAAAAGGCATTCGAGCGAATGCCCTCGGAATTTCTAAAATACGACCAGCAGCGCATGATCCAGAACTTTCACCTTGCGCACGACGGCGCATATCTCTATCTGACCATGCTGGCGCGGCACTACCGCGTCAGCCGTCACGAGGGAACGGCCGAATGGACGGAAAACGGCGCGGACTATGCTCCCGCCGGCATCCTCGACAGCATGGTGCTCTACGATCTGCTCTGCTGCGCAAAGGACGGCTGCCGTCTTGCGGGGCGCTTCTGCCGTGCGGAAAATCTGCCCGGCGCGGCGTATGGCGCCGATCCCGCCAAGGGCATGTTCACCACCTTCGCCGCGCGCTGTGACCGCGCGCCGCAGGCGCTTGCGCAGGCTTGCCGCAGACTCGGCGGCGTCGATTTGCAGATAGGCGAGGTGAGCTGCCGGCTGCCGCTGTTCGATTTTCTGCCCGTGATCGTGCAGTTCTGGTCCTCGGACGAGGAATTTCCGCCGGTTCTGAAGCTGATGTGGGATGAAAACACGCTTTCCTTCCTCCATTTTGAGACCGTCTGCTACGCCGCCAGCTTCCTCATTTCAAGGCTGGAGGACCTGATGGACAAGCCTTGAGCGCAGGGCGCAGCAGAAATCCGCTCGGACCGTTCTCGGCGCTCACATAGTTTCAGTTGACACATCCGTGGATTGATCGTAACATTTGAATACATAAACAGACCGGCAAGGTGGGATTCGGTAAAGGAGAATGTTCGTATGAAAAAGAAATATCCTGTTTTGATCGCTTTTGCATTTGGTGCGCTTCCTTTCCTTGCCGGCAGAATTCAAAACTGGTATATGCTCGCCTATACAGAGTCTGCTTTCCCGTATGGCCTGATATCACTGGCTGCGCTGCTCGTCTGGGGATGTATTGCGTTTTTTCTTGACAAGCATTATCGCATGACGAGAGCCATTTTTATTTCCTTGAATCTGATTGCTGCATTTGACTTGCTGCTGGTTGGCATTCAGGAACTGGCTTTTCATGCCTATTGGGCGAATGGCCTTGGGGTATGGTCACAGCTTTTCTACTTGCCTATATTGAACCTTGGTTTCAGCCTGACAAATTGGAGCCACAGTGTATTCACGGCGTATGCCGCCTGCTTTGTTCTCATGGCCGCGGTCTCTTTTGCAGGCTGTAAATTGAGTGAAAAGCTCCAAAAATAAGATGCCGTGTTTCTGCGCAGCCTCCGGTTTGCCGGAGCATCAAAGCCCTTTCGAAACAAACCGGCGCCCCGCGAAACACTCCTGCCGGGAGCATGCAACAAGAAACCCTCCGTATGATCGATACATACGGAGGGTCAACTGTTTTATGAACCTTGTTCTGCCGGAGCGTTTACAGCTCGCAGTTGTTGACAGTGCGCGGGAACGGGAGCACGTCGCGGATGTTGGAGATGCCGGTGAGATACATGACGCAGCGCTCGAAGCCGAGGCCGAAGCCCGCGTGACGGGCGGTGCCGTACTTGCGCAGATCGAGATAGAACTTGTAATCCGCGGGATTGAGGCCAAGCTCGTTCATGCGCGTCAGTAGCTTGTCATAATCGTCCTCACGCTGGCTGCCGCCGATGATCTCGCCAATGCCGGGAACGAGGCAGTCCATGGCCGCAACGGTCTTTCCGTCGGGGTTGAGCTTCATATAGAAGGCCTTGATCTCCTTCGGATAGTCGGTGACGAAGACCGGGCGCTTGAAGATCTGCTCGGTGAGATAGCGCTCATGCTCCGTTTGCAGGTCGCAGCCCCAGAAGACCTTGTAATCGAACTTGTCGTTGTGCTTTTCCAGAAGTGCAACGGCATCGGTGTAGGTGACGTGGGCGAAATCGGAGGTCATGACATGGTGCAGGCGCTCCAGAAGGCCCTTGTCGACGAACTGGTTGAAGAAATTCATCTCCTCCGGCGCATTTTCCAGCACATAGGCGATGATATACTTGATCATATCCTCGGCAAGGCGCATGTTGTCGGTGAGGTCGGCAAACGCGATCTCCGGCTCGATCATCCAGAACTCTGCCGCATGGCGCGTGGTGTTGGAGTTTTCGGCGCGGAAGGTGGGGCCGAAGGTGTAGATGTCGCGGAATGCCATGGCGAAGGTCTCGCCGTTGAGCTGGCCGGAGACGGTCAGGTTGGTGGGCTTTCCGAAGAAGTCCTTGGCGTAGTCGATCTTGCCGTCGTCCGTCTTGGGCGGGTTCATGAGATCCAGCGTGGTGACCTGGAACATTTCGCCCGCGCCCTCGCAGTCAGAGCCGGTGATGAGCGGCGTGTGGACATAGACAAAGCCTCGCTCCTGGAAGAACTTGTGGATGGCGAACGCGATGAGGCTGCGCACGCGGAAGACTGCCTGGAAGGTGTTGGTACGCGGACGCAGGTGCGTGACGGTGCGCAGATACTCCATGGAGTGGCGCTTGGGCTGGATGGGGAAGTCAGGCGTGGAGGGGCCTTCGACAAAGACCTCCTTGGCCTGAAGCTCGAACGGCTGCTTTGCATCGGGCGTCAGCACGAGCGTGCCGGTCACGATGACGGCGGCGCCGATGTTCAGCTTGGAGATCTCTGCAAAGTTCTGAAGCTCAGAGCCATAGACGACCTGAAGCTGAGAGAAAAATGTGCCGTCGGACAGGTTGATGAAGCCAAAGTTCTTGCTGGCGCGCAGGTTGCGCACCCAGCCGCCGACTTTGATCTCCTTACCTGCGTAGGTGTCCGTGTCCTTGAACAGAGAACGGACGGAAATAAGCTGTTCCATAATATAGATCCTCTCTTGCCGCGCGGGCATTGTATTTGTCATTACAGGAGCAGAATGCCGGCCTTGCGGCACGGCCCGGCAGATTCCGCGTTTTGCATGCCCGACACGGGGCACCCCGGAAGATTGAACAATTATACAACAATGCGGGTGCAAATTCAAGGATGCTCCGCACATATTTGTATAAAAGCCTTTGCTTTTTCCGCCGGAAAGCGCTGAAACGAGAAAAAGGCTGCCGCGAACGGATGCAAATTTGCCTTTACCTTCCGGCGTTTCTTTGATATAATGCAGAAAACGAACACGAATGTGGGGAAATTTCCATGAGAATGAGAAGAAGAAACAATCTTGAGCCGCGCATGGCGGCGTGCGAAAGCGTCTGGATCCACGACCCGGAGGCGCGGCACGGGCATTGGCGCGAACAGATGCCGCAGTGCCGGGAACTGCGCGTCGAGGTCGGCTGCGGCAAGGGAAAATTCACGGTCGAGACGGCGCAGGCCGAGCCGGACGTGCTGCTCATCGCCATTGAGCGCGTGCCGGACGCGCTGGTGCTGGCGATGGAGAGCGCGGTGAAGCTGGGGCTGAAAAACGTCTTTTTCGTCTCGCTGGACGCGGCGAACATCGACCAGTTCTTTGACGAGAGCGAGATCGACCTGCTCTACATCAACTTCTGCGACCCGTGGCCGCGGAAGAAGAACGCAAAGCGCCGCCTGACCTATCACAGCTTCCTTGAAAAGTACAAGAAGGTGCTGAAGCTCGGCGGCGAGATCCACTTCAAGACCGACAACGCCAAGCTCTTTGAGTGGTCGCTGCCGGAGATGGAAAGCTGTATGCTGTCGCTGCGCAACGTCACGCGCGACCTGCACGCAAACGGACCGGTCGGCATCATGACGGGCTACGAGGAAAAATTCTACGCGCTGGGGACGCCCATCAACCGCGTGGAGGCGGTCGTCGTCACGAAGCAGCCGCGCCCCGAGGATCCCAAGGAGGAAACGGATGCGGACGCGGCGGCAGAGGAGACCGCTGAGGAATAAGAACCGGGAGATTGAGCTTGTCAAAAAGTCTTTTTGACAAGCTCTCAAACGCGAACCGCAGGGCTGGGTTCGCGTTTGAAAAGGCTGC
>URLO01000062.1 GCA_900548625.1 uncultured Eubacteriales bacterium | reverse complement strand
ACGACGTATTTTGCGTTTTCCTCGATGAATTCCTTGCGCGGCTCGACGGCCTCGCCCATCAAAATGGTGAAGATCTGGTCGGCCGCCACGGCGTCCTCGAGCGTGATGCGGCGGAGCGTGCGGGTCGTGGAAAGCACAGAGCTGCCGTTTCCGGACGGCAGCTCTGCTTTGTACGCTTTTATACTTCTTCAAATGCCTCGAAGATGCGAAATGCCGTCGGCAGGGCAATGTCCTGCCGGAAACGGGCGGGATCGACCCATGTGAACAGGGGAGCGGCCTCGGCGCACTCGATGTAAAATCCGCGCAGCTCCCAGCGGATGTGGGTGAAGATATGCGTTTTTTCCGAGGAGCGGCACAGCTCACGCGGGTGCACGCCCCAGCGCTCGGCCTGCGCAAGCGCCTGCTGCGCGGAGCATTTTCCGTCTACGTTCGGAAGCTCCCACAGCCCTGCGAGCAGCCCCTGCTCCGGACGGCGTCGGACGGCGATGCACGTGCCGCAGCGCAGAATGAAAACGGTCTTTTCTTCGGTGCGTTTTTCTTTTTTCGGCGCCTTGACAGGCCGCAGAAGCGCTGTTCCGTTTGCGCGGGCAAGGCAGAGCGAGGCCAGCGGGCACAGGGCGCACTGCGGCTGGCTGTTCGGGCCGCAGACCGTCGCGCCGAGCTCCATGAGGCTCTGCGTAAAATCGCCGCAGCGCCCTGCGGGGTAGATCTCGCGCAGACGCGCGGCATATTCCCGCTTCACGACCGCATCCGTCACCGGCGCGGCATCGTCCGTCACGCGCGAGAGCACGCGCAGAACGTTTCCGTCCACGGCAGGCTCCGGCAGGCCGAAGCAGATCGAGGCGATCGCGCCCGCCGTATAGTCTCCGACGCCCGGCAGCGCGCGGATCGCGTCGTATTCGCGCGGGAACACGCCGCCGTGCGCCGACACGATCACCTGCGCCGCCTTTTGCAGATTCCGCATCCGGCTGTAATAGCCGAGTCCCTCCCAGAGCTTCGCCAGCCGGTCGGGCGGACATGCGGCGAGCGCCGGAATATCCGGAAGCTCCGCAAGAAACCGGCGGTAATAGCCCTTCACGGCCTCGACGCGCGTCTGCTGGAGCATGACCTCCGACAGCCAGACGTGATACGGCTCGCGGTCGCGCCGCCACGGCAGATCGCGGTGACCTGCCGCATACCATTCCAGCAGCCGCTCGGGAAGCTGCTGCGGCAGCTTTTCCACGGCGCATCCCTCCCTTCTGATCGGCGGATATTTTCGTATATTGTACCGCGTTTTTGCGTACTTTGTCAAACCTGTTCAAAAGAGAGAAAAAGCGGGTGCAAAAACGGCGCCGGTGCGGTATAATAACGGTATCCCATTTTCAACAGGAGGCTCTCTTGACGAAGCTATCAGAAAAACGCCTGTTCCTGCTCGACATGGACGGCACGATCTATCTCAGTCAAACGCTGTTTGACGGCACGCTCGACTTTCTGCGTCACGTCCGCGAGCGCGGCGGGCGTTATCTGTTTTTGACCAACAACTCCTCACGCGGAACGGATGCCTACATCGAAAAGCTCGCGCGAATGGGCATCGAGGCCGCGCCGGAGGATTTCCTGACCTCGGCAGACGCGACGATCGACTATCTCCAAAGGGCCTATGACGATGCGCTGTACTATGTCTGCGGCACCGAGTCGCTCAAGAGCCAGCTCCGCGCGGCGGGTCTGCGCGTCAGCGACACGCTCCGCGATGACATCACGGTGCTGCTGCTCGGCTATGATACCGAGCTGACGTATCAAAAGCTCGAAGACAGCTGCATCCTGCTCATGCGCGGAGCTGATTACATCGCAACGCACCCGGACATGGTCTGCCCGACCTGGTACGGCTCCGCGCCCGACTGCGGCAGCGTGATCGAAATGCTTTTCGCCGCCACGAGCCGCCGCCCGCGCGTCATCGGCAAGCCGCAGCCGGAGATGGTGCGGCTGGCGCTTGCGAGAACGGGGATGCGGGCGGAGGACGCCTGCCTCATCGGCGACCGCGTCTACACCGACATCGCCTGCGGCGTCAACGCCGGGATCGACACCGTTTTCGTCCTGTCCGGCGAGGGCGTGCCGTCCGATATCGAGAAATACCATGTGCAGCCAACATGGATTCTGAATAACATCCGCGAAGTGTGCGACAAAATCATGGAAGAAGAACAAGGAGAAAGTGTATGAAGCTCAACAACAAGCGAACCATCCTCGTCGGGTTGGCGTTTTTGTCCATCTGTGCGTTCTGGCAGATGTATGACAACGTCGTGCCGCTCATTCTGACCGAGACATTCCACATGAACGAGACCTATTCCGGCGTCATCATGGCGGCGGACAATATTTTGGCGCTGTTCCTGCTGCCGCTTTTCGGCTCGCTCTCCGACCGGACGAACACGAAGATCGGCAAGCGTATGCCGTTCATCCTGTTCGGCACCGGCTGCGCCGTCATTCTGATGAACATTCTGCCCCTGCTTGACAACAGCTATGCAGCCGCGCCCTCGCCGCTGAAGCTCGCCTCGTTTGTGGTGGTGCTGGGGCTTCTGCTCATCGCGATGGGTACATACCGCAGCCCTGCCGTCGCGCTGATGCCCGACGTCACGCCGAAGCCTCTGCGCTCGCGCGGCAACGCGATCATCAACCTGATGGGCGCGGTCGGCGGCATCCTCTATCTCGGCGTTGCGGCGGCGCTCTACCCCAACGGCAGGATCAAGGCGCTGGAGGCAGAGGGGCTGCACGTCAACTATCAGCCGCTGTTTCTGGTCGTGTCGGCCGTGATGTTCCTCGCCGTCGGCATTTTGTTCCTGACGATCAAGGAGCCGAAGCTGGCTGCGGAAAACCGCAGGCTCGAGGCCGAGCATCCCGACTGGAATCTTGCCGTGGATGACGGCAGCGGCAACGAGCAGCTTCCGAAGCCCGTCAGAAAGAGCCTGATGTTCCTGCTGGCGTCCATCGCGCTGTGGTTCATCGGCTACAACGGCGTGACCACATGGTTCACGGTCTATGTCAAAAATGTCATGGGGCAGGAGCTCGGCGGCGCGTCACAGTGTCTGCTGATCGCGACGGCAGGCGCCATCGTCTCCTACATCCCCATCGGCGCGCTCGCCTCGAAGATCGGCCGCAAGCGCACCATCCAGATCGGCGTTGTGCTGCTGGCGGCGTGCTTTGCGACGGGCTATGTGCTGACCACGACGTATGACACCATCAACATCATCATGTATGTGGTCTTTGCGCTGGTCGGCTTCGCGTGGGCGGCCATCAACGTCAACTCCCTTCCGATGGTCGTCGAGATGTGCAAGGGCTCGGACATCGGCAAATTCACCGGCTATTACTACACCGCTTCGATGGCGGCGCAGGTCGTCACGCCGGTCGTGGCGGGCACGCTGATGCACAACATCAGCTATCAGGTCCTGTTCCCGTATGCGGCAACGTTTGTCGCGCTGTCGTTCGTCACGATGCTGTTTGTGCGGCACGGCGACGTGAAGGCGGCGGCCAAGAAGGGCCTGGAAGCGTTTGAAGATATGGAGGACTGATCTTTGTGAAAAAGCATTCCCTTTTGAAGACGGCGGCGCTGACCGCCGGAGCCTACACGCTCGGACTCCACGGAAGAAAGGGCCATCCGGACCTTGAGCTGCTGCGGAAGTACCGCTTTGCCCATCGCGGCTATCACGACAAGCCGGTTGTCCCGGAAAACTCCCTGCCTGCGTTCCGCCGTGCCATTGCGCGCGGCTGGGGCGCCGAGCTGGACGTGCATCTGATGAAGGACGGCACGCTGGCGGTCATCCACGACTCCAGCCTTCTGCGCACAGCCGGCGCAGACGTGCAAATCGAGGAGCTGACGCGCGAGGAGCTGGAAAACTATCGTCTGGAGGGCACGGACGAGCGCATCCCGCTGTTTGACGAGGTGCTGGCGCTGTTTGAGGACGCTGCGCCGCTCATCATCGAGCTGAAGGCAGCCGGTGGGAATCATTTTGCGCTGGCCAAGGCCGTCTGCGAGCGGCTCGACACCTACCGGGGCGCTTACTGCATCGAATCGTTCGACCCCGCCGTTGTGGCGGATGTGCGGACGCTTCGCCCCGGCATCTGCCGCGGCCAGCTTGCAGAGAATTTCCTGCGTGACAAGGGCGCGCTCGATCCGGTGCGCTCGGTGCTCGCGACCAGCCTGATCGGAAACGCCATCGGAAAGCCCGATTTCATCGCCTTCAGGTTTGAAGACCGCGCCTGCCTCAGCAACGTCCTCTGCCTGCGGCTCTGGGGCATTCAGGGCGTGGCGTGGACCCTTCGCTCGAAGGAGGATCTGCTTGCCGCCGAGGCCGAGGGACTGATCCCGATCTTTGAAAACTTTGACCCGGAGGCCTGAAACGCAGGTGCGCTTCCTTTGTTGACAATTTGAGCGATCCCTGCTATGATGTGCGCATAAAATGCGTTCAAGGAGGTATTTTCCTATGAAAAAATCCACGAAAAAGAGTATTTTGATCGGCGCGGCCGCCGCGCTGGCAGCAAGTCTTGTTCCCTATGAGTGCAAGGTCGAGGAAAACGGCGATTTCAGCTTCACCTCGCTTCTGCTCGGCGTCTATCGCCGCCGCCGTGCCGACGGGGAAAAGTCCGCCGTCACGGTGACCGTTGCAAACGCGCCCTGCTTCACCGCCGAGGCCAAGGCCCGCCGCGACGCGGCGCTGCGCCACTCGATCGAGGCTGCCGCCGAGCGCGAGATGTTCGCCGACGAGGACGACCCCACGGAAGGCGCGGCGCCCGCCGCACCGATCTGCGCCGAGCCGCAGGCCGGGCAGGAGACGCCGGAGCAGCCCGCCGAGCCGGAAGCAGAGCCGGAGCAGCCTGCACCCGCTGAGCCGGAAGCACGGACAGAAGAATAACGCAAAACGCCGCCGGAGTTTGCAGGGCGGTCGTAAAACAGCTCATGGAGCGTATCGATACAGATACGCTCCATTTCTCTATGGCAGCCCCTTGGCTCTCCCTTTGGGAGAGCTGTCACCGCAGGTGACTGAGAGGGTCTTGCGCCCGCGGGACGTCATCTGCCTGCGAAGGTGCCGGCATTTTCCGATTGGACATTGCTATTATTTGCCCGCTCCGTCCTCGCTGCGCTCGGCTGCCTCTCCCATAGGGAGAGGCAAGGGGTGCCGGGACGGAAACCGTTTTACGACCACCCGGCATCCTTGAGGCGGCGTTTTATTGGCGTCAGGATCTGCATGATCTTGCCGTGCGCGGCAAAATAAAAGTCCCTCCCGAATGCTCGGGAGGGACATTGTTTTTATCGATTCAGCGCCGGATTACAGAGCCTTCTTGGCGGTCTCGACGAGGACCTTGAACGCCTCGGGATCGGCGATGGCCAGCTCGGACAGAGCCTTGCGGTTCATCTCGATGCCGGACTGCTTCAGACCGTACATGAAACGGGAGTAGTTGATGCCGTAGGGAGCGACAGCCGCGGAGATGCGGGTGATCCACAGGTTGCGGAACTCGCGCTTCTTCTGCTTACGGCCGACATATGCATAAACGCCGGACTTGTAGACAGCCTGCTTGGCCATCTTGAAGTGACGGGACTTGGAGCCCCAGTAAGACTTCGCCAGCTTCAGAACTTTATTTCTTCTCTTGCGCGTCATCATTGCGCCTTTAACTCTTGCCATTTTTTAATCCTCCTATGTGTCGTCAATCCCTAGATTATTTGTAGGGAATCATCTTTTTCACGGTATCTTCCACAGTGACGTCGGCGTAGCCGTTCTTACGCAGGTTGCGGGTACGCTTGGTCGTCTTCTTGGTGAGGATATGGCTCTTGAAGGCGTGCGCTCTCTTGACCTTACCGTTCTTGGTCAGATTGAATCTTTTCTTCGCGCCGCTATGGGATTTCAGCTTGGGCATAGTAGTTCTCCTTCCGATTGTTGCTTACGTTTATTTTGAGTTTTTGGGACTCAGGAACATGGACATATTGCGTCCCTCGAGCTTTGCTCCTTTTTCGACAGTCGCGACCTCGGCGCAGCTCTCGCCGAACTGCTTGAGCAGCACCTCGCCGAGGGAGGTGTGCGCCATTTCACGGCCGCGGAAGCGGACAGTGACTTTGACTCGGTTGCCATCGTTCAGGAACTTCATGGCGTTCTTGATCTTTGTGTTCAGATCATTGGTATCGATGCTGGGAGACATGCGGATCTCCTTGACCTCGACCACGCGCTGATTCTTTTTTGCTTCCTTTTCCTTCTTGAGCTGCTCGAAGCGGAATTTGCCGTAGTCCATGATCTTACAGACCGGCGGAACGGCGTTCGGCGCGATCTTGACAAGGTCAAGCTCCTTCTCCTCCGCCAGCGCGAGCGCGTCAGCAGACGACATGATACCAAGCTGGTCGCCATTGGCTCCGATCACGCGAAGCTCCTTATCGCGGATCTCCTCGTTGATCTGATGATCTAATTTACCGATGATAAAGCACCCCCAAATGCAAAGTGCGGATGCCGCAAAGCACCCGCACACAATGACACACTCATACTGAGACTGTACATTATGAACCTCTTCGCCAATGCTTGAGGTGAGGTGCTGCCGCTCCTGCTTTGTTTTCTCTTAGGGCATTCTAGCACGCAGATGCCCGCTTGTCAAGAACAAAAATCAGAAAAATCACGGCTCAGCCACAAAGATGGGCAGCTCCGGCGGAGCCAGCGTAAACAGGATCAGCGCCGCGCCCAAAAGCCCCGTCAGAATAACCAGCACGCCCGACAGATACGCCAGCCGCCCGCTCTCGCTCACCCGCCGCGCAAGCCAGAATCCCGCCGCCATCGTCACATAGTACAGCCCGATCTCCACTCCGAGACTGCGAACGCCGAAGCCGGCCCGGAGTAGATAGTACATCCCAACCAGAAACAGCGGCATCACCAGCTCCGCCAGCAGCAGCCCGCTCCACGCCGCCGCCTGATCCTCCTCCCGCCTCGTCAGCGCAAACCCCGCCGCCAGAAACGGCCAGAACAGCAGCTTCAAATGCTCCCACACACTCTCATTCACCGGCGCAAACAGCCCGACCAGCGGCTCCGGGCAGATCCCATACGCAAAATGCACCGCCGTCCCCGCCAACGCCGTCAGAACCAACGCCGTGATCCATCGCTTCTTCATGAAAACGACCCCCTCGTCATACCATATGACGAAGGGGTGAGCATTTATGACGCGGTGATCTTTTCCGGCAATACGGCCTTGCCGCAGGCTCGACGTACACACGGTACGCCGTCGCCTTAGCGCCTTGTCTTGCCGAAAAATCTCTGCCGCTTGGTGCGGAGCGCGTCGGGACTTGCGACGCGGCGATCTTTTCCAGCAATACGGCGCTGCCGCTAAAAATTGCTGCTTTGTGCGGAGAAGGCGGCGGCTCAGCCTGCGACCATTTCGGCCTTGACCACGCCCTGCGTGCCGCCGATCAGATTGACCAGCTCCTCCAGAGAACAGTCGAGATTTCCGGTCTCGGCGGAGATCGTGACCATCGCGCGCCCGCCGGAGGGAATACTCTGGTTGATGGTGAGTATATTTGCGCCGTTATTGGCAAAAATGGATAGTATCGCCGACAGAACACCCGCGGTGTCCTTGAGCATCATCTGAAAGGTGATGATGCGGCCCGCCATCAGATTCTGGAACGGCGAGATGGTGTCGCGGTACTTATAGAACGCGCTGCGGCTGATGCCGACGGCGCGGGTCGCCACGTTGACCTTGTCCGTTTCGCCCGTTTCCAGCAGGCGTTTGGCCTCGGCGACCTTGTGGAAGATGTCCGGTAGCGCACTCGCCTCCACAATATAATACTTCGGTGTATGCTCCATGTGTGATCTTCCTTTCTGTTCTCCATATAAAGGCACATGTCCTCGTATGGTGGCTACTATACACTATGCAGCGTGAAAAAGCAAGTCAAATTCCATAGTTTTTTCGGGGAGGGATGCCGCCGTGAATTCCAGGAAAATTCTGCGCGCCGCAGGGCTGACGCTTGCGGGCGCGCTGGGGCTGTGGCTGTTTGCGGCGGTGCTGCTGCCGGTGCTGCTGCCGTTTCTCATCGGCCTTGCCGTGGCGGCGCTGGTGGAAAGACCCGTCGCGGCGCTTTTGCGCCGGACGCGCATCCCGCGGGGGCTTGCGTCATTTGTGTGTGTGCTGGCGGTGTACGCGGCGCTCGGGACGGGGCTGTTCTTTCTTTGCAGGACGCTGCTCGGTGAGCTGATGGGCTTTCTCCGGCGGCTGCCGGAGCTGGCACAGGCGCTCGCAGGGCCGCTTCTGCGTCTGGAGACGCGCCTTTTGGAGCTTGCCGCCAGACTGCCCGACGGCATCGGCAGCGGCCTTCGCTCCGGCATCCGGAGCCTGTTTGAAAGCGGCTCGCTGCTCGGCGCGAAGGTCTATGAGTGGCTGTTTTCGTTTGCCTCCGGCCTGCTCGGCAAGGCGCCGGGGATGTTCCTGTTTATTGTGACCTCCGTGCTTGCGAGCTTCATGTCCTCGTCTGAGCTGCCTGCGCTGCGGGAACTTGCGTCCCGGAAGCTGCCGGAGCGATGGCGCGCGCGGCTCTCGGGCGTGCTTGGCCACCTGAAAACCTCGCTCGGCGGCTGGCTCCGGGCGCAGCTGAAGCTGATGGGGATCGTATTTCTGCTCGTGACGGCGGGGCTGATGCTGCTGGGCGTGGACTATCCGCTCCTTTTTGGGCTGGTGATCGCCATCGTCGATGCGCTGCCGGTCTTCGGGACGGGGACGGTCCTGATTCCGTGGAGCCTTGCGCTGTTCTTTCAGGGTGAGCTCCGACGGGGCGTGGGGCTGCTCATCCTGTACGGCGCGGCCGCGCTCACGCGGCAGGCGCTCGAGCCGCGGCTGGTCGGCCGGCAGATCGGCCTGGACCCGCTTCTGACGCTCTTGGCGCTCTACACCGGCTTCCGGGTCGTGGGCGTGGCGGGCATGATCCTGTTCCCGGTCGGCGTGATCTTTCTCAAGCAGCTCTGGGATCACGCGGGGCTTGCGGGAAATCTCTGATTGCGCCGCCCGCCTCGGTGCGTTATAGTATTAGGGTGTATCTGAAAACTCCCAACGCACCCGGACAGCGGGCCTTTTCACGCCGCGCCGCGTCATTTTTCCTTGAAATACGTCAGTATTCCTGCGAAAAAATGTCTTGCACAGCGCGAAAATTCCTCGCTGCCGGTCACATTTTCAGTTTTCAGATACACCCTA
>URLO01000061.1 GCA_900548625.1 uncultured Eubacteriales bacterium | reverse complement strand
CCCGGATCGAGCCGGGCGCCATCATTCGCGAACAGGTCGAGATCGGAGAGGGCGCGGTCATCATGATGGGCGCCATCGTCAACATCGGCGCAAGCGTGGGCGCAGGCACCATGATCGACATGGGCGCGGTGCTTGGAGGCCGCGCAACGGTCGGCGCACGCTGCCACATCGGCGCAGGCGCAGTGCTGGCCGGGGTGATCGAGCCTGCAAGCGCGACGCCCGTCGTCGTGGAGGACGAGGTGCTCATCGGTGCAAACGCCGTGGTGATCGAGGGCTGCCGCATCGGCCGCGGCGCAGTCGTTGCGGCGGGCGCGGTCGTCATCTCGGACGTACCGCCCGAGAGCGTGGTCGCCGGATGCCCCGCGCGCATCCTCAAGCGTAAGGATGAGACCTCCGCCGCCAAGACGGCGCTGGTGGACGCCCTGCGGGAGCTTTGAGCCGCAGGCGCATGACATTCAAACACGCACAAGAAAGGGTTTCAGATATGCAAACGCTCACCCCCATGACAGTGGACAGACGCGCCCTGCACCGCATCCCCGAGCTGGGCGACGAGCTGCCCAAGACCATGGACTATTTACAAGATGTCCTCGGCACGCTCGACTGCGAGGTGCTTTTCCCACTTGACAGCGCTGTGTGCGCTTATTTTGACTTCGGCGCGCCGGATACGCTGGCATTTCGCGCGGAAATGGACGCACTGCCCATCGCGGAGCGGACGGGGCTGCCGTTTGCCTCCCTGCACAGTGGGCGTATGCACGCCTGCGGCCATGACGGGCACATGGCGATGGCGCTGGAGCTTGGCCGCAGGCTGTGCGCAAAGGAAAATCTGCCGCACAACGTCCTGCTGCTGTTTCAGCCCGCCGAGGAAACGACCGGCGGCGCCAGACGGCTTTGCGAAACAGGGGTCTTGGAGCGTCTGCGCGTCAAAGCCGTATTTGCCCTGCACCTCTGGCCGGGTCTTTCTGCCGGGATGATCGCCGGTTTGCCCGGCGCCATGATGGCGCGTTCGGCCGAGGTGACGTTCACCGCCGAGGGGCGCTGCGCACATTTCTGCTCCGCCGCCTCCGGCCGTGACGCGCTCGCAGCCTGCGTGGCGTTTTACAGCCGCGCCGCGGCATTGCCGCTTCCGCAGGCTCCGCAAAGTCTGCTCGGCTTCGGGCGCATGGAGGCCGGAAGCGTCCGCAATGCAGTTGCCGGAAGCGCACGGCTGGAGGGCAGTCTGCGCGCGCTCGATGATGCTGCGTTTTGCAGCATCCGGGAGGCGCTGGAGACGATCAGCCGCCATGTCGCGCAAACCAGCGGCTGTGCGGCCGCCGTCCATTTCAGCGAGGGCTACCCCGCTGTTGTGAATCCGCCCGATCTGCTCCGCAGGGCTTCTGCGCTGTTTCCCATTGAGGCACTGACCGCGCCAACCATGGCAAGCGACGATTTTTCATACTATCAGCGGCGGCTTCCCGGCCTGTTTCT
This sequence comes from uncultured Eubacteriales bacterium, assembly GCA_900548625.1. GTDB lineage: Bacteria > Bacillota > Clostridia > Oscillospirales > Oscillospiraceae > CAG-170. Next base: position 7,784 of record URLO01000061.1, on the reverse strand, counting down.
GTTTTTGGGCTGCGGCGAGACATCGGCGCTGCACACGGCGGCGTTCGATTTTGACGAGCGCGTGCTTGAGACCGGCGTGCGCTATTTTGAGGCAGTCGCGGGAGGAACGGTATGGTAGACAGGCTCTGCACATCGCTCGGCGGGCTCTCTTTGAGCGCCATTCGCCGCTATACCGCCCTTGCCGCAGAGCGTGAGGACTGCATCACGCTGACTATCGGCGAGCCGGATCTTCCAACGCCCGCACCCATATGCGAGGCCGCCGTCCGCGCACTTGCAGGCGGCAGCACCCACTACACCACAAACCAGGGCAGCGCTTCGCTCCGTGCGAAACTCGCCGCCTATGAGGCAAAAACGCGCCAGCTTGACTACGGACCGGACGAGATCCTCGTCACCGCCGGTGCAACGGAAGCCATTTACTGCGCGCTGACCGGCGTCCTCGACCCCGGCGACGAGGTCGTGATCCCGACGCCCGCCTTCGGGCTTTACGAGACCGTGACACGGCTCGCAGGCGCTGTTCCCGTGTATCTGGACACCGCCCGGACGGGCTTTCAGCTGACATATGAAGCGCTCTGCGCCGCCATCACGCCGCGGACAAAGGCGCTCGTGCTCAACAGCCCGAACAATCCAACCGGCGCGGTATATACGGAAGCCTCCCTTGCGGCCGTCTGCCGCGCGGTCGGAGACAGGCCCATCTTTATACTCTGCGACGACGTTTACCGCGGGCTGTGCACGCGGCCCTGTCCGGATCCTGCGGCCCTGCCCGGCCTGCGGGAGCGGCTTTTGATCGCCCAGAGCTTTTCAAAGCCGTGGGCGATGACGGGCTGGCGCATCGGATATCTCATGGGCAGCGCGCCGGTCATCCGAAAGCTCACTGCGCTCCACGGGCATATTCTGACCTGCGCGCCCAGCATGCTCCAGACCGCCTGTGAGACGGCGCTGGAAACCGACACGGCGCCGATGCGCGAGACCTACGCAAAAAGGCGGGCGCTGGTGCTGCGCCGCCTCCATGCGATGGGGCTCTGCTGCCCCGTCCCGGAGGGCGCGTTTTATGCCTTCCCGGATATCCGTGCCTTCGGCCTTTGCTCCGAGGCGTTCTGCCTTCGTCTGATCGCGGAGGCCGGGGTCGCAGCAGTACCCGGAAGCTGCTTCGGAACAGAGGGGCATATCCGCATATCCTACTGCTGCGGCGAGCAGACGCTCGAACGCGGCATGGATCGTCTTGAGGCATTTCTGGAAAAGCTCAAACAGGAAAGAAGAACTTGACGACCTACAGAAACAGGAGGTAGCTCAAATGAAACAGAAAACACTTTTCCGCGGCATCGCCACAGCGCTTGCCACCCCGATGACATCTTCCGGCGCCATCGACTATGACGCCTACGGCAGACTCATAGACTGGCAGATCGAAAGCGGCGTCGCCGGGCTTGTCACCTGCGGCACAACGGGCGAGGCGTCCACAATGACCGCCGAGGAGCACCGCCAGACGATCGCCTTTGCCGTAAAGCGGGCCGCCGGGCGCGTGCCGGTCATCGCAGGCACCGGCGCAAACTGCACCGAAAAAGCCGTCGAGCTGACGCGGTTTGCCTGCGCCGCCGGAGCGGATGCCTGTCTGGTGGTGACGCCCTACTACAATAAGGCCACGCAGCGCGGGCTGATCGCCCACTATACCGCCATCGCGGACGCATCGGACAGGCCTGTGATCCTCTATAACGTTCCCTCCCGCACGGGCTGCAACCTGCTGCCAGAGACCTGCGCCGCACTTGCAGCGCATCCGCGCATCGCCGCCGTAAAGGAGGCAAGCGGAAACCTCTCGCAGATCGTATCGCTGTTTCACAGGGCAGCGGCGCATCTGGACGTCTATTCCGGCAACGACGATCAGATCGTGCCGATTCTCGCCATGGGCGGCGAGGGCTGCATCTCCGTACTCTCCAATGTGCTGCCCAGGGAGGCGGTTCAGCTGTGCGAGCTGTTCTTCTCCGGGGATGTGCGCGGCGCTGCGGCGCTCCAGTGCCGTCTGCTGCCCGTCATCGACGCGCTGTTTTCCGAGGTCAATCCCATTCCGGTCAAGGCAGCGCTGGCAAAAATGGGCTACGGCACCGACACGCTGCGTCTGCCGCTCACCCCGATGGAGGAAGGAAGCCGGGCCGTCCTTCTGAACGCGCTCGAAGCATGGGGTGTTTGAGATGACAAAGATCCTTCTGCACGGCGCAAACGGCGCGATGGGCAGAGCGCTTCGCGCGCTGCTGGACGCCGGATTTGCGGACTGCACCGCAGGGCCCATGGTCAGCCGCAGCGGGAACGGCGCGTTTGCGTCCTTTTCTGAGATCCGGGAATCTGCCGACGTCGTGCTCGATTTTTCCTTTCACACCGCGACCGAAAGCGCGCTTGGCTTTGCGCTGGAGCACGGCCTTCCCATCGTGATCGGCACCACCGGACACACGCAGCAGGAGCGCGCGCGCATCGAGCGCGCCTCAGAGCAGATCCCCGTCTTTTTTTCCGGCAACATGAGTCTCGGCATTGCGGCGCTCCGCAGCCTTGTGCGCGAGGCTGCGCGCCTGTTTCCGGAGGCGGAGATCGAGATCGTGGAGACGCATCACAGCCGCAAGGCGGACGCTCCGAGCGGCACGGCGCGTATGCTCGCTGCCGCCGTTCAAAAAGAGCGGCCGGAGGCAGCGCTTGTGTGCGGCCGCAGCGGCTTTTCACCGCGAAAACACAGCGAGATCGGCATATCCTCCATCCGCCTCGGCAGTGTGACCGGCATCCATGAGGTGCTGATCTCGACCGGAGCCGAAACGCTGAGTCTGAAGCACGAGGCGCATGACCGGCGACTGTTCGCGGAGGGTGCGCTGCAGGCAGCAGTCTTCCTCTGCGGCAGGCAGCCCGGTCTTTACGATATGGACGATCTTTTGAAGGGAGACGCCCTATGAAAACAGCAAAATTCGGCGGCACGTCTCTGGCCGACGCAGCCCGCTTCCGGCAGGTAAAGCGTATCGTATCGGCAGACCCGGAGCTGCGCTTTGTCGTGGTCTCCGCCCCGGGAAAGCGCTCTGCGGAGGACAAAAAGATAACGGATCTGCTGTATGACTGCCATGCCGCTGTAAAAACAGGCGCAGACCCCGAGACTGCCTTTGCACCTGTCGCTGCGAGGTTCCGGCAGATCGTGCAGGAGCTTGATCTCGCCATAGACTTAGAGTCGGAGCTGCGGCAAATCGAGGCGGCGCTTGCCTCCGGCGCGTCTGCGGCATACTGCGCCAGCCGCGGCGAATATCTCAGCGGGCGGATGCTGGCAGCCCTGCTGGGCTGGCCGTTTCTCGACCCGGCGGAGCTGCACTTCTTTGACGCTGACGGTGTCCCGCAGCACAAGCTGGCGGAGCAGGCGCTAATGCACAGGCTCCGCGACATGGAGCGTGCCGTCATGCCCGGCTTCTACGGCGGCGGCGCGGACGGCCGCATCCACACGCTGCCGCGCGGCGGCTCGGATATCTCCGGAGCGCTGCTGGCAAGCGCCTCCGGGTCGGATGCCTACGAAAACTGGACGGACGTGCCCGGCATCTTCCGTGCCGATCCTGCGATCGTGCCCAGCGCAAGGGCGATTCCCGCCATGGCCTATGACGAGGTACGGGAGCTTGCGTATATGGGCGCCAACGTGCTGCACGAGGACGCGGTGACGCCAGCCCGGCGTATGGGCATTCCCATTCACATCCGCTCTACGATGCAGCCGGACGCGCCCGGCACCCTCGTCTCCTCGCAGAGCCCCCCTTCCGCCTGTCCCGTCACGGGAATCGCGGGGCGCAAGGGCTACTGCTCCATACAGGTGGAGAAGGAAAACATGAACAGCGCCGTGGGCTACTGCCGCAGGATTCTCTCGGTGCTCGAAACGCATGAGATCCCCTTTGACCACATCGCAACGGGGCTTGGCAGCATCTCGTTCATCGCCCCGGCCGCGGCGGTCTCCGCCTGCCGCGAGGCGCTTTTGTCGGACATTTCCGCCGCCGTCCGCCCGGACAGCATCTGCGTTGCAGACGGGCTTGCCATGGTGTCCATCGTCGGACGGGACATGGCGGGAAGGCCGGGCGTCTCCGGCCGTCTGCTCTGTGCGCTCGGACGCGCCGGCATCAACGTGCGGATGATCGTGCAGGGCACGCGCGAGATCAACATCACCGTTGGCATCAGCGAGCCGGAATATGAAAAAGCCGTGCACGCGGTGCACGGTGAATTCTTCCCGGAAGCGCCCCAGTGAGCCTTTGATCGCGCTCCTTCTTCGGTTCTGTTGACCTTGTTCCTTCCCCGGCGCGCCTCAGCCCGCCTTTTCTGATATCCTGCTGCGGAGCGCAGAAGCGCTCCGCTTTGTCCGATGCAGAAAAAGCGGCCGGCAGCGTTCAACTGCCAACCACCAAAAAAAGCGGGGCATGATCGCGCCCAAGGCCGCTTTTTGTGTCCTGTTTTATGAAAAAGACGCTTCTTCCGCGCCTCGCGTCAGGCGGGACAACGCGCAGACCGCGTACATATAGGCTGCAAGGATCAGCGGTGCCGGCAGCCCGTAGAGCAGCGGCACCGGGATGATACGCCAAAACAGCTTGAGCACACCGATCTCCGCGCCGTAGGTGAAGAAGTAGTTCGCCTCCGGGCAGAGCGTGAGGCGCAACAGGAGATTGATAAGGTGCGCGCCTACGGCAAGCAGGCCAAAGGTCTTGAGGATCCTCGGGATGTCCCTGGGGTCGGGGCGGTAAAAGCCCAGCGTCGCCAGACTCAGGCCGCAGACAACAAGGAGAGCATGCGTCACATAGTAGCCGAAAATCCGCGGCAGGAACAGTGAAAAGCCGGAGAACAGAGGCTCCGGGAAGAGCAGTGCCATCAGTGCGCCGAGGGGCGCTACAAAGAAGGAAAAGCCCATGATCGAGCGGTTCCTCTTCCACACGCCCAGCGGGATCAGAAACAGATTGATGTTGCACAGGTGCAGCGGCAGCTCATTGAAAATGTTGAAGCCATTGGGATAGTAGGCACGGACATACGCTGCGTCCATGGACAGTGAGAGCTTGTAGACGGTAAACAGCGCAAGATTAAAAAGGCACACGCCGATCAGAAACCGGGAGCGACGTGCTTCCGGTTTTCCGCGCAGCAGCAAGAATATGAGCAGCACCGCCGCTGCCGTAAGCAAAAGCAGAAGCAAATGCAGCCCTCGAAAGGGCGTTATAGTAAATTCATTCATTTCACACGCCGGAAGTCCTTTCCGGTCTTCTCCTCAAGAAATCGTTTGAATTCCTCCACCGTCCCGCCGGTGAGGGTGCGCTTGTCCAAGGGCTGCGCATAGCGTTTTTTCATCAGAAAGATGATGTAGTCCTGCGACTCCGCCATGGCGTCGATCAGCTCATAGCGGAAGGTGGAGGTGGTGGCCGCCGTAACGACGGTATAGGACTCCTCGCCGAACGCAATATGATAGTCTTTTGTGCCTGCCAGCGTGTTTTTACAGGCGATCATGCCATTGAATCGGTCCTGAAACAGCAGAACGGACAGCAGCATCACTTCTACCAGCAGGGAGATCACCGTGCTGACATCAAGCGCAAAAGGCTCTCCGTCAAATGGGATCAGCAGCAGAGCGTTGATGAAAAAGACGGTCCATCCGAAGATGACCCACATAATGCTTCTCTTTCGCCGCAGCACCCTGCGCATCGCGCGGGCGGCTACGGTCATAGAACGATTCGTGATGCCGCTGTGAATTTCAAATGTCATACGCTTTCTCCGTTGTAAGTAATTCTGTATCCGCAGGGTTGGTGGTGCTTCGCAGCCGCCCCCGGGCGGCATAAGCTGTCGCTAATTTATTTTACCATACCGAAAATAAGATTCATGTTAAGTTTTCCAAACCTCTAAAGGGTCATCTCGAACAAGGATCCCGTTTAACCATTTTCATATCGTTGTTGTCTGACGGATTTGGGTGCAGCTGAGCCTTGCAGGGGCGGAAGTGTTCCTCCTTTCTGGAAGACAAGCAAACGCTTTCTGAAGCTGTTGCCGCACGCTTCAGCGTAACGGGAAGCGGTAAATAGCACTTTTTGCAGCTTTTCACCCACTTTTAACGATTTTAATTGCAAACTTTTCTCTGTATAATGACCTCGTAAGATAGTTTTGACACCACAACATCTATTTTGAATGGAGGATCAACTTGAGAAGATTTGTTTTTGTTTCGCTTATCTGCGCAAGCATTCTCGCGATGACAGCCTGCGGCTCCACCCCAGCAACCACACCCTCCCCGGGAAATACGGCTACAACCATTGAGAGCGGTGTGCTGCGTGTTGCAGCGCTCTATGACATCAGCACCATGGATGTTTCGCAGACAACAGACGACTATATGGTGCCTATGAACGTATTTGACCGCCTGTTTGAGTCTGAGGTTCAATCTGACGGCAGCACCGCCATCGTTTCCAGCCTCTGCGAGAGCTATTTGGCTTCTGACGACGGTCTGACCTACACCTTCACGCTGAAAGACGGAATCGTCATCTCCAACGGCAATGCATTGACTGCCGACGATGTGCAGTACACCTTTGAGCGGCTTCTGCCTGCCGGCGGTGTGAACGACGATATTCCTCTTGAGGTCGTCGGTGCTGAGGCTCTGCAAAACGGCGAGGCCGACACACTTGAGGGCTTTGCCGTAATCGACGATACACATTTTTCCATCACGCTCAACACCGCGAACGCAGGTTTCCTCGCAGAACTCACCTCTCCTGCTATGTCCATTGTGGATAAGGAAACCGTAGAGAGCGTCGCCAATTTTGGTTTAAGCTGCGAGGATACCGTCGGTACCGGCCCCTATAAGGTAACGGAATGGGTCGTAAACGACCATTTCACTCTTGAATACAATGACAAATACTGGGGAGAAGTACCTTCCGTAAAGAAAGCGATCGTTTCCATCATTCCCGACCCTTCCACCCAGAACCTCATGTATCAGAATGGCGAATTGGACATCATTGACCTTGAGGCTCTTGATTCCAGCATTGTCGAGGCCACCTATAAAGCGCAGTACGCCGACAAGCTTGTTGTCAGCTCTCGGGTAGGACTTACGTACTTTGCACTCAACGAGAACAATCAGTACCTCTCCGATGTCAACGTACGCAAGGCACTGCAGATGGCAGTTGATGCCGACACTATCGTTTCCTCCATCTACGCCGGGAACGCTATGGTCGAAAACGGCATTATTCCTAAGGGCGTCTGGGGCTTTAACAAAGATCTCACACGTTCCGCTTACGATCCCGAAGGTGCAAAGGCACTGCTTGCCGATGCAGGCTACGCCGACGGTGAGATAAGTTTCGAACTTTCCATGGACTCCTCCGCCTCCAGCAATCTTCAGCTCGTCTATCAGGTCGTGCAGCAGAACCTACAGGCGATCGGTATCAATGCTGGGATAAAAAGCTATGACGAGTCATCCTGGCTCGACCTGCGCAAGTCCGGCGAGATGGACTCCTTCATCGCCACATGGACGATGGACTATAACGATCCCGCCAACATTATGTACACCTTCTTCGGCAGTGCCGCCAAGACGCGCATCCGCAGCTTGAACTACTCTGACACCGAGGTCATGGCGCGTGTTGCCGCAGCCTCCGGCATCACGGATGACGCCAAGCGCATGGCAGAGTATCAGGCGCTTGAAAAGAAGATCGAGGAAGGTTATATCCGCGATATCTATGCGCTCAGGCTTGGCTATGTCTGCTATTTGGATGATACCTCTCCGGATACCTATACGCTCTATCCGACTTGGGTCTGCGATTGCATCTACGCCAAATCGCAGCGAGAGCAGA
>URLO01000060.1 GCA_900548625.1 uncultured Eubacteriales bacterium | reverse complement strand
TACCCTTTTTTTTAACGCTTTCAACAACTTCGGCGCCGCCCTTCTCTCCCCTTTCTTCCTCTGCTTATCCCCTCCCCTTTTTAAAATCTCCCCCCCCCGCGGGGTCTCTAGGGTGGCCCCCCCCCCGCCGCAGGGTATTTTGTGTCGTTTTGCAGCGGCCTGCGCTGCGGAAAAACGATTACTTGCCGATGTACTTGCCGACGATGCTCTGGAGCGTGCCGTCGGCCTTCAGCTCGGAAAGCGCCTTGTTGACCTTCTCCAGAAGCTCCGTGTTCTCCTTGGCGATGGCGATGGCGTAATCCTCAACGGCGTATTCCGTGTCGAGGATATGCAGGCCCTCGTTGGCAGCGACCAGCGCTTTGGCAGGCTCATTGTCGAGGATGACGCAGTCGACCTGACCGTTTTTCAGGGCTTCCACAGCGTCCGTCGTCTTGCCGAAGGACTTGACGGTGCCGAGACCGGCTTCCTCGATGTCGGACGTGGCATAGAGAAAGCCCGTGGTGCCGGCCTGCGTGCCGACGACGGTGTTAGCGCCGTCCGCGAGCAGATCATCGACCGAGGTGATGGCGCTGCCGTCCTTGACAATGACGACCTGCACGCCGGTGGCGTAGGAGTCGGAGAAGCTGACCTGCTCCTTGCGCTCGTCGGTCACGGTCATACCGGCCATGCCCATGTCATATTTGCCGGTCTGGATGCCGGGGATGATCGAGTCAAACGCGATGTCGGTGACCTCCAGCTCCATGCCGAGCTTTTCGGCGATGGCCTGCGCGACCTCAACGTCGATGCCGACGATCGCGTCGCCGTCGTAGTACTCATACGGCGGGAAGGTAGCCTCGGTCGCCATGGTCAGCTTGGCGGCGTCGGAAGCGTCGGAAGCGGGCTCGTCATCTTTGGCTGTCGAGGTGCAGGCGGCAAGACTCAGTACCAGAATGACTGCAAGAAGCAGTGCAAGAAGCTTTTTCATATTCGGTTCCTCCATGCGGTTCGTTGATTTGTGTGTGCTCATAAGTATACACAACAGGTGCATAAAAATCAACAGCTGTGGGCAAAACATCCTGCACAAAGTTCTGAGAAAATAAATATATAAATCGTGCATAATCTACAAAAACGTGCATATATACAGAAATGATGCGGGGGGTGCAGCGGGACTCGCAGACCGGAAGACAGGAGGGGATGAAGGATGTGACATGCAGAAAAATATGAATATTATGCAAAACGGCGAAAAAAAGACCTCCCCGGCTCCGCCTTGGCGGATGCGGGGAGGGCAGGAAAAAGGAAAGGGGCTCAGACGCGGAAGCGGGACAGGATGCGTTCCTTGGCGGCCCCACGCTTTTTTCGCGCGGGGCTGCGCCGCAGGCAAAGCGCCACGGCGGTTCGGTCATCGGCGTCGTCACCGCCGCAGGCGAGCACGCCGGAGGCGAGCTCCCGCGGCGAACGCCCGGCGTAATCGCGCAGGAGACGTTCGGCCTGCGCGGCGTCCACGCCGTCGGAGATCATGAGCAGCATTTCACCGCCGCCGAGCGACACGCGCATACACTGCGGGCGCAGGCGGCTGCCGCCTGCGACGCCGGGCGGCGAGGGCGAGCCGAGCTTGCACGTCCGGCGCGCCAGCTTGAGATAGGAGGGGGCTGCGCCCCACTTGTGCAGGAAGCCCTCGCCGGTGACGAGGCTGACCTGAAGCAGATCGACGGTGGAAAACCCGGCGTCACCGCGCAGAAGATAGACCCCGCCGAGCATCTGCATGGCGTCCTGCGGCTCAAAACCGGCCTCAATCAGCTCGGAGAGGACGTGGATCGCGCCGGCGCTCTCCCGGGAGGCCTCCTCGCCGGTGCCCATGCCGTCGCAAAGCAGGACGTAATACCACTCGCCGCAGGTGAAGCAGCTGCCGTGGTCGCCGCTGACCGACGCGCCGCGCACGCCGCGCGCGCGAAAACCGAGGTCGGGCGTAAAGACCGGCGGGACGGCGGACGGTTCGGGCCGCTCGACGGCGGCTTGCAGCAGACGGGCGAGGAAGCGGTACTGGTCGGCAACGACGGCGCGGCTTTCGGCAAGGCGGCTCTGACATTGCAGACGCAGCCGGTGGCTGTCGAGCGCGTCGTTGACGGCGGCAAGAAAGCCGTCCGGGCAGCGGCAGCGGGCGAGAAATGCCTCCGGCAGGTCGGAGCGCTCCGCCGCGCCGCGCTGCAAAATGCGCGATGCCGCGCCGGAAAGCGAGCGGTATGTTTCGGCGGCGTGCGTTTCCCAGCAGTCGCGGTAGTGGCCGCAGCTTTTGCAGAGCGTTTCGGCGGCGCTGTCAAAGACGGCCGCAGACTGCGGGCCGGGGTCGCGGATGCGGGCGCGGTCAAGGGCTCTGCCGATCTCGTTGAGCAGGTCACAGGCGCGGCGAAGCTCGCTCAGCCGCGCGTCGAGGGCGGCGGACTGCCGCTCGTCGAGCGACTGCCGCAGGCTCTGCGGCGCGGCCAGCGCCAGAAGGACGCCGAGAAACGCGCCCGCGAGCATGGCAAGACCCGCTCCGCCGGAAAAGAGCACCGCAGAGAGGCAGCAGACCAGAAAGGCGGCGGCGCGCGGAATGCGCGAGGAAAGAAACGGCACCCGACAGACAAGCGCGGCAAGCGAGAAAACAGCCGTCATGGACGGCTCCGCGCCGCACGTCAGATCGAGCGCCAGCCCGCAGGCCGCTGCCGTCAGGAGCGCATCCGCGCCGGAGAGCGCGAGAAAGACCGCGCCGGAGGCGAAAACAGCGCTCAGCGGAATGCCGCCCGGAAGGCGGACGGCGCTGCACCCGGCAAGCAGGAACAGCGCGAGCAGGCCGCGCGCGGAGCGGCTTTTTTCGTGCAGCGCGGCGGAAAAAACGGCGGTGCAGACGGCGAGCAGCAACAGCCGCGCACAGAAAAACACGATCTCACGCCCCTGCGCGCCGCCACTCAGCAGGCTCAGCGTGCCGATCAGCGCGTAGAGCGCGCACGCCGACGCGGGCGGGAACCATTTGCGGTCGCGCGGCAAAAGATCTGAAAAAATGCAAAGCTCGGCGAGGATCAGAAATCCCGCCGCCGCGGGCTCAAAGACGCCCGCCGCGCCCCAGAAGGCGAGATAGCCGCAGACGGCTCCGAAAAACGAGCAGACGGCGGCGAGCGAAAACGGCATGGCCGCCAGCAGCGCCAGCGCCGCCGGCACGCTCCTGCCGAGAAGGCGGATGCCCGCCAGAAAAAAGCAGGCGCCGAATGCGGCTGCGCACTGCGCCGCGAGGCGGAGCGCGGAGCTTGCGGCGAAGCGGACGCAGAGATCCCGCCGGAGGCTGTGCAGTTTTCCGGCAAGCGCAGCGCGCTGTTTCATAAAAGACCCTCCTGACGGGAAGATTTTGGGCTTCCTGCGTTATCTTAACACAAGCTGTGGGGCAAAATGCGTCGGGAAAGGGGGCTTGGCAGAGAAAAGGAAGTTTCTCCTTGCAAGGCGGCGGGAAAATGCGTACAATGAAAACAGAATACGCCGCAGGCGCGCGTCTGCGGCAGAGAACATCACGACGGGAGGCCGATGTATGGCAACGGAGCTTGAGATCAAATATGCGGTGGGCGATTTGCAGCTGCTCGACTGTATGCTCTGCGACCCGATGATCCGGGAAAAAATGCAGACCGGAGCGTTCCGGAACATCCGGATGGAGACGACCTATTACGACACGCAGGACGGCGCGTTTTCCGCGCGGAAGTGGACCTACCGCCTGCGCCGGGAAAACGAGCGCAGCGTCATCACGCTCAAAACGCCGGGGTCGGGCTATGAGCGCGGCGAATGGGAATGGGAAGGCGAATATCTGGACGAGGCGCCGGAGGCCCTGATCGCGGCGGGCGCGCCGGAGGCGCTGCGGACGCTTCTGGATGCGGCGGAGCTGACGATCGTCTGCGGCGCGAGCTTCACGCGCATCGCGGCGGAGCTGACGCTTGAGGGCGCGCAGTGCGAGCTGTGCGGCGACATCGGCTGGCTGACCGGCGGCGGACGGCGGGAGCCTCTGTGCGAGCTGGAGCTGGAGCTGAAGGGCGGCAGCGCGGAGGCCATGCTGGCGTTTGCCCGCAAGCTGGCCGGCAAATACGGCCTGCGCGAGGAGCAGAGAAGCAAATTTGCCCGCGCCCGCGCGCTGGCTGCGGCGCGGTGACGCTTGTGCTTTTGCGGTTTTGTGATATAATACACATACTATCCGGCGCGCTCCGCGAGAACGCGCCGAACACTTCGGAGGTTCGTTATGAACACGGATAAAAAGCTGAACATGACCATGCTGTGCGATTTTTATGAGCTGACGATGGGAAATGGCTATTTCCAGTCGGGCTATAAAGACCGGATCACCTATTTTGACGTTTTCTTCCGCACAGTCCCCGACAACGGCGGTTTTGCCATCGCGGCGGGACTGGAGCAGGCGGTGCAGTACATCCAGAACCTGCACTTTGATGAGGAGGACATTGCCTACCTGCGCGGGCGCGGCATTTTCTGCGAGGGCTTTCTGAACTATCTGCGCGATTTCCGCTTCACGGGCGATATCTGGGCGGTGCCGGAGGGCACGCCGATCTTCCCGCGTGAGCCGATCATGACCGTCCGCGCGCCCGCCATCGAGGCGCAGCTCGTCGAGACGTTCCTGCTGCTCACCATCAACCATCAGAGCCTGATCGCCACCAAGGCCAACCGCGTCGTCCGCGCGGCAAAGGGCAGAACGGTGCTGGAATTCGGCTCCCGCCGCGCGCAGGGCAGCGACGGCGCGATCCTCGGCGCACGCGCGGCGTATATCGGCGGCTGCGCCGGAACGGCATGCACCATCTCCGACCAGCTCTACGGCGTCTACGCCGGCGGCACGATGGCGCACTCGTGGGTGCAGATGTTCGACTCGCAGTATGAGGCGTTCAAGGCCTACTGCGAGATCTACCCCGACAACCCCACGCTGCTGGTGGACACCTACAACACGCTCAAAAGCGGCGTCCCTGACGCCATCCGCGCCTTCAATGAGGTTCTGAAGCCCCGCGGACTGACGAAGTGCGGCATCCGCCTCGACTCCGGCGACATGACGTATCTGACGAAAAAGGCGCGCAAAATGCTCGACGAGGCGGGCTGGGAGAGCTGCAAGATCTCCGTGTCGAACGCCCTCGACGAGTATCTGATCCAGGATCTTCTCAATCAGGGCGCGTGCATCGACATGTTCGGCGTCGGCGAGCGGCTCATCACGGCCAGATCCGAGCCGGTCTTCGGCGGCGTGTACAAGCTGACCGCCGTGGAGGATGCGGACGGAAACATCCTCCCCAAGATCAAGATCAGCGAGAACGTGGGCAAGATCACGAACCCGCACTTCAAAAAGCTCTACCGCTTCTTCGGAAACGACACCGGCAAGGCCATCGCGGACTATCTCTGCGTGTATGACGAGACGGTGGACGATTCCAAGGATCTGGAGATCTTCGACCCGTCCGCGACGTGGAAGCGCAAGACGGTCTATGACTTCACGGCGAAGGAGCTGATGGTGCAGGTGTTCCGCAGCGGCGAGCTCGTCTACGACCTGCCGCCGCTGAAGGACATCCAGAAATACTGCGCCGAGCAGGTCGATACCCTCTGGGACGAGGTCAAGCGTTTTGACAACCCGCACACCTATTATGTGGACCTGTCGCAGAAGCTGTGGGATATCAAGAACGATCTGCTCAACAATAAGGGCAAATGATGCGGAAAAAGAGCGCGCAGGTCGCGCTTTGCGGTGTGCTGGCGGGTCTGGCGGCGGCATTGATGGCGCTGGGCGGCATCCTGCCTGCGGCGACCTACTGCGCGCCGCTGCTGGCAAGTCTGGTGCTCATTCCGGCGCGTGAGGAGTGCGGCGCAAAGGCGGCGTGGCTGCTGTATGTGGCGGCGGCGCTGCTGAGCCTGTTCCTCTGTGCAGACAAGGAGGCGGCGGTGCTGTTTCTGGCGCTGGGCTACTACCCGCTCGTGCACAAGGCGCTGGAGGCGGTGAAGCCGAGGGCACTGGTCGTCGTGTGCAAGCTGGCGCTGTTCAACATCGCGGTCTGCGCGGTCTATGCGCTGCTGCTGTTCGTGCTCGTGTCCGAGGCGCTCCGCGCGGAGTTCCACGAAACGACGCGCATCATGCAGCTCGTGCTGCTGGCGGCCGGAAATCTGGTGTTTTTGCTGTACGATCTGGTGCTCCGGCGGCTCGAGCCGCTCTACAGAGTGCGCTTGCAGCCGGTGCTTCGCAAGCTGTTCCGCTGAACACAATACAGAGAAGCGCCCATTTCACGGTGAAGTGAAATGGGCGCTTTTGATATGCAGGGGATCATTCTTTGACGGTGCCGTCGGCGTTGAAAAGGGGCAGGGGATTGAGGTAGATGATGTCGTCGCGATTCTGCGCGTCACCCTCGGCCAGAACCGCCATGCGTCCGGCAACGGTGCCGCCGGCATCCACGACCAACTCCTCCATCGCCTTGAGCGAATCGCCGGTCGAGATGACGTCGTCCACGATCAGGATGCGCTTGCCGCGGATGCGCGCAGCGTCCTCGCCGCTGAGGTAGAGATCCTGCTCATGCTGGGTGGTGATGGAGTGGACGGTCACATGGATGGGGTCGGTCAGATAGACCTTCATGCCCTTGCGTGCAATGAAATAGGTCTTTGCGCCGCTCTGCCGCGCCATTTCGTGGATCAGCGGGATGCTCTTGGCCTCGGCGGTCAGCAGATAATCGTAATCCTTCGGCGCACGCGCCAGAAGTTCCCGCGCACACGCCACGGTGATCTCTGCGTCGCCGAACATAACGAATGCGCCGATGTAGAGATCGTCCGCGACCTTGCACAGCGGCAGATCCCGGTCAAGACCGGCAATGTTCATGGTATATTTCATGATTTTCGTCTCCTTATGCCGGTTGTCCGGCGAAGCTGAATCTATTATATGTGCAGAAGGGAGAAATGTCAATCGGCGTGCCGCGCGGGCGGTTACGCCTTCTTTTTTGCGCGGCGGAGCACCTGCAGGATGCGGAGCGCGGATTTTTCCAGCGTCACGCGCGTCGGCTCGGCGTCATAGCGCTCGTTGTCGGCAAGGAACATGCCGCCGAACTTCCAATCGACGACCATGGAGCTTGCCAGTGCGCTGTCCTCTCCGGGGAGCTGACCGTTCAGCGTCCGGTCGGGGATGAGCACGGCGGGATAGGCGCTGCACGCGATCTCAAACGGAAGACCGTAGAGGCTGCGGTAGGCGTTCTGTGACAGCTCGCCGGAGGCAGGCTGGACGGCCCGCAGGACGGGCGCACCGTAGTGGCTTGCGCCGCGTGCGATCGCTGCCGCACACAGGCCGGAGACGACCGGATCCTCCGACCAGCACTCGCAGAACGCGGCCTGACGCGGCGTGCGCAGGAGATTCGCGCCGGGCGCCAGCCAGAGGTCGATGCCGAACTCTGCCATTTCGCGGCCGATGCCCGCGCCCACAGCGCGGATCAGCTCCGG
This sequence comes from uncultured Eubacteriales bacterium, assembly GCA_900548625.1. Taxonomy (GTDB): domain Bacteria; phylum Bacillota; class Clostridia; order Oscillospirales; family Oscillospiraceae; genus CAG-170. Next base: position 2,354 of record URLO01000060.1, on the reverse strand, counting down.
GTCGAACGAGCAGGCAAGCAGACTTGCCGACGGGAACGCGGTGCAGTACTGACGGCGGATGACCTTGTCGGTCTCCTCGTCGCGGACGTCCTTTTGCAGAGCAAGACCCTCGCTTCCCGCGGCGATCTGGAGCTTCGGGATGCCATAGCGCTCCAGCGCGGGCGACGCGCCCAGCGCGCCGGGAACGTCCGGCTCCGCCTGACCGAAGCCGCAGACGAGCTCGCGCAGGCTGTGGTCATCCATCGAGGCGATGAGCTGGAACGGCGAGCACCAGCCGCGGCGCACGTCATCCAGCGTATGCTCCTTGCTGTCGGCGCGGCAGCCGGTGAAGGTTTTGCCCTTTCTGCGGCTCCGGCGCGGGAGATTGCGGTCGGAGAAGCGGATGGCATGGCGGCGCGCGGCAGCCAGCTCCTCCTGCTCCTCGGGATAGGTGAAGCCCGCACCGCAGCGCGGACGGTCGGAAACGGCGGGCATCTGCATGGGTGTGATGGCCTGCACAACGGCGCTGCGCGTCAGACGCAGGGAACCGGCAACGTAGGTCGAGCGGCTGCTCGTGCCGACGCGGATGTCATAATAGCCCTCCTCCAGCACGAATGCCGAAGCGCTTTCGCGGAAGACAGCCATCTCCGTGACCGGGAAGCGGAGCGTCAGCACCTGCTTTTCACCGGGATCGAGCGGGCGCGTCTTCTGGAAGCAGTCGAGCTGCCAGCACGCTCCGCGCTCAGAGTCGGGCGTGGAGAAATAGACCTGCACGACCTCCTGCACGGGATAGGTCTCGCCGGTGTTTTCGACCTCTGCCGTGACCACCACGTCACAGCCGTCCAGACCCAACGACACCGAGGTCAGCTCCGCCTTGCCGTAGCCAAGCCCGTAGCCGAAGGGGTAGAGCATGTCTCTGCCGAAGGAATCGAACCAGCGGTAGCCGATGAAGCGGTCGAGCGCCTGCGCGGCCTCGTCAAACTGCGAAAGCGTCACCGGCCAGCTGTGCGCCAGACGGCCGGACGGCATGACGCGCGCCGTCAGCAGGTCTGCCAGCGCGTAGCCGCCCTCCTGACCGGCAATGCCCATGAACACGATCGCGGGCACGCACTGCGCAAGCTCGCCGAGCTCCATATAGCCCGGCGTGTTGAGCACGAGCACCGTGCGCTCGAACGACGCGCAGACCGTCCGGATCATGTCCGTCTCCTGCCGCGTCAGCTCCGGGCGGTAATCCTCCGGCGTGCGCGTGAGCACGACGACCGCCGCCGCGCTGCACTCTGCCAGCTCCTCCATGCTCAGCATCGAGAGCGGGAACTCCTCGCCTGCCGGGTGCTCCATGCACCAGTTGCGGTACTTGTGGACGAGCAGACCGTCCGGCTTTACGACCTCGCTTGCGGCGAGACCGTCGAGCACGCAGATCTTATGCCACGGCTGCATCTGCGCCGTGCAGCAGGCGGTGAAGACCTGCCCCACGCCAAAGACGGCGATGGGCAGCGGCTCCGCGCCGTTTTTTGCGAAGGGAAGGGTATTTCGGACATTTTTCAGCAGCACCATGCTGCCCGCCGCGGCGGCTCTGGCCGCAAGGGCGTTGTCGGTGATCCGGGGTGTATATTCCATGATGTATCTCCTGTCACATCCACTGAATTCTAACGTTATCATATCACAAAAACGCGATTTTGGAAGCACAAAAAACAATTCCCGCGTCCGCCGCGGCGTCATTTTACAAAAAGTTCACGTATCCGGCGCACGATGGTTTATAATAATCTCTGTATATACAAGAGCCCGGACTTTTGCGCCGGAAACGATACAAAGGAGGCTTCTCCCATGTCCAAAAAGATCCTGATCGTCGAGGACGACCACAATATTTCCGAGCTGCTCCAGCTCTATCTCAAGAACGAGGGCTATGAGACCGTCATCGCAAACGACGGCGGCGAGGGCATCGACCAGTTCCGCAGATTCCGTCCGGATCTTGTCCTGCTCGACCTGATGCTGCCGGTCATGGACGGCTGGGGCGTGCTGCGCACCATCCGTCAGGACTCCAAGGTGCCCGTCATCATGCTGACCGCAAAGGGCGAGACGAGCGACAAGGTCACGGGCCTCAAGCAGGGCGCGGACGACTACATCACAAAGCCCTTCGAGATGAAGGAGGTGCTCGCGCGCGTGGAGGCTGTTCTGCGCCGCACGGCCGAGGAGGAGACGGGCAAGGAGAAAAAGCGCCGTCTGGTGTTCGACAAGCTCATCATCGATCTGGATGCATTCGAGCTGATCGTGGACGGCAAGCGTGTGGAAACGCCGCCGAAGGAGATGGAGCTTCTGTACCGTCTGGCATCGTCTCCCGGCCGCGGCTGCACCAGAAATCAGCTTCGTGACGAGGT
>URLO01000059.1 GCA_900548625.1 uncultured Eubacteriales bacterium | reverse complement strand
GTCCGAGGTACACGCCCCCGGACAAAACCAATTTACACTTTATTCGCGCCTGCGGGCGCGAACTCTACGAGGTTTTTGACAGTCTGAAGTCCCTTCTGCAATCATGCAGAAGGGACTTGTCATATCACTGTTTCAGCCGGCGGATTCCTTCACGGAAACCTCATATGTCTCGGTACGGCGGATCTTCACGCCGAGGCCGGTCAGCTTGCCGATGAAATCCTCATAGCCGCGCTCAATAAAGTGCGCGTCGTCAATGATGGTCTTGCCGTCGGAGGCCATGGCAGCGATCACGATCGCCGCGCCCGCCCGCAGGTCACATGCGCGGACCTGACAGCCGTGGAGCTGACGGACGCCGTCGATCACGGCAGTCTTGCCCTCGACCTGAATGGCGGCGCCCATGCGGTTGAGCTCTCCCGTGTAGCGGAAGCGGTTGCCGTCGTAAACGCCCTCGGTCACAAGGCTTGTCCCCTGTGCCAGCGCCATGCAGACCGCGATCTGCGGCTGCATATCGGTCGGGAAGCCGGGGTAGGGCATCGTTTTGACGTTCGCGCGGCGCAGCCGGCGGTCGCTTTCGACGCGGATGGCGTCGTCATATTCGGTCACATGCGCGCCCATTTCGCGCAGCTTGGCGGTGATGCAGTCCAGATGCTTGGGAATGACGTTTTCCACCAGAACGTTTCCACCGCAGGCCGCCGCCGCAGCCATGTAGGTGCCGGCTTCGATCTGGTCGGGAATGATGGAGTACGTGCCGCCGTGCAGAGAGCGGACGCCGCGAACCTTGATGACGTCGGTTCCCGCGCCGGAAATGCGCGCGCCCATCGCGTTGAGGAAGTTCGCAAGGTCAACGATGTGCGGCTCCTTGGCACAGTTTTCAATGACGGTCATGCCGTTTGCAAGCACAGCTGCCAGCAGGATGTTCATCGTTGCGCCGACAGAGACGATGTCGAGATAGACATGCCCGCCCTGAAGACCGTTTTCCGGGGCGTCTGCGCAGACATAGCCGCCGGTCTGCTCCACGGTCGCGCCCATCGCCTCAAAGCCCTTGATGTGCTGGTCGATGGGGCGGACGCCGAAATTGCAGCCGCCGGGCATGGCAACACGCGCATGACCGAAGCGGCCAAGCTCCACGCCGATAAGATAGCACGAGGCACGGATGCGGCGGACAAGCTCGATCGAAGCCGTGGTGTTGTGCGCATGGCGGCAGTCGATCTCAAAGGAATTGCGCGTCAGACGTTTGATCTGCGCGCCCATTTCACTGAGGATCTGAAGCAGGAGACGAACGTCCGAGATATCGGGGACGTTCTCTACGCGGCAGACTCCGTTGACCAGCAGCGTGGCGGGCAGGATCGCGACCGCCGCATTCTTTGCGCCGGAAATGGTGACGGAGCCGCTCAGACGGCTGCCGCCCTGTACATGATATTGAATCAAAATAAAAACCCTCTTTATGTAAAGAGTATTTGCGATTTACGTGAATTCACACAGACAAATCATGCCTTGGTTGGCTGAACGTGCAAAGACGAGCCCACCACAGCACCATAAGCATACCATATTCGGAATGAATTGTAAAGAAAAAATGACAAAGTGGAGACAAGAATCTTTAGAATTTCTTAAGGAATTCGATATCATCGCATACAGCCGCCGTCTCAGCTGTCCCAGGCTGTGATCTCACGGCTCATGCCGCCGACGCAGAACGAGCCGGTGTCGGTCTCGATGAGCCAGACCGGCGTCAGGCGCATCGCGCCGGAGGGCGCTTCGGAGAAGCGGTAGCACTGCTGAACGTGCAGGATGCGGCTTCCGACCCAGCCGAGCGCGTCACGGCCGGACAGCAGCGAGGTCAGCGCGCTTGCACAGGAAATGCAGGCGGTGCTGCCGGTGCGGACGGCCTGAGAAACGCCGGTGAGGAACGTCCCCTCCATTTTCGTAAGGACGCCGTTTGTATAGGTGAGCGTCAGCCCGCCGGAAAGGACGCGGACACCGAACAGACGCTGCCTGGCGGTGAGCGTGTAAATGCCCGCGCTCTGGCGCTCCGGCGCAGAGACGCTTTCGGCGTCGAAGCCCATTTTTTTCAGCAGCCTTGCCGCCGAGCCCGCCATGTCGGACGTGCTCTCACCGCCGGTGAGCGCGGCGGAAAAGCCGCCGCCTGCGCGGAAGGTGCAGCTTCCTGCCGGGGAAAGATAGGTTGCGGCATAGTGCGTGGAATCCGGCTGGAGCGCGGCGTCCGCGCCGAGCAGCGCCGCGGCGGCTGCCGCGTTGTCAGCCTGCTGGCCGGAAAGCTCGACCGTGTACAGATCGACGCTGCGCGGGAGAATGGCGCGGTCGAGCTGGATGTCATAGGAGGCAAACAGCTCCTCAAGCTGTGCGTGCAGAGCATCCTCGGCCTGAATCTGCGCGGTACGCATCGGGACGGCAAGAAACAGCAGGCAGACCACGCTCAGCGCCAGAATGAGCAGGATCAGATTTTTGATCTTGGATACCGGCATATGCCGTCCTCCTTTCAGTCGTTATCCTCTGCGCCAGCCTGCGCTGAGCAGGCCGGAGCCGGAGTCGTCGTAATAGATGCGCAGCGTGCTTCCCTCCGGGACGATGGCAGCGGCCTGTGCGGCGGGAATGAGCGCCAGAGGCTGTGTCCCGGTGCGGTATGTCCGCAGCAGGAAGGTCAGCTCTGTCAGCGTGCCGTCTGTGAAGACGGCGGTCGCCGCGTTGGACTGCCCGTTCTGAAGGATGGGAACGCCGCCCAGAACGTAGTCAAACGCGCAGACTGCGCCGCTGTCTGTCTGCGTAAATTCACTGAGATAGAGCCGCGCATCACTGTCGGTGCCACTCAGAATCTGTTCAAGAAGCGCGCGTGTGAACTCAATTATGGCTTCGGGGTCGGCGGACGCGGCGGTGAAGCGCTCGGCATCCTCGTCGGCGTTCAGCTGGAGCTGACCGCCGGCAAAGACACGCAGCGTGGCGTCATTTTCGGAAAAGAAGCTGTTTCCGGCGTCGTCGGTGTAGCTGGCGTCGCCGTAGGGATTGAAGCCGAGCGTGGAGGCCAGCGCCGTCACAAAGCGCGTGTCGCAGGGGTCGGTGCTTGCGGCGTCGAAGATCCTCGGCGTGGGAACGCTGATGAGCGAGCAGGGGTCAAGCGGGGCATAGACGCCGGTACTGTCCTCCAATGCAAAGAAGCTGCCGTCGGGGCGGTAGCCGTCGAGCGCCTGCGCAAGCGCGTCGGCGGAAATGGCGGTGTCACAGACCCAGCACGCGCTTCCGCGCAGATAGAGCCGCACGCGCCCGCTTTCCTGCACCGACAGCACATAGAGAAAGGCGGCGCTGCCGCTTTCCTGCGGCTGCGCGCCGAGCCATGAGGCCAGAACGCCGGACGGAAGTGCAGCAGGGTAGAGAAATGTCACGCCCGTGCCGCTCATGGCGGCGTAGAGCTTTTGCAGCGTGGTCTCCTCCGGCTCGGTGGCGGACTCCAGCGCCTGCCCGAGCGTGCTGCCAAGCGCCTCGTAAAGGCTGTCAATGGCAGAAAAATCATACTGCGCACTGAACCGGCCTGCCGGGCTGCGCACCGAGACGGCCAGCGGCTGCGCCGCATCCAGACCGGGCGCCGCATTTTCCGTGTACTCCAGCTCCGCCGGATTGAGCCCGAAGAAGCCGGCAAACGGCCCGAGCACAGACGAGATGCCGGGGATGGAGGCCAGCATCCGGTCGGGAAGCGACAGCACCGTCAGAGACAGCACGGCGAGAACCAATATGACGATCAGCAGATCTTTTCCGATCTCAAGCCACCGGCGCATGAGGCTGGCTCCTTTCTGTGCGATGTCGGCGCGTCAATCGCGTGCCGCGGGGAGGGTGATGGTGACGTCCGTGCCTTCTCCGTAGACGGATTCGATGCGGATGTCGCCCTTATGCTGATTGAGGATCTCTTTGGCGATCGACAGGCCGAGACCTGTGCCGCCCGATTCGCGCGAGCGCGCCTTGTCCACGCGGTAGAAGCGCTCAAACAGGCGCGGAAGGTCTTTCTCCGGGATGCCGATGCCGTTGTCGGAGATGCGGACAAAGACATTCCTGCCGCTCGTTGCGGCGGTGATGGCGATCTTGCCGCCGTCCGGCGTGTACTTGATGGCATTCGAGACGATGTTCATGATGACCTGCTCGATGCGCTCACGGTCGCCGTCCACATCCGGCATGTTTTCCTCACAGGAGAATGTGAGCGTGTGCCCGTGGCTCTCGGCATTGAGCGCGACTGCCTCGTAGACGCTCCGGACGGCCTTCGAAAACGAGAAGCGCGAGACGTTCATCTCCATCTTGCCGTAGTCGATCTTGCTGAGCGTCAGAAGATCCTGCACGATGCGCGTCATGCGGTCGGCCTCGCTGACGATGACGCCCATGAAGTTGTTGTGCAGCTCCGGCGGGAGCTCGTCGCCCGCGGCGATGACCGTTTCGGCGTAGGATTTGATGTTGGTCAGCGGCGTGCGCAGCTCATGCGAGACGTTGGCGACAAATTCGCGCCGCGCCTGCTCACTGCGGCGCTGCTCGGTCACGTCATGGATGACGACCATGACGCCGCCGGGCGCCTGATCGGCGGAATAGGGCGCCATGAACAGCTCCAGCTCGCGCTCCCCGACGGTTTTCTGCGCCTCAAGATACTGCGGGCGCTTAAGCGTCAGGATCTGGTCAAACGCGGCGTCCTCCGCGAACAGATCCTGAAAGCTGGTCGTGGGGTCCATCGAGCGAGAGAGCATCTGCGACGCGGCAGGGTTCGAGTGGATGACAAGCCCGGCGGGCGAGAACGCGACCACACCGTCCGTCATGTGGAGAAAGAGCGTCGAGAGCTTGTTGCGCTCGTTTTCGACCTCGGAGAGCGTGTCCCGCAGGACCTGCGACATATAGTTGAAGTTTCTGGTCAGAACGCCGATCTCATCACGGCTCGTGACCTCCAGACGCTGCGAGAAATCGCCCGCGGCGACCTGACGCGTGCCGATGGTCAGCGCGCGGATGGGTGTGATGAGGATCTGCGCCAGCAGGAACGAGAGCACCAGACAGATCACAAGGCCGAGCGCCAGCGCCTGAAGGATGATATTCAGCACCTGCCCGGTCAGCTTGTCCACAGTCGCCTTGCTGTCGCGGATGTAGACGATATAGCTGCCGCTGTCGGTCTTGATCGGCACGGCAAGGTCCATATAGCTGCTGGTGATGGAGCTGTCCTGCCCGATCTCGCCGTTCATGGCGGTGAGAATGTTCGCGGTGACCTCCACGCTCGTCTCCTGATCGGAGGCTGTGAGCACATCGCCGGTGGGGGAGAGGATGTAGACGTTCCTGCCCGAAATGTCGATGCCGAGGCCGGACTGCGCCATGAGAAGCTCCTTCATCTCGCGCGGCGCGTCCTGCGACTGCTGCGCCAGACGCTGAAGCTGGGAGATGAAGTCCTGCGAGAAGGTCTGCTCCATCTGGACATAGAACTCGGAGATATAGAAGTTGCCGACGCCGTTGATCAAAAACGCGCCGATGACGGTCATGAGCGCCAAAATCAGGATGACGAGGATCATGACCAGCTTCATACGAAGCGAGCGCATACCGCGCGCCCCCTTTCCGGTTAGATTTGCAGAAAGCGTCTGTTACGGCGCGAAGTAATAGCCGACGCCGCGCTTGGTCAGGATGAGCTCCGGCTTGCCGGGGTCGTTTTCGATCTTCTCGCGCAGCCGCCGGACGGTGACGTCAACGGTGCGCATGTCACCGAAATAGTCGTAATTCCAGACCTTCTGCATCAGATCCTCGCGCGTAAAGACGCGGCCGCGCTCGCGGATGAGGTAGAGAAGAAGATCAAATTCCTTCTGCGTCAGCTCGACGGGCGATGCGTCCTTCGTGACGGTGAACGCCGCCGGATCGACCGTCAGTGCGCCCGCGCGCAGCAGCTCGCCCTTCGGCCGAACGCCGTAATCCAGATCGCGGCGGCGGATGTTCGCCTTGACGCGCGCCATCAGCTCGCGCATGGAGAAGGGCTTTGTGATGTAGTCATCAGCGCCGGCCTCGAGACCGAAGATCTTGTCGGTCTCCTCCTCGCGCGCGGTCAGCATGATGACTGGCGTGACCTTGCCCGCCCTGCGGATCTCGGCGCAGATGTCGAAGCCGTTCATTTTCGGCAGCATCACATCCAGCAGGATGAGATCGGGGTCGCCCTCGAGCGCAAGCCGCAGGCCGGTCTCACCGTCGAGCGCCTCCATCGTCTCATAGCCCTCGCGCTTGAGATTGAATTTCAGGATCTCCACGATCGCCCGTTCATCTTCCACGATCAAAACGGTTTTTTCCATAATAAGAAAACCTCCTTATCCGCGCCGAAGCGCCTTGGGGTAGTGATTTTTCAGTTGTCCGGACGAGCCCTTTGCCCAGCCGAGCGTCAGCCCGTCCGCACGCACCAGCGTCCAGCCGGTCTGCGTGCCGGGGACGGCTTCGCCTGCAAGATAGCGGCGGAGCGCGTCGGAATCGGCGGAAAAGTCCGCCATGCTGCCTGCCTCGCGAAGCCAGAGCGCCCACGCATGGGCAGGCTCAAAGCGGCCCCGGAGCGTCTGCCCGAGCGCAAGACCTGCGCGCAGGACCTTCAGCCCGCGAAGCTGCGGCAGCCCGTGCGGAGCAAGATAGACACTGTCTCCGAACAGGATCGGGAGCCCGTCCGGAAGGCGGACGCCTGCGGCGCGGCAGAATGCCGAAAGCTCCGGCGGAAGCCGCCCTGCCGCCTCGCGCGGCACGTCCGAGACGTCCTCACCGCGCTTTCTCAAGACGGCGGCATAGTGCCCCTCGCCGCGCAGGCAGTGCGGCCAGAGGCGGAATGTGTGCTCCAGACCCGGCGCGGGGTCGCAGACCCAGTCGGGGCGTCCGGGCGAAAACCACGGCGCGTCGAGCGCCTCAATATAAAAATCGGGATGCGTGTGCAAAAACGCGCTGACGGTTCCCTCGTTTTCCTGCGGCGAGAAGGTGCAGGTCGAATAGACCAGCCGGCCGCCGCCTCGGAGCATCGCTGCCGCGCTGTGCAGGATCTCCTGCTGGCGGCGGGCGCACATCTCAACGGTCGCCTCGCTCCAATCTGTGACAGCGGCCTCCTCCTTGCGGAACATGCCCTCGCCGGAGCACGGCGCATCGACCAGGATCTTATCAAACCAGCAGGGGAAGCGCTCGGCGAGCTGCTTGGGGTGCTCGTTGAGCACGAGTGCGTTTGCGATGCCGAGCCGCTCAATGTTGCCCGAGAGAATACGGGCGCGCTTGGGGTGGATTTCGTTGCAGACGAGCAGCCCTTCACCGCGCAGTGCGGCGGCAAGCTGCGTGCTTTTTCCGCCCGGCGCGGCACACAGATCGAGCACACGCTCGCCGGGATGGACGTCTAAAAGCCCCGCCGGAGCCATCGCACTCGGCTCTTGCAGGTAATAAAGCCCCGCATCGTGATACGGGCTGAGTCCCGGACGCGATGCGCCGTCATAGTAAAAGCCGTTTTCCGCCCACGGAACAGGCGACAGCCCGAACTGCGCAAGCGCGGGCGGCGCATCCGTTTTGAGCGGGTTCAGCCGCAGACCGACGCTGCGCGGCCGGTCATAGGACGCGGCGAACGCATCGAAGTCTGCGCCAAGCAGCGCCTGCATCCGTTTTGTAAATCCATCCGGCAGCATATCGCGTCCTCCATACTGAGCATATACTAATTTATTATACCGCAGCGCGGCTCAATCGGCAAGTGCGAGAAGGAGAAACGGCGCGTTTTGAAAAGTTTTTTGAAAATGAAAAAAGTGCTTGACTTTTTGAGCACCTTCGTCTATAATTAGCCTCGCTGCTTGAGTTGCTGGTATAGCTCAGTTGGTAGAGCAGCTGATTTGTAATCAGCAGGTCGGGGGTTCGAGTCCGTCTACCAGCTCCAATCTTCCCGCAGCGCAGCAAAGTGAATATGGGGGAATTCCCGAGTGGCCAAAGGGGGCAGACTGTAAATCTGTTGTCAGTGACTTCGGTGGTTCGAATCCACCTTCCCCCACCAAAAATTCCGAACATCCGTCTGGATGGTCGGGATTTTTTGATTTTAGGCGGAGATAAATTCGGAAGGCGGCTGCAGCATGCCGGTGGCACGCTGCAGCCGCCTTGACTTTTTCCGCAGAAAAAGCGAGTCAGCCTATGCGCTGCGGGCAATCCAAAAAGCGAAGAAAGAGCCTGTGAAAACCTCGGCGATTGTGCATGAAAGAGGGCCCGCATGATGCGAACATGGGGCTGTGTGGAGGAAGGGACGCTGCGAACAAAAGTGCTGCTTTTGAATTTTTGAACATGGAAAAATCGAGAAATAAAGAGGGAGAATTTTGAGCGGCACGGACGATTTTTTGGGCGCAATGCGCCTGTTTTGAATGCGAAATTGTCACATATAATCTTGGAAATTTAGTGGATTACATCAAAAAAGATGACAAAATGAACAAATGAAAAAGGAAGAAATTGTGCACTATTATCCAAATAAGGTGATTGACATCTAATGTGCTAAATGATTAAATGACCATGGTACAATGCGCGGAAAGTTTGAAATCGCGCATGTGCATGAGGACCCGCCCGAGAGCGATGCTCTGCGGCGGTTCGATTATGCCATGCTCGCCCGGCATGGAAAAAAGTACATTGGAAGGAAGGAAAGAACATGAAGAAACATCTCCCTAGTCGTGTCCTTTCTCTGCTCCTCGTCCTGGCGCTCTTCGTGGGCCTTGTTGTCCCGATGAACGTCTCGGCGGATTCTGGAAAGCAGAATCTGGAGTTTGAGAAGACTGACGAAGCTGTTTTCTCGAAGCTTTCGGAATCCGTTCTGGACGAAGAAAGCTATGAAAACGATGACCAGTACGAACCGGATGACAGCGTCCGCGTTTCCATCGTGCTGGAAGAGGCTTCTACGCTCGAGCGCTTCGGCACGGATGACATTGCGACCAATGCCTCGGCTGCTGCCTATCGCAGCAGTCTGAAGAACGCACAGGTCAACATGGCCAGCAAGATCAGCGCCGCGACCGGCACAAAGCTGGATGTCGAGTGGAACCTGACGCTTGCCGCAAACCTCATTTCGGCAAACGTCCGCTATGATTCGATCAAGAAGATCGAAAAGATCCCCGGCGTCAAGAGCGTCGTGATCGAGACACGCTATGAGCCCATGGTCGTCTCGACTGACGTTGCAAACCCGAATATGGCTACCTCCTCTGCACAGATCGGTTCCAACACTGCTTGGGCGGCAGGGTATACCGGCGCCGGCAGCAAGGTCGCTGTGATCGACACCGGCATCGACTATGAGCATCAGTCTTTCTCCGCCGACGGCTACAACTACTCGATGAAGCTGAACGCGGAAAAGAAGGGCATGACGCTCGATGCCTACAAGGCCAGCGTCGGCGTTATGACCAAGGACGACCTGACCGCGGAGGTTCTTGCGCAGCTGAATGCCAAGGTCACGAATAAGGCCTATCTGAATGACAAGATCCCGTTTGCATACAACTACATTGACAAGAACTACACCGTCGATCACGTGAAGGACAGTGCGGGCGAACACGGCTCCCACGTGGAAGGCATCGCAGCGGCAAATGCCTACATTCCCAACGGTGACGGCACATTCTCCAACGCGCTGGAGTCGGTCTTTGTGCAGGGTGTTGCGCCCGATGCGCAGATCGTTGCCATGAAGGTCTTCGGCGCGGGCGGCGGCGCATATGACACCGACTACATGGCGGCGATCGAGGATGCCATCGTTCTCGGATGTGACTCCGTCAACCTGTCCCTCGGCTCCTCCACCTCCGGCTTCAGCCGCGTGAGAGAGGATTTTAAAGCCGTGATGGACAGCCTCACCGAGCACGGCGTGGCGGTCTGCATTTCCGCAGGCAACTCCTCCGACTGGGCCAGCAACAGTGTCAGCGGCGTTCCGTATCTGTACGACAACGAAATTTCGCTCCAGACCGACGGCTCTCCCGGATCGTTCACCAACTCTCTGACGGTGGCGTCCGTCAACAACTCCGGTTTGACCGGCAGCTTCTTCACAGTCGGTGAATACAGTGTATTCTACAATGAGACCAGCTATAAAAATGCAGCGCTCACCACACTGGCGGGCGAGCATGATTACGTCATCCTTCCGGCTGGCGTTGCAGGCGCACCCGCAGACTACGATGGCATCGATGTGGCCGGCAAGGTCGTCTTCGTGCAGCGCGGCGTCATTCCCTTTACCGAGAAGGGCGACAACGCTGTAGCAAAGGGCGCGATCGCGACCATCGTTTACAACAACGAGCCGGGCGCCATCAACATGGACTTGACTGCGTACAAGGCGACTGCTCCCTGCGTCTCCATCTCGCAGACCGACGGCGAAGCGATCTGGGCAGCCTCCACGCAGTCCGCGGACGGCAAGTACGCGAC
>URLO01000058.1 GCA_900548625.1 uncultured Eubacteriales bacterium | reverse complement strand
TTATGCGCGCCGCATCGCGCAGCCTTTTCAAACGCGAACCCAGCTCCGCGGTTCGCGTTTGAGAGCTTGTCAAAAAAGCTTTTTGACAAGCTCAAGACCCGGCAGAATCTCTGCCGGGTCTAAAATTACAGTTCGATGTGCAACGGGATCAGCCGTTCATCTGTGCAGCGACTTCCGCAGCGAAGTCTTCCTGCTTCTTCTCGATGCCCTCGCCTCTCTCAAAGCGAACAGCGTCAACGAACTTGACCTTGCCGCCGAGCTCCTTGGCCGCGGCGTCGATGTACTGCTCGACAGAGACGCTGCCGTCCTTGACGAACGCCTGCTGCAGGAGGCAGTTTTCTTCGTAGAACTTGTTCAGCTTGCCGGAAGCGATCTTTTCCTTGACCTGCTGGGGCTTGCTGGCCATCTTGGGATCGTTGTCCATCTGCGCGACGAGAACCTTCTTCTCTTCCTCGATGATGTCGTCGGTGACCATGCTCTTGTCCCAGAAGCGCGGATTCAGAGCCGCGATCTGCATCGCAACGTCCTTGCCGATGGTGGTGGCGTCAATGCCGCCCTCAACTTCGAGGTTGACCAGAACGCCGATCTTGCCCTTCATGTGGACGTAGGAGACGGAGGTGTTCTTGTCGAAACGCGCGAAGCGGCGGATCTGGAGGTTTTCGCCGATGGACATGACCTTCTCAGGCAGGACCTCGGAGACCTTCAGGTCGGTGCCGGGGTACTTGCACTCGGTCAGAGCCGCGACGTCGGCGGGGTTGTCCTTCATGACGACGGTGCAGATATCCTTGACGAACGCAACGAACGGAGCGGAGCCCGCGCAGAAGTCGGTCTCGCAGTTGACCTCGACGATGGCGCCGACACCACAGTCGGTGCAGACATCGGCGTAAGCCATGCCTTCGGCGGAGATACGACCAGCCTTCTTGGCAGCCTTCGCAAGGCCCTTTTCACGGAGCCACTCAACAGCCTTCTCCATGTCGCCGTCGGTCGCAACGAGCGCCTTCTTGCAGTCCATCATACCGACGTTGGTCATTTCACGCAGAGTCTTCACATCAGCAGCAGTAAATGCCATGGTAATTTCCTCCTAATATATTCTTTGGTATCGTCCGCAGACATGCGGACGTCGATTTCATTTGAAAAGCGCGCCCGTCACATGGGCAGGCGCGCTTTGGATGCCGGATTATTCAGCAGCCGGAGCCTCAACAGCCTCAGCCGCGGGAGCCTCGGTCAGCTCCTCACCCTGACGGCCTTCGACAACAGCGTTGGCCATGGTGGCAGCGATCAGGCGGATGGCGCGGATGGCGTCATCGTTGCCGGGGATCACGTAATCGACCTCATCGGGGTCGCAGTTGGTGTCGACGATCGCGACGATGGGAATGTGCAGTTTGCGGGCCTCAGCGATGGCGTTGCGCTCCTTGCGGGGGTCAACGATGAACAGCGCGCCGGGGAGCTTCTTCATTTCCTTGACGCCGCCGAGGTACTTCTCGAGCTTGGCGATCTCGCCCTGATGCTTGATGACTTCCTTCTTGGGGAGCATCGCGAACGTGCCGTCTTCTTCCATCTTCTTGAGCTGGGCCAGACGGTCGATACGGGTGCGCATGGTGCGGAAGTTGGTCAGCATGCCGCCGAGCCAGCGAGCGTTGACGTAGTACTGGCCAACACGCTCAGCCTCTTCCTTGATGGCGTCCTGCGCCTGCTTCTTGGTGCCAACGAACAGGATGTTCTCACCCTTGGCTGCCAGCTCGCGTACGAAGGAATACGCCTCTTCCAGCTTCTTCACCGTCTTCTGAAGGTCGATGATGTAGATGCCGTTGCGCTCGGTGTAGATGTAGGTTGACATATTCGGATTCCAGCGGCGGGTCTGATGACCGAAGTGCACGCCGGCTTCCAGAAGCTGCTTCATAGATACGACTGCCATTTGTTTGTTCTCCTTTGTTTTTGTTTTTCCTCCACCCCGATCATCTCCCGCGTCCACCGCTTTGCGGCACCGAACGCGAGATCACCGGATGTGTGAGCTTATGCGTGTATTTTCGCACGCGCTGAATATTATAGCGGACTTTCTCTCTGTATGCAAGTACTTTTTCAAAAAAATTCTTGATTTTATGCCTGTTTTCCGCTTCGTTCCGCTCAGAAAAGCCACTTGCGCTTTCTCGGCGTCCGCCATTCCGTCACCGGGCCGTCCACGAGGATGATATCCTCGCCGATGCGCCGGATGCAGCACCATGGGATCACATAGTCATCCTGCCTGCCGAACAGGCCGAGGAAGCGGCATGGCCCCGGAACGATGATGTTCACAATCCGTCCCGTTTCCAGCTCGATCGTCAGATCGTGCATATAGCCCAGCCGGCACCCCTCACAGACGTGGATGATTTCCTTGTTGCGCAGCTCCGAAAACCGGTTCAGCATTTCCCTCGCCTCCCATTCTGGTTCTCTACAGCCTATGCGGCGCCGTGCCGGTTCATGACGTGCCGATGGCGCGCCGGATGGCGCTGAGCGCGTTTTTTTCCAGCCGCGAGACCTGCGCCTGCGAGATGCCGACCTCGCCCGCCACCTCCATCTGCGTCTTGCCGTCATAAAACCGGAGCGCAAGGATGCGCTTTTCCCGTGCACCGAGCGCATCGATGGCCTGCCGCAGGGCGATGCTCTCGAGCCAGCGCTCGTCGGTATTTTTCCGGTCGCGCACCTGATCCATGACCATCAGCGGGTCGCCGCCGTCCGAATAGACCGGCTCATAGAGGGAGACCGGCGCCGTGATGGCGTCCAGCGCGCTCACGACCTCCCCAAGCGGCACGCCGAGCGCCTGTGCAATCTCGCTGTTCGTTGGCTCACGCCCGTTCTTCCCTGTCAGCGCCTCCTTGCATTGAAGCACCTTGTACGCCATGTCGCGCATCGAGCGGCTGATGCGGATGGGGCTGTAATCGCGCAGATAGCGCCGCAGCTCCCCTGCGATCATCGGCACGCCGTAGGTGGAAAAGCGCACGTCCTTCGTCGTATCGAAATTTGCAATGGCCTTGAGAAGCCCGATGCACCCGACCTGAAACAGGTCGTCCGGATTCTCGCCTCTGCCGAGAAACCGCTGAATGACCGACAGCACCAGCTTAAGATTTCCTTCGACGAGCCTTCCGCGTGCCTGCTCGTCTCCGGCCTGTGCGCGGCGGATGAGGTCCATCATCTCCTGATTCGACAGCGTTTTCAGCTTAGCGGTGTTGACGCCGCTGATCTCTACCTTTCCCTGCATGCTCCGTCCTCCTGCGTGTGATACGGACAGTATTTCCCAAGGAAACTTTTTGATACAGGGAATTTTTGCGTGTCTTTGCCGCACATACCGGAAAACTGCCCAAATCAAAACAATTTCTCCGCCTATGCAGCGCGGCCGTTGACCATAACCAAGGCGCCCGCACCGCAGCCGAAACTGCCCGCAAAGCGCCCATTTGTGATTTTTTCAGCGCAAACCGCTTGGAATGCCTGTGTGGAGAACTTGTGGACAATGTGTAAAACTTCTTGCAGGCACTGAGTTTTTCACATTGTCAACACCTTTATCCACAGGAACTTTTTTCTGTGCACAGGTTGACGCATAAATAATCCAGTTGACATAAGTCAAATGAACATTATGCGAGAAAACACGGCACATCCTCGATGGCGAGCCCCGGATGCAGCGCCAGGTCGATGGAATAGCCGATAACCCTTGAAATCTCACGTACACGCGCGTCAATGTCCCTCGGCGTCACGACCATGCCCGAAATGCAGTTGTTGAAATTGCACAGCCCGTCATGCTCCGATAGGAATGTCCGCGCGTCAACGACGGTCGGCGCGCCGACCGCGATCACCGGCACGCCCAGTGTCTCGCGGCTGAACGCCGCGCGGCTGTTGCCGACGCCGGAGCCGGGGACGATGCCTGTATCCGCGAGCTGAACGGTCGTGCAGACGCGCTCCGGATCTCTTGCCGCCAGCGCGTCTACCACCAGGATCAGATCCGGCGCGGCATGCTCCGCCGCACCGCGTACCAGTTCCACGCTCTCAAGCCCCGTTGTCCCGAGTACCCCCGGCTGCACCGCGCTCACGCAGCGAAAGCCGTCAAGGCCCGCGCCGCCCGCTTTTTTGAGATGCCGCGTTACGATCAGATTTCTGAGCGTCTGCGGCCCGATGGCGTCCGGTGTGACTGCGTCGTTCCCAAGCCCCGCCACCAGAACGCTTCCGCAGCCCTTTACGAGCCGCCTGAGCTCCTCCGTCAGCGCGCCGACCGAGCGCTCAAACGCATCCTTCTCATGCCGTGCAAGCGCCGTAAGCTCCAGAGTTAAATATGTTCCTGCCGGTTTGTGCAGCTGCCGCTCGCCCTCGGCATCCAGAATCCTGACGATCGTTGTCTTTACGCCATGCCGCGTATACTCCCGCGCCCGCACGCCGGAAAGCTCCGTCTGCTCGTCCGCACTCTGCTGCCACAGCTCTTTTTCCTCCAATGCAAGGTCTGTTCTCACGTACATATGCTCACCTCGCTCTAGTTTCCCTCCATATTTTGTGGCATATGCAAAATTTTTTTGAAAAATCGTGAAAAAAGGGATTGATTTTATGGAAGCAAGACGGTATAATGTGTTTCTGCATGGAAACGTCATATTGATGTTTCGTCAGAAACGCTATTGGAGGAGGTGTAGTCATGCCCAACATTAAGTCTGCCAAGAAAAGAGTTCTGGTTTCCAAGGTCAACAACGAGCGCAACAAGATGGACAAGTCCATCCTGAGAACCACTCTGAAGAAGTTCGACGCTGCAGTTGCCGAAGGCAATCGTGAGCAGGCCGATAGCGCTTACAAAGCAGCCGTTAAGACCATCGATCAGGCCGTCTGCAAGGGAATTATTCACAAGAATAACGCTGCCCGCAAAAAGAGCGGCATTACCCTGAAACTGAACAAGATGGCTTAATTCTTCGTTCATCGAAATCCCTCTGGAACTGCTTCCAGAGGGTTTTTCATTTATATTATATTGTATCTGCCCGCATTTTACGTTAAAATATCCCTGTATTCTCCCCGAAAGGTGGTGTTTGGGATGCAGCCGCTGACGCTCGCATCTCCTGTGACCGCTCTGAGCGGCATCAAGGCCGCCCGCGCGGCGCAGCTTGAAAAGCTGTCCATCCGGACGCTCTACGACCTCATTGCCTATTTCCCGCGCACCTACGAAGACCGCACGCATACCGCCGAGATCGGCTCTCTCGAGCCGGGCGTTCCCGCATGCTTTGAGGCAATGGTCGTCGCAAGCCCAAAAGCCGCGCATATCCGCAAGGGACTCGACATCACGCGCCTGACCGTCGCCGACAGCACCGGAAAGCTCGCCCTCACCTTTTTTAACCAGCCCTATCTCTCCTCCTCGCTTCACTACGGTGAGACCTACCGTTTCTTCGGAACGCTCACGCTCGAACCGTACCGCCAGATGCTCAATCCGGTTTTTGAGCCGGTACAGAGCGCCGGCAGGGTCACCGGGCGGCTCGTCCCCGTCTACACGCTCACGGCGGGGCTCTCCGGCGCCGTTTTGCAAAAAGCAATCCGTCAGGCGCTCGATGCCTGTCTTGAAAGCCTTCCCGACATTTTGCCTGGGCAGATCCGAAGCGAATACGGCCTCTGCGGCGTCCGGGCCGCCTACGAGACGATCCACGCGCCCGAAAGCTGGGACGCGCTGGCGCGGGCGCGCACGCGCCTTGTGTTTGAGGAGTTTTTCATCTTCTCCGCCGGGCTTCAGCGCCTGCGCGCCTCCCGCACGGACGCCGCCTGCCGCCCGTATGACATCTCCGGTGCCGGTGCGTTTGCCTCTGCGCTCCCCTTCCGGCTGACCTCCGCACAGCAGCACGCGATCTGTGATGTGCTGCGCGACATGGCCTCCGGCCACCCCATGAACCGCCTTGTGCAGGGCGACGTCGGAAGCGGAAAGACGATGGTCGCCGCGGCCGCGGCGTTCTGCGCCGCGCAGAACGGAGATCAGTCCGCGCTTCTGGCGCCGACCGAAATTCTCGCAAAGCAGCACTTTGCCTCGCTCAGCGCGCTAATGGCACACTTTTCGGTCCGGACTGTCCTTCTGACCGGCTCTATGACAGCAGCAGAAAAACGCCGTGTAAAAGAGGCCATCGCCTCCGGCGAGGCGCAGCTCGTCATCGGCACACACGCGCTTTTGACGGGCGATGTGACCTTCTCGCAACTCGGTCTTGTCATCGCCGACGAGCAGCACCGCTTCGGCGTCTCCCAGCGTGCGGCGCTCGCCGCCAAGGGCGTGCAGCCGCATCTGCTCGTCATGTCCGCAACGCCCATCCCGCGCACGCTCGCGCTCATCGCTTACGGCGATCTTGACATTTCCGTCATCGGCGAGCTTCCGCCCGGCCGTCAGCCGGTCGACACGTTCCTTGTGGGCGAGGACATGCGTGCGCGCATCAACGCCTTCATCCGCAAGCAGTGCGCGCTCGGCGGTCAGGCGTATATTGTCTGCCCTGCCATCGAAGAAAGCGAGACCGAGTCTCTCAAATCCGCCGAGCTCTGGGCCGAGACGCTTCAGAAGACGGTTTTCCCCGATCTTCGCGTCGGTCTGCTGCACGGAAAAATGAAGGGCTCGGAAAAAGAAGCCGTTATGGACGCCTTCGCCCAGCATGCGCTCGACATTCTCGTATCCACCACCGTCATCGAGGTCGGCGTGGACGTGCCGAACGCGAACCTCATGGTCATCGAAAATGCCGACCGATTCGGCCTGAGCCAGCTCCACCAGCTCCGCGGCCGTGTCGGGCGCGGAGCGCGAAAGTCCTACTGCGTGCTTTTCACGTCCAGCCGAAACGACGATACGCTCCGCCGCCTCAAGGCGCTCACCGCCACGAACGACGGCTTCCGCATCGCGGAGGAAGACCTGAAGCTCCGCGGTCCCGGCGATTTCTTCGGAAGCCGCCAGCACGGGTTGCCGCTGTTCAAGGTCGCAAGCCTTCAGCTCAACCTGCAAACGCTCTCGCAGGCGCAGAGCGCCGCCGAGGCCGCGCTCCGCGACCCGTCGTGGCGCACCGCGCCGGAATTCGCGGCGCTTCGTATGCGCATCGACACGCTTTTCCGCGAGGAACCGGTCGCCTTAAACTAGCACCCAAAGGCTTCCTGCCGGTAAGACAGTCAAATTCGTTTTTCTTGGAACAGGCATGACTTCGATCATGCCTGTTCCGCTTTTAGCCGCGCATCTACAGGAATGTATCCTTGTTGATTTATCTCTCGTCCGTAGTGAAATGCTTTACTGTGTCTGTTGGATTCTTCAATTCGGTCTTGAAGAATTCCGGATACATCTTAATGTCCTCATCGAGCGAAGCCCACACCAAGTGTTCTTTGCTGTTATCTTCCATAAAGCTTTCGCTGATCGGCGCAAAAGCATCAGGCACTTTCATATAGAAGAAAAGCGAAATCTCATAAATCAGCTTGTTCCGATTGGAAGGCATGTCGCCATAGAAGTAGTTTTCATGCACAAAGCCAAGGCGGTCAATTTCCATCTGAACGCCTGTTTCCTCCAACACTTCACGGACGACAGCCTCTTCTGCTGTTTCACCGAATTTTACCCTGCCGCCAACGGAGTAGAGATAGTCTCTGTCATTGCCAACCATCAAAATCTTTCCATCCTTCATGATGATTGCGCCGACACGAATATTCAAAATCCCATCGTCACAGGCTACGCACATATCTTTGTTCATTGTTCTTTCACATTAACCTTTCATAAATCCACAGCAACCGATTTCGGAGAATTCATAGAACCCCATCGACTTGTAAAAAGCAATGGTTTTCGGTGTGTTGTCTGTTGCCAGCTGAATCTGCCGAACGTGGCTGTATCGGCTCAATATGGTTTGTAAGAGCGCAGACCCAATGCCTTTTCTCTGATGCTCCGGGAACACCAATATGTCTTGCACAAATACGATGGTATGCCCATCGCCCACAGTGCGAATAATGCCACAAAGCTGATCGCCCTCGTAAGCTGCAAGAATCAGCATTGAGTTTTCAAAGCCTTTACGCAGTACCTCCGGCTGATCGGTGTAGGCCGTCCAGCCAACACTCGTGTATAAGCGCAGAATCTCTGGTTCGTTGTAAGTTTTATATTCTCTGATTTCCATATAAGTAACCTCCATTCGAATTTTACGGAAACTGTTACTTGTCTCTGCGCAATCTCATGGTCTGTCCTCCTCGCTATCGAATACGAATAATGAAAATTATACCATCAAGACATAAGCTTTTCCACCCTTTTCGTTATCCTCGCTTTACATCGCAAAAAACAGGTGATTTTCAGCCCTTAGCTGTACAAAAACAGGCAGCACCCAACCGAAGCTGCGTGCCGCCTTTTCAAACGCGAACCCAGCACCGCGGTTCGCGTTTGAGAGCTTGTCAAAAAGAATTTTTGACAGGCTCAAGCGCCGCACGGCTTTTCCGTGCGGCGCATATACTATATGTGTATCTTTTTTGAAATGGGGTTTTTGCATGGCGATCCGGCATTACTTTCTCGGGGCAAACGGCCCCGACGGCTTTCACAGCCTTTACCGTGAATTCTGCCCGCCCGATTCCGGGAACTTCCTCTGGGTCATCAAGGGCGGCCCCGGCTGCGGCAAATCGACCTTCATGCGCATGATCGGCAAGGCCGCCGAGGACGCAGGGTTTGATGTGGAGTACGCGCTCTGCTCGTCCGACCCTGCATCTCTCGACGGCGTGCTCATCCCCGGCTGGCACGTTGCATACGTCGATGGCACCGCGCCGCACACCATGGACGTGGACTTCCCTGCCGCCTCTGGCGCATACCTCGACCTCGGCAGCTTTTACGACATCCGCGCGCTGCGTCCGGCGCTTGCGCATCTGCGCGCGCTCAAAAGCACCCATCAGGCGCTCTACCGTGAGGCGTACCGCGCGCTGCATGAGGCAAAGGCCGTTCACGACGAGATCGAGGCCGTCTACCATCCGCACGTTGACTTCGGCGGCGTCACGGCACTGGCGGAGCGGCACATCGACGCGCTGAAAAAACAAAATGCGGATTGTAACTGCGGGGAAATTGTAGTATAATAGCGCCGAAATACAATAGAATTCATTCTTCGGAGGTATTACCAATGAAAAAACCGATCGTATTGGTCATTATGGACGGTGTCGGCAAGGGTGACGGCGGCCCCGGCGATGCTGTGGCGCAGGCCAAGACCCCGACGCTCGATAAGCTCATGTCCACCTGCCCGATGACGTGGCTCAAGGCGCACGGCACCGCCGTGGGACTTCCCACCGACGATGACATGGGCAATTCCGAGGTCGGCCACAACGCCCTCGGCTGCGGCCAGATCTACTCGCAGGGCGCCAAGCTCGTGCAGGAATCCATCGAATCCGGCTCTCTCTACGCCTCGAAGACATGGAAGATGCTCACCGGCAACTGCCTTGAAAACGGCAAAGCGCTCCACTTCCTCGGTCTTCTGTCCGACGGAAACGTCCACTCGAACATCTCCCATCTGCTGGCCATGCTCCGCAAGGCGCGCGAGATGGATCTGAAGAAGGTCTACTGCCACATTCTGCTCGACGGTCGTGACGTTCCCGCAACGTCCGCGCTGGAATACGTTGACCAGCTTGAAAAGGTGCTGGCGGAGCTTTCCGACGCCGGCCACGACTACAAGATCGCCTCCGGCGGCGGCCGCATGGTCATCACGATGGACCGCTACGAGGCCAACTGGGCAATGGTCGAAAAGGGCTGGCGCACGCATGTGCAGGCCGAGGGCCGCCAGTTCGAGTCCGCCGCGCAGGCCATCGAGACCTACCGCGCCGAAAATCCCGGCATGATCGATCAGGATCTTCTGCCGTTCGTCGTCGCGCACAACGGCAAGCCCGTTGCGAAGATCGAAAACGGCGACAGCGTCATTCTCTTTAACTTCCGCGGCGACCGTGCACAGGAGATCTCGCTCGCCTTCGACCGCAAGGACTTCGACAAGTTCGACCGCGGCAGCTATACCGGCGTACTGTTTGCCGGTATGCTCGAGTATGACGGCGACCTCAAGATCCCGACCAACTATCTGGTCGAGCCGCCCGTCATCAAGAACACCCTCACCGAGGTGCTCTGCAAGGCAGGCGTCCATGAGTATGCGCTCTCCGAGACGCAGAAATTCGGCCACGTCACCTACTTCTGGAACGGCAACCGCTCCGGCAAGGTCGATGAAAACCTTGAGGTCTATGAGGAGATCCCGTCCGATGTCATCCCGTTTGAGAACGCGCCTGCCATGAAGTCCGTCGAGATCACCGACCACATGATCTCCGCGATGGCATCCGGCAAGTTCCAGTTCCTGCGCTGCAACTATCCGAACGGCGACATGGTCGGCCATACGGGTGTGCTCTCTGCGGTCATCACGGCGATGGAGTGCGTAGACGCAGGTCTCGCCCGCATCCTGGAGGCCGCCGACAAGTACGGCTACACCGTGCTCGTCACCGCCGACCACGGCAACGCAGACCAGATGACCGAGACCAAGAAGGGCAAGACCACCGTCCGCACCGCACACTCTCTCAACCCCGTCCCGTTCATCATCTATGACCCGGACAACAAGTGGACGATCAAGGACGGCCATTACGGTCTGGCGAACGTCGCGCCCACCATCGTCACGATGATGGGGCTTCAGGCGCCCGACTGCTGGCAGCCCAGCATGATCTGATAACGACCCGACTGCGCACAGGAGCCGAGCGGCTCCTGTGCGCTGAGCTTGTCAAAAAGTCTTTTTGACAAGCTCTCAAACGCGAACCGCGGGGGCTTGGTTCGCGTTTGAAAAGGCTGC
>URLO01000057.1 GCA_900548625.1 uncultured Eubacteriales bacterium | reverse complement strand
CCGAACACAGAAGTTAAGCTCATTTCCGCCGACGATACTTGCCGGGTGACTGGCCGGGAAAATAGGTAATGCCAACATATATATTCCTCCTTAGCTCAGCCGGTAGAGCATCTGACTGTTAATCAGGGGGTCGTTGGTTCGAGTCCAACAGGGGGAGCCATGTTATAGCCGTCACTGCTGTGGCGGCTATAACACTATCGAGTCTTTTGGTTACGGGCCTTTAGCTCAGTTGGTTAGAGCAGCCGGCTCATAACCGGCCGGTCCCGGGTTCGAGTCCCCGAAGGCCCACCATATAGGGGTATAGCTCAATTGGTAGAGCGGCGGTCTCCAAAACCGTAGGCTCAGGGTTCAAGTCCTTGTGCCCCTGCCACTTTTCGACAAGAATCTCACTCGCTGGAGTGGGATTTTTGTTACATATGCACAAGATTTGCGCCTTTGTCCGGGCTATCCTATCTTGCGTTTCCCTCTCGTTCCCTATAAGTCTTTCCCCGTTTGTAATAAAAATTGTAATAGAATTGTTCAATGTCTGTGATGCTCACAGATATTGCAGAATTCTATTACGCAAAAAATAGGGCTCTGGCAGTTTGCCAGAGCCCATTATTTTTACCCATGAACAGACTACACGAGATAATCTTCTGATTGACCCTGCATCCGCCTCCAGGATGGAAAAGAGAAACAGCAGGGTCGGGGCGGAGGCAGCGTACTTCCCACGTTCCAGGTCGCTGTATGCGCGGCTGGATGTGCGAAGGCGCTCTGCCATGGCTTCCTGCGTCAGCGACTTCTGCTGCCGCAGGGAATACAGCTCTGTGGATAGAAGCTCTGCGAGCAGCGCCGGATATGGTTTCATCCTGAAAAGCTCCATAATTATAATTGACTATGGAGATTTTATGTCGAAATGAAGCTTGCTTCCACGAGGCGCGCTTCATGCCCCGTTCAGTCCTTGTGAAGAAAACTGATTTGAAACACGAAGGACAGTATTTATATCTGTCAGCCGACTGATTACTCTGTAGCAGCCCGTTATTGGGGAGAATCCTGCTCCCGGTGTCCCCTTTTACGGCGGGAGGCGCCGCCAGAAATGGCACGGAATGGAGGCGCTTCCGTGCATTTCCGATAAACTTGCATATTTTTCACAATTTTTTGAGGGAGATATTGCATTCAAATATACGTCGTGCTACAATCAAACAATAAAAAATTTGTGTTCCCTGCGGCGGAAAACGCTGCTTGTATGCGTGCAAATCATTGGCCCTGTGTAAATGATTTGCTCTTTTCTTTCCCCATTTTGAAGTAAGTACTTACTTATTTTTTAGCCACAAACTGCAGCGAGGTGAATAAATGAAGAGAAATGAGAACATCAGACAGGCCTTTATTCAGAGCGCGATTCGTGTCGTCGCAAGAGTAGGGCTGGATAAAACGACAACGAAGTTGATTGCGGCGGATGCGGCCCTCAATGAGGCGTATATTTATCGCTGCTTTGAAAGTAAGGAGGATCTGCTGCGGGCGGCCTTTCATATGGCAGACGTCAACTTTGCGTCCATCATTCGTCAGAATCTTTTCCACATGAATAACAGCGACCTGCCATGGAAAGAACGTGCGTTCCGGCTTTGGAGCGCGTGCTGGCGGTTCGTGCTGGAGTCGCGGGACGTGTGTGCGTTCTATCTTCGGTACTACTATTCCGCGAACTGCCGCAAATACGCCTATGAGGAGCATCTGCAATATTTTCAGGAGCTGATCGCCATGACGGCGTCGGCTTTCCGGCCGGAGGCCAATGCGTATATGGTCGTGCATCAGATGTTTGACACCATGCTCTCCTTTGCGGCGAGGGTGCTCGGCGATGAGATTCCGGATGACGATGCGACCACGGTTCTGGCATTTGAGCAGATCTACAGCTTTGTGGTTCCTCATGTCCGCGAGGAGCTTTTGTTCGAGGAAGATTTCAGGACGGCGTAACAAAAACAGCGACAGCAGACAAATTCATATGGGATGTGAGATAAATGTCGAAAACAGCCATGGCTGTATTAGCAGAGGTTCCCTCTGCTAATAAGGTTTGTTCAAGCGGCAATACCCGATCTTCGGGAAGTGCACAGCCTTGGACGGCATACTCGGTTCTGATGTCTGTGTACGAAAAGGAAAAGCCGGAGCATCTTGAGGCTGCTGTTCAAAGTATGCTGAGGCAGACAGTTGCAACGGATGATTTTGTGATCGTGTGCGACGGACCTTTGACCGCGGAATTGGACGCGGTTCTTGAAAAATATGAGGCGCAAAATCCATCGGTGCTGCACCTGATCCGCCTGCCGGAAAACATCGGTACAGGTGCGGCGCTGAACGTCGGCATTGCGCATTGCAAAAACGAGCTGATCGCCAAAATGGATTCGGATGATATTTCCGTCTGCAATCGCTGCGAGCGGCAGCTGAGGGAGTTTGCCAAAAATGACAGGCTGACAGTGGTCGGTGGATTTATTCTTGAATTCACGGACGATCCGCACAAACCGGTCAGCAGAAGACTTGTACCCTGCGATTACGAGGCGATCCGCAGGTATGCACGGCGGCGGCAGCCGTTCAACAACACGACGGTCATGTACAGGAAGAGCGCTGTTCAGCACGTCGGCGGCTATAAGGCAATGATGCGCGGTGAGGATTATGACCTTTACGTTCGGATGCTGCACGAAAACGACTTCTGTGAGAACATCGGGGACGATCTGGTCTTTGTGCGGATCCGGGACAAAAAGGCGGACAGGCGGACATCGCGTGCGACGTATTGCGGATTTATAAAAACAAGGTGGTATGCGCTTCGGCTGGGCTTTTCCTCGCCGTGGGATTTTCTGGTTGCCTGTGCCGCGCAGACGATCGTTTTTCTTGCTCCGCCGTTCCTGCAGGATCTGATTTATAAAAAAATCCTGCACAAGCCGGTCAGGGAGCGGAGCGTGCCATGCGTACTGCACGAAATAAAAACGTAATGACGGAGGAGCGTCCGGAACATGAATGAAAAGAACAGGCCGCAGTCTGTTGAGCGCAGCAACGATGTGACGCTGCTGGACATTGCGCAGATCCTGCTGCGGAAGGTACACTGGCTTCTGCTTGCGGGCATCGTTGCGGCTGCCGCCGTTTACGGCGCGGTGACGATCTTTATCACGCCGACCTATGAATCGCGTGTGAGCTTTTACGTATACAACAACACCACCAATGTTGCGCAGGGAACCATCAACAACAGTGACCTTCAGGCGGCGGAGAGCCTCGCCACGACGTATTCCAAGATCCTGGCGAGCAATTCCGTCCTTGACGCCGTCCTGAACGACCTTGGGGCGGACACCGCACTGTCAAGAAAAGAGCTTGGCCATATGGTGAAGGTGTCCGTCATTTCGGATACACAGCTTTTGGAGGTCGTGGTGACCTCGACCGATCCGGCGTTTGCCTGCCGGATCGCTGACGCGTTTGCAAAGGTCGCGCCGACCGAGATCGTCCGCATCACCAAGGCGGGCGGCGTGGAGGTCGTGGACCGGCCGGAGGTCGCGGGCGAGAAAACCGCGCCGCGGACGGTGTTTGACAGCGCAATCGGCTTTGTGCTCGGTGTGATGCTGGTCTCGCTGATCATCGTCCTGCGGATGCTTGCTGACACGACGATCTATCTGCCGGAGGACATCGAGCAGGCGGCGAGTGTGACCGTCCTCGGTCAGATCCCGGAGATCAACATTTCGGACGAAACACACACGCCCTGGAGGCTGACGGAGGGAGGGAGCGTGCTTTACAATGAAAAAGAAAAGCTTGCCGAAAGCGGCCAATGAGACGATCACCGCGAACCGGAAACGGCTTTTGAGCAAGGATGCGCCGTTTGCGATCAAGGAGGCATATGTAAAGCTCCGCACCAGTCTGCTGTTCTGCATGACTGCCGATAAGCAGCGCCCCTGCAAGACCTTTGCGATCACCAGCGCAAATCCCTCGGAGGGCAAGAGCCTGACGGCGGCAAACATCGCCATCAGCTATGCCATGCTCGGAAAGAGCGTGCTGCTGATCGACGCAGACATGCGCAAGCCGACGCAGCGCCGCCTCTGGGACGTGGAGCTCTCCACCGGACTGTGCGATTTTCTCGCAAAGATCCGGCGGCTGGAGCTGGTGAAGGTCGATGCGCTGCCGCTCTGGATCGTCTGTACGGGCACGATCCCGCCGAACCCGTCGGAGCTGCTCTCGTCGGAGCGGATGCGGCGGTTTGTCGAGGAAAGCGCGAAAACATACGACTATGTGATCATTGACACACCGCCGATCAACACGGTGGCAGACGCACAGATCGTCTCCACCTACGCAGACGGCGTTGTGATCGTGGCAAGATCCGGCAGGACAACGACCGTCGAGCTGAGCGACGCGGTCGAGGCTGTGCAGCGCGCCGGCGGAAATCTCTGCGGCGTGGTGCTGAACGACCTGAATATGAAGTCCGGAAAATATGCCTACAAATACAGCAGCAAATACGGCTACGGCAGCAAATACGGATACAGGTATTCGTATGCAGATCCCTATGAAGCACGCTGAGAAGGTGCCGGCGCTGTCGCTGGACTATCACGCGCACGTTCTGCCCGGCTGCGACCACGGCAGCGATGGGCTGGAGACCTCGCGGAAGCAGCTCGAAATGGCGGCTTCCGCGGGGGTGAAAACGGTCTGTGCGACACCGCACTTTTACCCGCACAAGGACTCTGTGGATGGTTTTTTGCGCCGAAGGGCGCAGGCGGCGGCCCTTCTGAGCAAGGCGCTGCCGGCGGGCGCGCCGCAAATTCAGCTCGGCGCGGAGGTGCTGATCTGTGACGGGATGGAGCGGCTGGAGGGGCTTTCGCGGCTGTGCCGCGAGGGCACGAACGAGCTGCTGCTGGAAATGCCGTTTTATGCGTGGCAGGATTCGATCTGGCAGACGCTCGGCCGGCTTTGCAGGCGGCGGGACATTCAGATCGTCATCGCGCATGCCGACCGCTATCCGAAGGAGAATGTCGAACGCCTGATCCGCGGCGGCGTGCCGCTTCAGCTCAACGCGGAGAGTCTCACAAAGCCGCTGCGGCGGAGGCAGTACCTCGCGTGGATCGAAAACGGAAATGTAAAATATCTTGGCAGCGATATCCACATGCTTGGCAGCGGATATCGTGATTGGGAAAAATGCAGGAAGCTGCTGGAGAGGAGCTTTGAATGAAAACGGCTGCGCTTGGAGAAAATGCGGAGCCTTTACAGCATACGCAGTTCACGGGCTTGCCAGGCACAGGCGCGTGTGACATGGAGACGGAAAAGAAACTGACCGCGCATCAGGCGCTTCTGCTGGAGATGCTGAAGGATTTTGACGCGGTCTGCCGCAAGCACAAGATCCGCTATCAGCTGTTTGCCGGAACAGCGCTGGGGGCGGCCCGGCACCAGGGCTTCATCCCGTGGGATGACGATGTGGACGTGATCCTGACGCGCGCGGAATATGAGCGGTTTTTCCGTGAGGCGGCGGGCGACTTCGATCCGGAGCGCTACTATGTGCAGCAGGAGCACGGCCCGCACTGGCCGATGCAGTTTTCTAAGCTCCGGCGGAATCACACCGCCTGCATCGAAAAATATCACCCGAAGGACATGGCAATCCATCAGGGCGTCTATCTGGACATTTTTCCGTGCGACAGGCTCTCGGAGAAGCCGCTGATGCAGAGGATCCAGTTCGCCGCCTCCAAGGCGATCATCGCAAAGGCGCTGTATGCACGGGGCTACGAGACGGACAGCGTAGCGAAGAAAGCATTTATGCAGCTCTGCCGCCTGCTGCCGCGGCGTCCGCTGGAAACGCTATGCATGCGAAAACAGGATGAACAGACGCGCCTGTATCATTCGTTTCTTGCCGCAGGAAAGCGGTTTGAGAAAAATATTCTTCCGCGTGCGTGGATGGAGGAATCCGTGGAGGCCGTCTTTGAGGACGGCGTGTTTCCGATCTCCGCGCACTATGATGCGCTGCTGACACGGCTGTACGGAGACTGGCATGTGCTCCCGCCGCCGCATGAGCGCAGGTGCAAGGAGCATGCCGCCATCCTCGATCTCGAACGTCCCTACACGGAATATCTGGAGCAGCAGCGGCGGATGGAGATCGCGCAGTACACAAGGAGCATTCGATAGCGAAAGACCCGGCGCGTGCGCGGGCGGAAAAATTCAATGTGACCAAGGAGGAAATGAGGCGTGAAAAAGAGGACCGTATGGATGATCGCCTGCGCGCTGCTTGTCAGCATGCTTGCCGCAGGCTGCTCATCGAACGCGGAGGATGCAAAGCAGGAGCCATCCGCCGCACCTGTGAATGAGGAGATCGTGATCGGAACGCCGTATGGAGATCTCTGCTTCCCGAATCAGTGGGAGGAGTATCTGAAAATCGACCAGAGCAAGGCCGGCGACCGCGTTGAGGTGACGTTCTCCGCCAAAATCAGCGACCAGGTGTTCCCGCTGTTTGCCATTGTGATCGGCGGAGACACGGGCGATGTCGCGGGAACGCTGACTGCTGCGGACGGAACGCAGAGAAACGTCTATGTGAAGATCTGCGAGATCGTGGAGGACGGCTCTGTGAGCGAGCTTGAGCAGAAACGGATGTACGCAATGCAGGAGGACCTGAATTATCTGATCGATCACTTAAAATAAGAGCGTAAGGAGAGAAGAACATGGCAAGAAGAACGATAAAAAGATATCTGGCAATGTGTCTGGCTGCCGTGATGCTGCTGACGGTGCTGCCGGTCGGCGTGTACGCGGCCGATGGCGCGCCGTTTGAGGACGGTGCGGCGCGTGAGGATCTTGCAGCTTCCGGTTCCATGGATCTTTCGGTCGAGCCGGAAGAAGCAGAGCCGGATGTCCAGCCAAGGCTGGAGCCGATGGAAGACGCTGCCGCGATCACGGCGGTTTCGGATTACGCGGCCTTCCTTTCCTGCCTGAAGGACTTGGAGGGCTACGCCCAGAGCTACGCGGCAGAAAATCCCGCGGAGAATGTCAATGCGCTCATCATCAACTTCATCCGCACGGGCGTGGAGCGCTACACCTCCGGCACGTGGGAGATGGTCTGCGGAAAGGAAAATACGGCCTTTACCGCTTACGTCGCCGAGCAGGACGCGGAGAACGCGACCTCTGCATCGGCACTCAAAAACCTTGAAAACTTCTACCTGCCGAACGGCAACTATGCCGACCTCGGCCACATGTTCGGCGCGATGGACGTTGCCAACTATGCCAAGGTGCAGGGCATGATGGACGCGGTGGTGCTTGCCCGCGCCGACATGGGCAGCTGGGCCGGCGACATCGCCGACCTGATGTTCTGCGCCGAGAACGTGGACATCCCCGACAAGGTGGACACTTCGGAGACGGATGTGGACATTCTCTCGGCCAACATCCGCGCAAAATACCTCGGCGTGGACTTTAATACGCTCAACGAGGTCGATCACTCCTTCACCGACACCGATCTTTACGGCGATCTGGATGCGTTTTACCTCACGGCGGAGATGAACCGCGGCGGGAGCCTCAGCGTGCTCGCTGAGGATTACTTCACGGCTGGTCTTACAGATGAAAGCCGCGCTTCGTATTTCCTGAGCAACCGTCTCGGCGGCATGGTCACCAAGGAAGGCATCCGGAGCATGGTGCTGAAGGTCTACAGCGCCAACACCCTGATCGGTGCGCTGGAGAGCTCGTACTCCCTGACCGATCTTCCCAACTGCGAGACGCTGCGCAAGGCATGCTGCTACGCCTTTGCAGATTATCTGTTCGATCTGGCGGGCGACCCCGACGGAATCGACCCCGTCGATCCCGACCCTGATCCGGAGCCTGAACCCGAGCCGGAAAATCCGTACTATTCCGTGTTCTCGTCGGACACGACGACCGTTGCGCCCGGTGTGACGCAGACGATCAACTATGCGCTGACCACGGACGAAAAGCAGATCGTCTATTACATCGCTACGGTGGACATCTCCCGTGAGGACGTCAGCGTTCACGCAAACTATCACGCCAACGACCCGTCGCAGGGATGGGCGATGGCGCGTGTGACCGACCAGATGGCGGCGGCCCAGGCGCGCCATTCCGACCCGTCTGACCCGGAGAACTATGTGGAGCACTACAATGCGGTGCTCGGCACCAACGCGGACTTCTACAACATGACAAACGGCGCCCCCAGCGGTATTTTGTACATGGAGGGCGTGAAATACCTCGGCAACAGCAATCAGAACTTCTTTGCGATCCTGAAGGACGGCACGGCCGTCATCGGCGCGCCCGGTGACTATGCGGCCTATGAGAGCCAGATTCAGGAGGCGGTCGGCGGCAGCATTTTCCTCGTCAGGGACGGAGAAGCGGTCGTCAAGCATTCGGAAACGTATTACAACAGCCGTCACTCGCGCACCTGTGTGGGCATCACCGCGGACGGCAAGGTCATCATGATGGTGCTTGACGGCCGTCAGGAGCCGTTCTCCGCAGGCGGCAGCGCCGAAGAACTGGCACAGATCATGCTGGACGCCGGCTGCGTGACCGCCATCAATCTGGACGGCGGCGGCTCCACGACGTTTGTTGCCAAACAGGAAGGCAGCGATGAGCTCACCATTGTCAACCGCCCCTCGGACGGCTATGAGCGCTCCGTCAGCTCCTCGCTGCTGGTTGTTTCCACAGCGCCGTCCTCCAAGGAGTTTGACCATGCGCTCGTCACCTCCGCTTACGATTACCTGACAAAGGGCGCTTCGGTTTCGCTGATTGCCTCCGGCGTCAGCGCTACCGGAAGCCCTGCGGAGCTCCCGGCGGACATCACATGGAAATCCCTGAATGAGGACGTCGGTACGGTTTCCGAGAACGGCGTGTTTACCGCCGCTGCGGAGGGCACCGCAGAGGTGCAGCTCCTGTCCGGTGAAACGGTGATCGGCAGCAAGACGCTCACCGTGGTCGAGCCGACCGGCCTGAAATTTGCAAAGGCGAGCGTCAATGCCATTTACGGCAAGGCAGTTGAGCTTCCGCTGATCGTCACCTACAACGAAAACCCGGTCGCGATCTGCCCGGACGACATCACATTTGAGCTGAGCAACAATGCGGCGGGCGCCGTCGAGGCGAGGGACGGCGGCTTCGTGTTCACCGGCATCGAGGAATCCGGCTTGAGGAATGTCACGATCACCGCCATGATCACGCGTGACTACTCCATCAGCGCGTCGATCAAGGTCGCCATGTACAGTGAAAGTCAGGCGATCTTCGACTTTGACAACGCGACAAGCGGCGACCGGACGTTTGCATGGACGCGCGAGGTCACGAACGCGGAGTATATCCCCGGCGGCGATGATATGACCGACCGCTATCACGTCATTGACCCCGGCCAGCCGATGGACATCACCTATGTCTTTGGTCTGGATATGATGACGATCAAGGTTCCCGAAAAGCTGGAGCCGCTTCTGTCGATGGTCGCAGGCGGCGACATTGCCGACATCACGGCATGGGATCTGCTGCTTCAGCTGGCAGAGCGCGTCAGCAAAAAGACCGAGGTGACCGTGAAGTTCCGCTTCGACCCGAAGGTCAATGTGGACATCTCCGGGCTGACGGTGTCGAACGATTATTTCTCGCTGACATCGGCAGCGGTCGATGAAAACAACGTGCTTACCGTCAAGTGCAACTTCATCAAGCAGAGCCAGGCGATCGCGCCTGAGACCGCGAATCCCATCTGCATCCTCAGCGGCGTCAAAATGAGCATCAAGGACGATGCACAGTGGGGCGAGGATCAGACGATTTCCATTGCAAACGCCGGCTCCATCGGCTATGACATCTATCTGGGCGCGAATGCGCTCTACAACATGGCGTGCCAGGTCTCCTTCCAGGAGCAGTACGGCATTTACCCCTATGAGGAGCCGGAAAACGTCATCCACCCCAAGGGCGGCCACTTCTACTGTGAATCGTATCAGGACTTCACGGACAAGTTCCTTCTGGACAGAGGCTCCTGGACGGGCTGGAAAATGGTCGGCGGCGTGGCGTACTACTTCGTCGATAACGCAGCTCTGAAGGGCATCCACAAGGTTCCCGGCCTGAACGACGAGCAGAACGAGTATTTCTACCGCTTCAACGAAACGACCGGCGCCAGCGAGGGCAAGATCACCGGCCTGTTCGAGCTGGACGGCGCGTGGTATTACGCCATCAAGGGCGCGGCAAAGTCCGGCTGGTGGAATCTCACGGACGCTGACGGCGAGAGCGGCTACTACTACTTCAGCCCGGCTGATTTCAAGGCCGTTGACGAGAACCAGACCATCGACGGCTACAAGTACGTGTTCGAAAACTGCAAGCTCGTGCGCGGTGATTTCGTCAAGGACTCCGGCGGTACGCACTACCGCTGGGCGGGCGAGTGGCTGTGCAACAAATGGCTGGAGCTGGACGGCAACAAGTACTACCTCGGCTACGGGCCGCATGGCTATGTCGAGACGGGCATCTTCCGTATTTACGAGTATGCAACGCGCTACGCCGCGGATGAAAACGGCGTCTGGCAGGAGCATCTCACGGGGCTGTTCGATTACAACGGCGAGACCTACTATTGCGTGCAGGGCATCATTCAGGACATGCCCGGTTTGGTGAAGATCGAAGGTTCCTACTATTATTTCCGAACCAGCACCAGCACGGCAGTCAAGGGAAGAACCTATTGGATCACTGTCACCAACGGCCTGCTGCCTGTGGGACAGTATGCCTTTGACGAGACCGGTAAGATGATCGATCCGCCTGCGGTCGAACCCGATCCCGACCCGAAGCCCGAACCTGATCCGGAAGTGAAAAACGGCATCGTTTCTGAAAACGGCAGCCTCTACTACTACGAGAACGGCGCACTGACCGGAGCGGGCCTGATTC
>URLO01000056.1 GCA_900548625.1 uncultured Eubacteriales bacterium | reverse complement strand
CGGCAAGTGTGGAATTTGTGCGCAAGCAGCGCACAAATTATGCGCGCAGGCGGGTGCAGTCTTTTCAAACGCGAACCAAGCCCCCGCGGTTCGCGTTTGAGAGCTTGTCAAAAAGACTTTTTGACAAGCTCCTGCGCCGCCAAGCGGCGCATTTTTCACCACAGCAAAAGGAGTTTTTCAATGAAAAGAGTATTTCTGATCGTTCTGGATTCCTGCGGCGTCGGCTTTGAGCCGGACGCGGACAAATTCGGCGACGCCGGCTCGAACACGCTGCGCTCCTGCGCGGCCTCGCCGGAGTTCCACATGGACAACCTCATTTCCATGGGTCTCGGCCACATGGACGGCATCGATTACCTTCCGAAATCCCCGAAGCTTCACGCGGCGTTTGCGCGCCTTCAGGAGCGCTCGATGGGCAAGGACACCACCATCGGCCACTGGGAGCTTGCGGGCATCGTCTCACCCGAGCCGCTGCCCACCTACCCGAACGGCTTCCCCGACGAGGTCATGGACGCCTTCTCCGCGCAGACCGGCCGCGGCTGGCTCTGCAACATGCCATACTCCGGCACCGAGGTCATCCGCGACTACGGAGACGAGCATGTCGATACCGGCAAGCTGATCGTCTACACCTCTGCCGACTCGGTCTTTCAGATCGCGGCGCACGAGGCCGTTGTCCCGCCCGAGCAGCTTTACGAATACTGCCGCATCGCGCGCCGCATCCTGCGCGGCAAGCACGGCGTGGGCCGTGTCATCGCCCGTCCCTTTGACGGCGAGTGGCCGTATCACCGCACGACGCGCCGCCACGATTTCTCGCTCGAGCCGCCCGCGCAGACCGTTCTGGACGCCGTGAAGGGCGCTGGAAAGGACGTCATCGCCGTCGGCAAGATCCACGACATTTTTGCCGGTGAGGGCATGACTGAATTTACCTACACCTCCGGCAACACCGACGGCCTTGCCAAGACGATGGCGCTGGCGGAGCGCGATTTTGAGGGTCTTTGCTTTGTCAATCTCGTCGATTTCGACATGCTCTACGGCCACCGCCGCAACATTGACGGCTACGCCGCCGCGCTGACCGAGTTTGACCGCTGGCTGCCCGGCTTCCTCGCAAAGCTCGGGGACGACGACTGCGTCATCGTCACCGCCGACCACGGCTGCGACCCCGGCTACACCAGGCACACCGACCACACCCGCGAGTATATCCCCATGATCGCGCTGGGCCGGAAGCTGCGGCCGGTGAATCTCGGCACGCGCGTGGGCTTCTGCGACATCGGCGCGACCGTTGCAGAGCTCCTCGGCGTGAAGCTCGAGACCCCCGGCACGAGCTTTGCGCAGCAGATCCTTTGAGGCAAACGCACGAAGGGAGGAACGTTTATGACAGAGGTCGAATTGATCCGTCTTGCCAAGGACGCCATGCAGCACGCCTATGCCCCCTACTCCGGGTTCAAGGTCGGCGCTGCACTGCTCACCGCCGACGGGAAGGTCTATCCGGGCTGCAACATTGAAAACGCGGCCTACACCCCGTCGAACTGCGCCGAGCGCACCGCGTTTTTCAAAGCCGTCTACGCAGGCGAGCGCGATTTCACCGCGATCGCCGTCGTCGGCGGCAAGGACGGCGTGATCGAGGATGTTTTCCCGCCCTGCGGCGTCTGCCGTCAGGTCATGCAGGAATTCTGCGCCCCGGATTTTATGATCTACATGGGCCGGGCGGACGACAGCTTCGTCGCCGTGCGGCTGGAGGACTTCCTGCCCTACGGCTTCAGCGCCTCAAAATATATGAAATGATGTCATCCTCGCATAAAAATCGGCTGTATTGTCTGAAAAATATCCGGCTTGAGATTATTTCCGGCGAAATGGTTGATTTTTTGCGCACGATGTGTCATAATGGAGCGGCAGCAAACGCTGCAAGCTTACAAAATCTTTACGGAGGAATTACAAATGAAGAAGATCCTTGCACTCCTGCTCGCGGTCATCATGGTTCTCTCTCTGGTCGCTTGCGCCACCACCGAGAAGCCCGCTGAGGACAACAAGCAGAACGAAACCACCACCAACCCCGAGGAGACCAAGCCGGAAGAAAAGCCCGCCGACGAGGAGAAGCCCGCTGACGAGGAAAAGCCCGCCGACGAGACTCCCGCTGACGCCGCCGAGTACGCCGTCGCCATGATCACCGACTACGGCGACATCACCGACCAGTCCTTCAACCAGACCACCTATGAGGCCTGCAAGGAGTTCTGCGAGGCCAACGGCGTCAAGTTCAACTACTTCAAGCCCGCCGGCGACAACACCGCTGACCGTGTCGCCATGATCGAGAAGGCCATCGACGAAGACTACAATGTCATCGTGATGCCCGGCTACGCCTTCGGCGAGGCCATCAAGGAAACTGCCGCCGACAACGACGACATCACCTTCATCGCTCTGGACGTTGGCGCCGGCGACCTCGGCGACGACTATGTCGTTCCCGCAAACCTGTACTGCGCTGTCTACCAGGAAGAGCTCTGCGGCTACATGGCCGGCTACGCAGCTGTGAAGCTCGGCTACACCAAGCTCGGCTTCCTTGGCGGCATGGCAGTTCCCGCCGTTGTCCGTTACGGCTACGGCTTCGTTCAGGGCGCTGACGCAGCGGCTGCTGAGATCAACGCGGACGTCACCATGAAGTACGCTTACGGCAATCAGTTCTCTGGCGACGCTGACATCACCGCTGCGATGGACACTTGGTATCAGGGCGGCACTGAGGTCGTCTTCGCTTGCGGCGGCGGCATCTACACCTCCGCTGCGGAAGCCGCTGCGAAGGTCGGCGGCAAGGTCATCGGCGTTGACGTTGACCAGAAGGCCATCATCGACAGCAAGTACGGCGAAGGCATGACTGTCACCTCCGCCATGAAGGGCCTCGCCCCCACCGTCAAGCACATGCTCGCGGAAGTTCTGGCTGGCAACTTCGCCAACTACGGCGGCAAGATCGACACTCTGGGTCTTGTCTCTGAGAACCCCGAAGAGAACTACGTTCAGATCCCGGCTGACTCCACCCAGTTCGGCGACGGCTTCACTGCCGACGACTACACCGCGCTGGTCGCCAAGATGTTCAGCGGCGAGATCACCGTCTCCAACGACATCACTGTCGCTGCTGCGGACAACGCCAAGACCATCACCGTGGAAGACCTCGGCAACCTGAAGTAATCCACACCACGCATCCAAAACCGCGGGGCTTCGGCCCCGCGGTTTTTGCGTGCCCCGGCGTTCTTTTGCCAGACGGAGCTCAAAAAAGGCCGCTTCCCTGCCCTCCCCTGCATGATCAGTCTCCCGGCAATAAAAAATCGCAAAAAACTTTAAAATACCGCTTGACAAAACGCGCATCATCCGTTATAATAACTCCCGCGATGGACAGTTAGCTCAGCTGGTATGAGCACATGCTTGACGTGCATGGGGTCACAGGTTCGAGTCCTGTACTGTCCACCATAAAAAGCTCCGAAATCGCTTGATTTCGGAGCTTTTTCTTGTATTTTGCAGTCAAAAAGTTCGACCATATTTTTGAAGTCACGTTTTGACCCAAACCGTGACCCAAACCGCGATGTACGTCGATGTACAAAACAGTACGAAATAGCACGAAAAGACCATTCCGCAGCGCATAAGACGCACATAAAATCGGTATTTTTTCACGAGAAAAGGGGCGCGCTGCCGTTTTGGCAGCGCGCCCGCTATGCCTTGCGTCACACCACTTCCCGGCTGATCATCTGACCGATGGTGTCCGCAGCCTGCACGCGCATGCTGGGCGTGGAGTGGACGTAGGTGCTGAGCGTGAACCCCGCGCTGTAATGTCCGAGCATTTCGGAGAGTGTCCGCACGTCAACGCCGTTTTTGAGTGCCAAGGTCGCAAATGTGTGTCTCATGTCATGAAATCTCACATGTTCCGCGCCGATGGCTTCCAGAATCCGGTCATGCATGGCGCGGAAGGATGCCGGGTCGAGCATTTCTCCGGTTTTCGGAGACGGGAACATATAGGGATTATCCGGGTGTTTTTCGTGTTCTTCCACCAGAATCTGCACGGTGCTCTCCGGAAGTGTCAGCAGTCGCAGGGAGTTTTTCGTTTTCGGCTGGCTGACAACAAGCTGATGGTCGATGCGGCAGACGCTTTTGGTGACGGAAAGCGTTCGGTCCTTCACGTTCAGATCTTTCCAGAGCAGGGCCAGCAATTCTCCCCGGCGCAGCCCACTGGTCAGTTCCAGATAGAGTGGCGCAAACACACCGCGCTGCTTCGCTTCGTGCAGATATGGTCCAATCAGCTCCTCCGGCAGCACTTTCATTTCTTTTCGCACCGTTTTCGGGGCTTTGCAGTTTGCTGCCGGATTGCTCAGAATGAGCTTTTCTGCGACGGCCTGATCGAGACTTTTCCGCAGGATCCCGAGGATGCCTTGCACAATGCGTGGGCTGAGCGTCGTTTCTTTCAGCGGAATGTGGCTGTAGTAGTGATTTCTGCCGTGCTCGCTCATCTCGTTGATCGCACGCTGAATTTGAATGGTGCTCAGCTTTTCCAGCGGGCAGTTACCCAGCGCGGGAAAGAGATGGTTTTCCATGCAGTTGCGGTAGAACTGCTTCGTATTCGGGCGGATCTGCGGCTTGATAAATACCTCGTACCACAACGTCACCCATGTCTGCACGGTGTACTGCCCCGTGCGGGTCGGGTCAAGCTTCTGGCTTTCTTCGATCGCTGTTTTCAGCTTTTCTTTGACTTCTGCCTGCGTTTTTCCGAGAACATTTTTCGTGATGACCTTTCCGTCCTTGTCATACCCGGCGGTATATCGGCCCTCCCAGCGTCCATCTTTCCGTTTGCGGATGCTGCCTTCGCCGTTGGCTCGCTTTTTGCTCATGTAAATTCCTCCTTTTCCGGTAGCTCACACAACTACCACAAGCACAGTGAAATAGCGAGTACTTTTTGCGCTCAGGCGCATTTTTGTTCTGTGGACTGCCGGTCCAGCCAGCCGAGGAAGTTTTCCCGCGAGACAACGATGCGTCTGCCGATCTGAAACGCCGGGAAATCTGCACTGTGGGCGAGTTTGTACGCTCCGGCTCTGGAAATGCCAAGGACGGCAGCAACATCTGTCATGTTCATCATCAGGGGCAATTCTTCCAGCGAGTGATATTGTTTCTGGTTCATATGGCTTCCTTTCTCCCATTCAGGGAATCAAAATTTGTTTTTGCATGGCCGAGAAGAATTATCCAATCAAAGTTTTTTATTCTATTTTCTTCACGCCGCCACGGTGGGCGGACGTGGCGTTTGTGTGGCGCAGACCTGCACGGATGCGCGGTCAGCCGGTAAAGCCGCACACATCGGCACGACGTGCCCCACGCAGCGGAGCAAACGGCTGCGCCGATAAACGATTCGTGGTTCAACCGTAAACTTTCCGCCCGGAGGCGGCATTGGGGTCAGGGTTCTCCCTGCAAGCCGCGTTTTGGTACCAAAATGCTATGCTTGCGCTTTTCTTGCGCAGCAAGAAAAGCCTAAAACGCAGCCTGAGTCTCCTGCCGCCGTTTCGTACACCGCATATAATCTAGCTTTTTTTGCACTTTGAATTCCGTAGTCGCTACATTAGTCGCTATGCCGGTTCGAAATTTGATTTTTTGCCTTTTGTAGTCGCTACAATAGTCGCTACGGCACCGATTCAGGCGGCATTGTCCGGCAGCAGGAGATTTCTCGCGGCGGTTTTCGTTTCATTTGCTTTTTCCACGCGCAGGTTTTCGCCGCCAAACAGAATCGGGGCGCAGATTTCCAAGATTCTGTCATAGATGCGGGCATGCGCAAGATCGTCTGGGTGCTTGAGCGCATCCAGCGTCAGATTTGTTGTGACGATCAACGGTTTGCGGCTTCGGTATCTGGCGTCGATCACGGCGAAGACTTGCTCTAATGCATATTCTGTTCCTCGCTCTGCACCAAGATCATCCAGAATCAGAAGATCATAGGCATTCAGACTGGCAAGAAAGTCAGCACGCTCAGAGCCGAACAGTCCCGTCATGCGATTCAGAATCGTCGGGAAATTTGTCATCAGAACCGGCACGTCCTGCTCCAGCAGTGCGTTTGCAATGCACCCGGCGAGAAAAGATTTTCCCGTTCCCACATCGCCAAACAGGAGCAGTCCAATATTTTTCCGTGCCGCATCCTCCCAATGTTCTACATAGCGTTTGGCTTTGTCAGTCAGCCCTGGCGTTTTTCCGTTGTCGTTGGCAAACGTGCAATCGTAGAGGCGGCGATCCTGTAACCCATGTGCTTTTCGCCGCTGAATGCGTTCCAGACGCTCCCGTTTTTCTTCTGCCGCTTTGCACTGTTTTTCCGCAGCACTCTGGCAGGGGCACAGGCAGCGTGGTCGGAGAAACCCTGTCCCGCCGGGAGCAGGAATGACCGTTTGCCGCAAGCCATGACAGGTCTTGCAGTGCAGCAATCCATCAGCGGCATCGAGATACTCATCATCTCGCTGTATCTGCGCAGCTGCATTTGCCGTCAAAAACGCATGGACTTCTTCTGTAATTGGCATCATACGACATCTTCCTCCGTTACTTCGTAAGTTCGGATATTTGTCCGCGCGCACGTCTGTTCTCTAATCTCTTTATCTCTATTCTCTGGTGGACAAATGTCCGCTTTTGAACTGGGCAAGAGCTGCTGTGTTTGTAAACGCAGCCGTTCCCGGCGTTTTCGCTCCGCTTCGGTGGAGGATCGCCCGACCAGCAGCTGGATATCCGGCATATAGTACGCACCATCGGTCAGCAGCTCGACAAAGCCGAGTTTTAGGAAGATTTGCAGTGCGCGTTCTACGGTGCCGATCTGATGGCGGGTAAACGTTGCAATGGTCTGCGGCGTGTGCGGCAGATTTTCATGCAGCAGGAGAACTCCGTTGTGCTTGAGCGACATCAGGTACATTTTGAGCAGCAAATTGGAATACAAAATACCGTCCGGCATCGTTTCCAGAACAACCATCCGCTCACTGGTGAAGAAATTTTCCTTGAGCTTCATGCTCGAAGGAGGAATATCTGCAAAGCCGAACCGAGAAGCGGCGCAGCGACTATCTTGCAGAAAGCAAAAAGGGGTGGACGATCATCTCCCTTTTTGCGCAGGCAGACAAAGAGTCTACCGGCGAGGAAGTCATTCCGGACCCGGATGCCGATGTGGAAGAAAACATCCTACATACCCTTGCCGTGCAGCGCGTTCGTGAAGTAGTAGATGCACTTCCGGAGGAGGACGCGGCGCTGCTTCGTGCGTTATATCTGCAAACGCCGCCGCTGACCCTGCGTGCCTACAGCGAGAAAACAGGAATCCCGGTGATGACGCTGCACTACAGAAAAGAAAAGCTGCTTCGGCTTTTGAAGCAGCAAATCTGAGTCAGGTGCTCTGAGCCCCAGCCGCCAGCAGCATCCGCTCCAGTTCCCTCGCGGCGACGCTCAAAGGCTGCCCCTTCCGTTTCACGATGCACACGGCACGCAGCGGGAGGGGCTCTTGCAGTTCGATGCGGCGCACATTATCAGACGGACGAATGAACGCCTCCGGCACGATGCCGATACCAAGTCCTGCCTCTGCCATAGGAATGATCTGGTCCGCCGTGGCAGCTTCGATGGCGGGTTGAAAAGCAACGCCCTGCGCGGTGAAAACAGAGACGTAGAACGCATGGGAGGTCGTGCCCGCGCCGAGCGTGATGAGTGGATACGCTTCCAGCTCGGAAAGCGCGACGCTTCGTCCAAGCAAACCAGAAAAGGCCGGCGCGCAGATCGGAACCTCCCGAATTTCTTTGACGATCGTCTGCGTGAGAGACGGCGAGAGCGTAACCGGCGTTGTGATGACCGCAAAATCTGCCGTCGTCTCGTGCAGCGCCGCGACGGCCTGCGGCGTGGAGTGGTTGCTGATGCGAAGATGCACGCCGGGGTACTTTTCCTGATACCTTTTAAGTACCGGCAGGAGTAAACACCGAAGCGCACCCTCGCTTGCTGCCAGAAACACGTTTCCGCGCTCGAGCGTCCGACTCTGCGTCACGGCGGCTTCGCCCGCTTCAATTTCCGTACAGGCGATCTTTATGTGCCGGTACAGCCCCTCGCCCTCCGGGGTCAAAATCATGCCCCGATTCGTGCGCGAAAAGAGTGGACAGCCGATCTCCGCCTCTAAGTTCCGAATCGCGCGTGTTAAGTTTGGCTGGCTGTTCTGCAGCGCCTCCGCCGCCTTCGTCAGATTGCCGCACCTGGCGACGTGATAGAAAATCCGGTAATACTCGTAGCTGATATACATGGCACCCTCCGTGCATTCGTTTCTCTTCTACCATTCTATTTTGATATATCGGAAATGTCAAATATAGATTTTACATATTTCATTTTTCTGCTACGATAGGGGCGGTCAAGAGAAAAAATGTAAGACAGGAGCGAAAAAAGATGGAACGGACGATCATCTGCATCAGCCGCCAGTATGGCAGCGGCGGCCGGGAAATTGGCGAAGCAGTCGCAAAAAAGCTGGGGATTCCCTGCTACGATAAATGCCTCATTCAAAAAGCCGCGCAGGAAGCGGGGCTTTCCGAAACCGCCGTCGCGGAATACGACGAAAAGGGCGAGGATTTTGGCATTGCCGTCTCGGGCAATCCCTTTGCGGACACCGCCGCGCTGGGCGAGGCGTTTTACTCGGAAGAAGCGCGGGTCTTTGAAGCCGAGCGCCGCGCAATTTTAGAGCTTGCAGAAAAGGGGGACTGCGTCATCATTGGCCGGTGTGCCTCCTCGATTTTGAGAAGCGCTGGGTATCATCCGCTCTCCGTTTTCATCTACGCAGACAGCGCGGATCGGGCAAAACGCATCGCCGCGCGGAATGGGCTGGACGAAAAACGCGCCCTTCATAAGGCGCAGAAGGTCGACCGGATGCGCAAGCACCACTTTGATTTTTATGCGGACACGCTCTGGGGCGAACCCGAAAGCTACGACCTGATGCTCTCGTCGAGCGAATACGGCGTAAGCGGCGCGGCAAGCGTTATTGCATCCGCGAAGGAGGCGATGCGCCATGAATAAGGATCTGACGACAGGCAAGCCCGAGAAAGTCCTCTGGCAGTTCTGCCTGCCGCTGTTCGGAAGCATCATCTTCCAGCAGCTCTACAACATCGCGGACAGCTTCGTCGCCGGCAAGTTTATCAGCGACAACGCCCTCGCCGCCGTCGGCAACAGCTACGAAATTACGCTGATCTTTATCGCGTTCGCCTTCGGCTGCAATATCGCCTGCTCGGTTCTTGCGGCACTGTTTTTTGGCGCAAAGCAGTATAAGGATCTCAAAACTGCGGTCTATACGGCGCTCATTTCCAGC
Source organism: uncultured Eubacteriales bacterium (assembly GCA_900548625.1). Taxonomy (GTDB): domain Bacteria; phylum Bacillota; class Clostridia; order Oscillospirales; family Oscillospiraceae; genus CAG-170. The sequence continues at coordinate 1,929 of URLO01000056.1, read as the reverse complement.
TGCGTGATCTGCGCGGCGCTGATGCTTGTCGGCACGCTCTGCTGCGACAGCTTACTCCGGCTCATCAAAACGCCGGAAGAGGTCTTCGCGGACTCGAAATTATACCTCGACATTTACATTTATGGTCTGCCGTTCGTGTTCCTCTACAATGTCGCAACCGGCATTTTCTCAGCGCTGGGCGACTCCAAAACGCCGTTTATCTTTCTTGCCTGCTCGTCCACGTCTAATATCGCGGTCGATATTCTGTTTGTTACGGCGTTCAACATGGGCGTTGCCGGTGTTGCCTGGGCGACGTTTTTGTGCCAGGGAATCAGCTGCGTGCTGGCGCTTGTGGTCGTCTTCCGCCGCTTTGCGAAAATCCCGACGGAAGGAAAAGTAAAGATCTTCTCGTGGAACCATTTTGGACGGTTCGCGGTCATCGCCATTCCGAGCATCTTGCAGCAGAGCTTTATCTCCATCGGCAACATCATCATCCAGAGCGTCATCAACAGCTTCGGCGCGGCCGTCATGGCAGGCTACTCTGCGGCGGTGAAGCTCAACAACATGGTTATCACGTCCCTTACCACGCTCGGCAACGGCATTTCCAACTATACGGCGCAGAACCTCGGGGCCAGCAAATATGATCGTATCAAGTCCGGCTTTCGGGCTGGTATCAAACTCGTCTGGGCGCTGTGCGTGCCGCTGGTGGCACTTTATGTGTTCGCCGGGCAGTCACTTGTACACATCTTCCTTGAGAGCCCCACGGGGCAGGCAATGGATACAGGCGTTGCGTTCCTGCGCATCATCGCGCCGTTCTACTTCATCGTGTCTGCCAAGCTCGTCTCCGACGGTGTGCTCCGCGGCGCGGGCCTTATGAAGAAGTTCATGATTGCGACGTTCACCGATCTGGTGCTCCGCGTGGCGCTGGCGGAGGTGCTTTCCCGCACCGCGCTCGGCACGACCGGCATCTGGATTTCCTGGCCCATCGGCTGGACGATCGCAGCGGCGCTCTCGATCGTGTTCTACGCGACTGTCCGCTGGGAAAAGGTCCATACAGCGGCATAAACCAACAAAACTGCCTGTGAGAGAAGCGTCTCACGGGCAGTTTTTTAAGTTCACTGCGCAGGAGATCAAGATCTCTGACGTAAAATTCGTGCTGTAGGAGATGTTACAGCGGACTATTTCATTTTTTAGATGAAGTTATGCAAAATCCAATATATCGCGCAGAAAAATGATATTAGTAATTGCGTATTTCTATGTTATCATGATAAAAAATGAATATCGGGTAGTTCGCGTAAGCCATGTGCTTGCAGGTGGAATGGGGTGAGAAGCCCCGCGAGTCGGTCACTGTGATGTCTGCTTGGTCAGAATAAGTCAGGTCTTCTGAGAGCTGCCCTGTGCCTTGCCATGACCGGAGCCGAAATATTCAGCACTTATCTAAGTAGATAGGGGCTTTATTTCCGTGCGGTCATATCAGGCAGCACGGTTTTTTGTTTGTAACCGCAGTCGTGTGGGAGCGGCCGCGCTTACATAATTCTGAACTGGAAGCCAAGCGTGATGCCCTGCAGAAAGAAATCGCTGTGACGGTAGAACTTACGCAGAATGCGGTAGCAGAGAACGCACGAGTGGCACAAGACCAGGATGATTACAATAAACGCTACAATGCCTCGGTGGAACGCTATGACAGACTGAAAGCGCAATACGATGAAGTCAGCACCGCAATTTCTGACAATGAAGCAAGGTATGAACAGATGGGCAGATTCATCACAGTCCTGAAAGACCAGGAAGGCGTTATCACAGAATTTGACGATGCCCTTTGGAGCAGTCTGGTGGAGAAAATTGTAGTAAAGAGCAAGGAAGATGTGACGGTGGTAGGTGCCGTCAAGAGTTATGCGCAAATTGGTTTGCAGGCTCTGGCTGAATGAGGTCAGCCGGCAATAGAGACGTCTT
>URLO01000055.1 GCA_900548625.1 uncultured Eubacteriales bacterium | reverse complement strand
GAAGCGGCTATGCCGCGAGGGGGAACCACGTGGTGCGCATCGCCGTGCGCGGCGAAACTCTACGAGGTTTTTGACAGTCTGAAAATGCCGCCGGCCAAGGCCGGCGGCAAGTATTTGCATTATTCCGCGTTCATGCTTTCCAGCTCGTCAAACGCATTTTCTGTCTCGTCAAACGCGACCTGAATATCTGCAAGCGTGTCGCGCATCCGGTCGAGCACCGATGTGAGATCCTGCGTCAGCGCCTCAAGCTCCTCGCCGGAGTCCGTGTAGCGCGTGCGCGCGCCCTCACACAGCTGGGTCAGCTTCGCCTTCAGGCGCTCGGCACGGGAAAGCGCGTTGCGCTCCATCGCCTCCGCGCGGCGATAGGCCTCCAGTTCCTTTTCCGGAAGGTTCGTCTCCGCATCGCCGCCGCAGGGCTCCTCCGGCTCGCAGGCGGCTTCGTCGGCGTCCTCGCCGGGCGCTTGCGCATCCTGCGCGTTTTCCAGCGCGGCGGCCTTCTCCTCTGCATCGGCAGCGCGCTGTGCAAGCTCCGCCGCCTCCTGCGCGAGAGATTCGATCTGCTGCTGGAGCGAGGCGTCCTCCTCTTTTGTTTTCTCCAGCTCCGCTGTTTTGCGTTCCAGCTCCGCCTTGGCGGACGCAAGCTCCGCTTCGAGCGCTGCTTTCTCCGATTCCAGCTTCTCGTTGGCATCATTCAGCCGCCGCAGATCCTTTTTGTGCTCGATCGCCATTGCCTCAATATAATCCGCCACATCGCCGCGGTGAAAGCCGCCGATGGAAGTCCGGAATTTGGAAAAGTCCGCCATGAGAAGTTCCCCCGTTTCGTTTCAGTGGAAAAATTATAACACGTTTTCCGGCGGAAAACAACCAAAAATACGCACATCCGATATTATCGTCTCCTGTCTGCGCGGCGATCCGCACTTGACGGCAGCGGAGGTTTTGCATATCATGGAGGCATCCTAAGAAAAGGGGGTCTGCCCGTGGAGCTCTATGAAATGACGGTCGATGCGCTGACGCCGGAGGATGTTGCCGTTCTCTCCGAGACTCGGCTCGCATACGCCGCGCAGTACCGTTTTGAAAAAAGCCGCCTGCTCTGCCTTGCTGCGGGCGTCCTGCTCGACCGCGGACTGCGGCAGTACGGCCTTCGCGAGCGGAGCGTGCGCATCGCCCGCAGCATATACGGAAAGCCCTATCTCCCGGACCATCCGCAGATCCATTTCAGTCTCTCCCACTCCGGTGAGCGTGCGCTGGCCGTGTTTTCCGGGCGCGAGATTGGCTGTGATGTCGAGTGCATCCGTCCCGTCAATCCCGCTGTCGCTGAGCGCCGCTTCACGCCGGAGGAGCTTGCCCGTCTCCGGTGCAGCCGCCAGCCGGAGGTCGATTTTTTCCGTCTCTGGACATGCAAGGAGAGCTTTCTCAAGGCGCTCGGCACGGGACTGCAAACGCCGCTCGGCGCGTTCACCGTCCGCCTGCGGCAGGATGCCGGCGCGGAGCTGGTGCAGACGCTCCATCCCTCACGCTGGACCCTCACGGAGTTCACCCGCCCCGGCTGCCGCATCGCAGTCTGTGAGGAGTCGCCTCCCTATCCAGAGCATGTATAAGATGTGAAAACCCAGAAATGCCGGCGGCATTTCTGGGTTTCAGCGTCATATCTCTTTTTGCACGCTCAAAGCTGCTGGCATTTCGCCAGATACTTGTTCTTGAACTCTGGCCTGCCCGTGACCTCCTCAAGGATTGTCACCTCCGGCGGAAGCACCACGCCGCCCATCTCGGACGGCACCGCCACGCGCATAACGGCCTTGTCCTTGCAGAACGGATACACGTCGATGGCAAAGCTCTGGTGCTCGTATGTAAAGCGGTACTTGACCTTATGTACGGCGTGCAGACTGCTGTCGCCCTCCATGAGATACTGGATATACGCCTTCTGCGAGATCGGGCGCTCCGTTTCCCACTTTCCGGAATCCGTCACGCGCTTTTCGGTGTAGAAATACAGATACTCCGTGCCGTTGCGCTGCTGGCGCACGCGCCGCTCGACCTGCGGGTTCGTCTCCAGCAGGTAGGTCTGCATCATATCGACCGGCACGGCGGCGTATTTCTCCTCAAGCGCCTTCACATCCGGCATGGCGATCAGATATTTTTTGTTCGTCTCCATCGGCGCCGGGTGGCCCACGATCTCATAGACAGCATTCAGGCCCCGGCGGATCTTGTCCTCAAAATCCACAGAGTTGTCGATCACATGCAGGTTCGGATGCGCGCTCCATGCACGGAGCGTCTGGTCATCCTTCTCCCGCGCACCCTCGACCGGCTCATAGCGCGCCTCGTTCCCGAAGTTATAGGCAAATTCCGCGCCCTTTGCACACGTCACCAGATGCAGCACTGCATCGTAGTGGCCGAGCGCTTCCTCCTCGCTGAGTCCAAAGCTGCCGAGCACCTCGCGGAAGTCCTCATCGGAGATATATGCCTTGTCGTCGAGCAGCGCCCGGTCATAGATGACAAGCACATTCTCCTCCGGCACCATCTGCGCGGCCTTGAGCGCAAGGCGCTCCTTGTGGAGCTGATCGTCGATGACAAAGTACTGAAATTCCAGCATGGAAACGCAGTTTCCGAATGGGCGGATGCCAAAGCCCGAGATGAGGTCGGTCGCCGTCTCAGGAACGGTGATGACCTTCCAGCCGTCATCCTGCTTGAATTCCTTCAGAATGCGGCTGATGAGCGTCGTTTTTCCGGCTGCCGGCCCGCCGGTCAGCACGATTTTTGTAATATGCTTTGCCACAGGGCTCACTCCTCTGGTATTTTTACGGTTATTTTATCAGCATTCCGCCCAAAAAGCAAGGCTTCTTCCCGGCATCGACCGGATGCTGCAAGCGCCTTCCGAAGGATCGGAAGGCGCTTGGGTTTTGAAAATATACACGGTGTGCGCGGCGCTTACGCCAGTGCCTCCTCCAGCGCCTGGAGCATCACCGAGCGGTCGGGCTTCCGGCCGGTCCACATCTCGATGTTCAGGGCCGCCTGATTGATCAGCATTCCCGCACCCGTTGCACACGGGATCCCGCGGCGGCGCATCTCCTTGACGAGTGCGGTTTCCGTGGGATTCGGGATGATATCCTGCACAAACATATCCGGCGTGATGGAGTCCAGCGCGATCTTGGGCAGCTCGTCCACATTGGGGTACAGGCCGACCGGCGTTGCGTTCACAACAATGTCGGTGCCGGCAGGGATGCTGTGCTCGCCGACCCAGTCCTCACAGCGCACCGCCGTCCGGGTATTTTTCTGTACGATCTCCACAAGCGCCTCACCAAGGGCGCGCCCCTTCGGGCGGCAGACAATGGTGATGTCCGCCGCGCCCGCCAGCGCCATTTCCACGCAGATGGCGCGTGCCGCGCCGCCGGCGCCGAATACCACGGCGCGCTTTCCCCGGACGTCTACACCGTTGGACTGCAAGGACATCATAAAGCCCTTGCCATCGGTGTTGTCGCCGTAGAGCCTGCCGTTGTCGTTCACGATCGTGTTGACCGCGCCGATCAGGCGGGCGCTCTCGGAGATCTCGTCCAGATATTCCATGACCGCGATCTTGTGGGGAATGGTGCAGTTGACGCCGCGCATTTTAAGCGCCTTCAGGCCGCGGATAGCATCGCCCAGCTTGTCCTTATCCACGTCCAGCGTCAGATAGCGCCACCGCTCCAGGCCGAGCGCCCGGAAGGCTGCATCCTGAATGACGACGCCGGGATTTTCCGCCACAGGCTGGCCGAATACGCCAACCAGATGATCCAGATAATTCTGTTCCTTCATATTGTTTCCTCGCTCTGCATCAGACGTTTTCGCGCTTGCGCTTTCTGGAATAGCAGTCCGCCGCAATAATCGCAACGATCATCAGACCCTCGATCAGCTTCTGCCAGAAGCCATCGACAGACAGCGCGGACATGCAGGTAGAGAGCATCTGCACCGCCATCAGACCAACAAAGCTCTGCAAAATGCCGCCCTCGCCGCCTGCAAAGGAGGTGCCGCCGATGACGACGCCGCAGTTGACCAGCATACCGGTGGTATCGCCGTAGACGGAGTTGCCGGTGTTCATGCGCGACGACAGCAGCACGCCCGCCAGCGTGGCGGTCATGGCGCTGATGACGAAAGCCGTCCATTTGATCGGGATGACCTTGATGCCGGAGTATTTCGCGACATCGTAGTTGCCGCCGATCGCGTAGCAGTTGCGGCCATAGCTGGTGTAGCGCATCAGATAGTAGAACGCAGCGCCCAGAACCAGCATATACACGACAAGGGACGGGACAGAGCCGAAGAACTTCGCGTTCGAGATGTCCATGAAGCCGGGGTTCTTGCAGCCGAGCGGATGGGCGTTGGTGATCTGCTGGCAGATGCCCTTTAAGAGCATGCCCATGCCGAGGGTAATGATGAACGGCTCGCATTTCTGCTGAACCACGAGGAAGCCGTTGATAAAGCCGACAACGGCGCCTGCCGCCAGCGCGACCACAAAGGCCAGCCAGATGGGAAGTCCCGCATTCATGACCATGATCGCCAAAATGCCGCCCAGGCACAACGTTCCGCCGACGGACAGGTCGCAGCCGCCGCAGATGACCGCAACGGTGACACCGAAGGCGACGATCTCGAGAATGGCCGCCGAGCGAAGCATCTCCAGCATGCTGTACGCCGTGTAGAATTTGGTATCAAAGAACAGCATCATGACCATCATGACGATGATGGCAACAACGGCCTTCTGCTTGGTGATGACTTTGAAGGTTTTCTTTCCAATAGAATTTGCTTTCACGGTGTCGCCCTCCTTTTACAGCTCACGGCGGTTGTCGAGCCAGATGGCGACAACCAGCACGGCACCACGCATGATCGACTGCATATAGGTGGACAGACCCAGCAGGTTCATGCAGTTGCCGAGCAGGGTGATCAAAATGACGCCCAGCATGGTGCGCAGGACGCTGCCCTTGCCGCCCTTCAGAGACGTACCGCCGACGACAACGCAGAGGATCGCGTTCGTCTCATAGCCGGTGCCGCAGGTCGCGGTGGCGGTGGTGACACGAGAGACCAGCGCGATGGCGCCCATCGCCGCAAACAGGCCGTTGATGGCGTAGACCATCCGCATGGCGCGCTTGGTGTTGAATCCGCACAGATAGGCCGCGTCCTTGTTGCCGCCCAGCAGCGTCACGCTGCGGCCGGCGAGCGTCTTATTGAGGAAGATGTGCATGACGGCCAGCAGCACCACAAACACGATGACGATCACAGGCACGATGCCCACGGTAGAAGAAAGCGTTTCAAAAATGGTGATGGGCTTGGTGGCGCGCATCAGACGAAGCGTTTCCGCGTTGGTGAACAGCAGGCCGATCGCCATAAAGACGGAGCTCATGCCATAGGTGATGAACAGGACCTCGGCCTGTGTCATGGCGCCGCTGCTGGTGAGGACAAAGCCGTTCAGATATCCCAGCGCCGCGCCGAGCAGCAGCGCAACCACGATGGCGCCGACCTGACCCAGCGGGTCGACCAGTGTGACCGCCACAACGGCAGTCAGCGAGAGGATACCGGGCACGGAGAGGTCGATGAAGCCGCCGATGATGACGAACGTCATTCCGAGAGCGACAAACGGCAGCGCGCCAAGCTGACGCAGGACGTTGGTCAGGTTCGATGCGCTGAGGAAGGTCGGGTTGATGATAGCGGTGACCACCATCAGAAGAAGGATGCCGATGGAGACGAGGTTTTCCTGTAAAAACTTCACGGTGGGAGTCGCTGTTTTCTTTTTCATGTCATATCCCTCCGCTCTCAGCCGATCGCCTTGTCCATGATCTCCGCCGCGGACGCCACCGCCGGGTCAAATTCCCCGGTGATGCGGCCCTCGCAGATCGTCAGGACGCGATTGCTCATGTTCAAAACCTCGGGCAGCTCAGACGAGATCATGATGATTGCGCCGCCCTCCTTCACGATCTTGTTCATCAGAACATAGATCTCATATTTTGCGCCCACGTCAATGCCTCGGGTCGGCTCGTCCAGGATCAGGATCTTGGGCTCGCGCTCCAGCCAGCGGCCGACGATGCACTTTTGCTGGTTGCCGCCCGAGAGCGACACGACCTTTGTGGCGGCGCTCGGCGTCTTGACTGCCAGAGCCCTGATCTGGCGGTCTGCGATCTCCGCCTCCTTGGCAGCGTTCAGGAAGCCGAACTTTGTCATATATTCGTAGGACGCCATCGCGATGTTGCTCTCCACAGAGAACGGGAGCACCAGACCCTCGCGCTTGCGATCCTCCGGGACAAGCGCCATGCCCGCCTGCTTGGCGTCATGGGGCGTGCAGACGCGGAGCTTTTCGCCGTTCAGCGTCATCTCGTGGCCGCGGACCTTGTCTGCGCCGTAAATTGCGCGGACGATCTCTGTACGGCCCGCGCCGACCAGACCGACCAGACCCAGGATTTCGCCCTTGTGCAGGGTGAAGCTGATGTCATGGAGCTTGTTCGTATTCAGATTTCTGACCTCCAGCAGCGGCTCGCCGACGAAGTTCGCTCTGGGCGGATATTCGTTGTCGATGGTTCTGCCGACCATCTTCGCGATCATTTCCGAGCGCGTCAGCTCTGCGATGGGCTTGGTGTCGATCACATGACCGTCACGCATAATGGTCACGATGTCACAGTAGTCAAAAATCTCGTCCAGCTTGTGGCTGATATAAATAATGGAGATGCCGCGGCTGCGCAGATCCTTGATGATGCCGCCGAGCTTTTTCAGCTCCTCTGCGGTCAGAGAGCTGGACGGCTCGTCCATAATAATCAACTTTGAGTCAAAAGAGAGTGCTTTTGTAATTTCGACCATCTGCATCTCCGATGCACTCAGGTCGCCCACGATGGCGTGGGTATCGATGGTGCTGCCGATGGAATCGAGCAGCTCGCGCGCCTTCTGATGCGTGCCCTTCATGCCTTTTGTTTCGCCGAAGCGTCCCAAAAAGATATTCTCGCCGACGGTCATTTTGTTGACCAGGTTGAATTCCTGATAGATGATGCTCAAGCCGCGGCGCAGCGCCTGGATCGGCGTTGTCTTTTCAATCGTCTCACCGTTAAAAATGACGGTGCCCTCATCCTTTTCATACACGCCGGAGAGGATCTTCATGAGCGTGGACTTGCCCGCTCCGTTTTCGCCAACAATGCCGTACACAACGCCCTGCGGGATCTCCAGAGAAACATGATCCAGAGCAACAACGCCGGGGAAGTACTTGCAGACATCCTTGACGACCAAAATGTTATCGCGCTTTTCCAATTCTGCGGCTCCTCCTTGGATTTTACTGAGAATCAGCTTTGCCCCGGTCAGAGCCGGGGCAAAGCGATCATTTTATGTATGCCGTCTAAAAGATGGCAGTCAAATTACCACTCGGGATAGGGGAAGTTGTCGATGGTCTCGGCATTGACGATGTCGGGTTCGGTCCAGACAACGTCGCTCTCCAGCGTTTCGCCGTTCATGAGCTTGGTGATGCAGTTGAAGGCATCCTGCGTCATCTGGGAGAAGGACTGGCCGATGCACAGAGCCTGCGTGCCCTCTCGGACCTGGTCGTAGCCAACGGAGCAGCCGTCGACGCCGATGACATAAACGCCCTCCATGCCGGCGTTCTTCAGAGCCTGGATGACGCCGGTCGCGCCGGTATCCCAGTGGCAGAAGACAGCCTGGATCTCATCGCCGTACAGGGAGATGAAGTCCTCCATGATGGCCATGGCATCCTCGGTCGCCCACTGTGCAACGTCCTTGGAGTCGAGCACGGTGACGCTGTCGTTGATCGCGGACATGAAGCCGTCGTGACGCTTGATCTGTGCGTCGTGGCCGGACTGGCCGCCGACCTCAACCATCTTGACGCCTTCGGGGAAAGCAGCCATCATGGTCTGCGCAGCGATCTCGCCGAACAGGAAGTCGTTGGTGCCGCACATGAAGTCACGGTACTGCTTGGATTCCTCGGGCAGATCGGAGGAATACAGGCCGATGATGATGCCGGCTTCCTTGGCTTCCTTCAGAGCGGGAACCAGAGCAGCGGGGTCCGTGGGGTTCAGGCAGATGGCGGTGTAGCCCTCGGCAATGCAGGTGGAGATGGCGGCAACGCCGTTCTGGGAGTCATAGTTCTCGTCGAACAGGGTGACCTCAAAGCCATACTCGGGAGCATACTTCTGGAACTGCGTCCATGCATACGCCTGAGAAGCGTTGGTCAGAGACTGGGTAACGAAGCCGACCTTGATCTTGCCGGCAGGCGCGTCAGTCTTGGTCTCGTTGGTGGCAGGCGCGTCGGTCTTGGTCTCGTTTGCGGGCGTGTCAGCCTTGGGGGTGCTGTCCTTTGCGGCGCAGGCAACCATGGTCAGGGCCATGACGAGAACCAGCAGCAAAGCGATGAGTTTCTTCATTTCAGTTTCCTCCAAAAATGTTTTTTATCAACAGCGAGCGCTGTCAATGACGTGTCAGATGCCGCGCACAAGCTCGGCGGCGCCGATGATGCCGAAATCCTGCTTCAGCTCGGCAAACCGGAACTCGACCGGCTGCGGAATGTGGTTGTAGCGGTCAAACTCGGCGCGGACGCGGTCATAGAGCATCGGGCCGAAGTTCACGAGGCCGCCGCCGAATACGAACAGGTTCACATTGAGGAGCTGGTAGATGTTGAACACGCAGACGGCAAGGTAATGCGCCGTCTGATCCAGAACCTCCAGCGCGAGCGGATCGCCCTCACAGCAGGCGCGGTAGAGCGCCACACAGTCAAGCTCCGGGCCAAGATCCATGCTGGTCTGGCGTCCCTCCGCCATGCGGCGGATGTGCTGCGGAATGTAGCGGCCGGACGCCCACGACATGAAGCAGCCGGAATTGCGGCATCCGCAGTCAAGCCCGGCGTCAGGCGTGATGAGCATGTGGCCGCATTCGCCCGCCCAGCCGTAGCTTCCCCGGAACAGCTCGCCGTTGAGGATAAGGCCGCTTCCGATGCCGGTGCTGGTCGCCACATAGACCATATGGCGGCTTCCCTGTCCGGCACCATAGCGGTGCTCGGCCAGCGCAGCGACGTTGCTGTCGTTGTCCAGAACCACCGGCACGTTCAGCCGCTCCTGCAAATAATCGCGCATCGCAAAGTCGCGGATGTTGACCATCGCGGAGGTCATGCACACATACCCCTCGTCAAAGAGGATAAACGACGGCATGCAGATGCCGACACCCTGCAAATCGCGCATTTCCAGCGCGTTTTTCCGGAGCAGCCCATGCAGGCTCTCGATCACGAGGTCACAGAAGGCGGGGCCGTCCGCCGTGATGGGGGTGGGATGCTGAAACCGATCCACCAGCACATTCTTTTCATCAAAAAGTCCGTAGGCAACCTTTGTGCCGCCGGCATCGATCCCAATTCTGTACCGCACAGATACGCCCCCCGCGAAAATTATTTCCGAAAATATTCTATCAAACGTTTGCTTTCGTGTCAATATTGTTTACGAATGAAAGCATCATCCGCTTTGAACAAAAAACGCGCCGTGTTTTTGTACCATTCCACCAAACGCCGTTTACTTTTTGGGCCGAGGCGCAATTTTTGCGGATGAAAAGCGGTATTTGTCCGTTCCCGTATGGTTTTCTGCGAAGATGCCGTAAAACATGAGGCCGGAGATGGCTGTTTTCACGTATTTTTTATTGACAGTGCCGCAAAGTCGTGGTAAAATTGTGTTGCGAATGAAACTAATTTAGTTACGAATGATATTCACATAGGAGGAGCATTATGGAAAACACCGAACACTTTGGAAGCCTAACGCCCCGCATGAAGGCATTCCGTGAGGAAGTGCTGGATGAAAAGCCTTATGTCGACGCCGAGCGTGCCATTCTGGCAACGCAGGCCTATCGCGAGAACCAGAATCAGCCCCGCGTCATGGCAAGGGCGCGGATGCTCCGGAACATTCTGGAGCACATGACCATTTATATTGAGGATAAGACGCTTCTGGCCGGCAATCAGGCCACAAAAAACGTAAACGCGCCGATCTTCCCGGAATACACGATGGGCTTTGTGCTCAAGGAGCTGGATCTGTTTGAAAAGCGGGACGGCGACGTGTTTTACATCACCGAGCAGACCAAGCAGCAGCTGCGCGACATCGCGCCGTTCTGGGAAAACAACAATCTTCGCGCCAGAGGCGAGGCGCTTTTGCCTGACGAGGTCAGCGTCTTTATGGAGACCGGTGTCTTCGGCATGGAGGGCAAGCTCAACGCGGGCGACGCCCATCTGGCGGTCAACTATCCCAGAGTCCTGAGGGAAGGTCTCCGCGGATACGAGGCGCGCACCAGAGCATGTCTTGCCGCGCTGGATCTGACCGACCCGGACAGCATCGACAAGACCGTGTTCTACAAGGCCGTTCTGGTCGTGATCGACGCGGTGCGCACCTTCGCGCTGCGCTACAGCGCGCTGGCAAAGGAGCTTGCCGAAAAGCAGGCCGACTCCGCCAGACGTGCAGAGCTTCTGGAAATGAGCCGCATCTGCGCAAAGGTACCCTACGAGCCTGCGGAGTCCTTCCGCGAGGCCGTCCAGTCGGTCTGGTTCATCCAGCTCATCCTTCAGATCGAGTCCAACGGCCACTCTCTGAGCTACGGCCGCTTCGACCAGTATATGTACCCCTATTATATTGCCGACATCCGCTCCGGCAAGCTCACCAAGGAGGACGCGCTCGAGCTTCTGACCTGCCTGTGGATCAAGACGCTGACCATCAACAAGCTCCGCTCGCAGGCGCACACGCTCAGCTCCGCCGGCTCTCCGATGTACCAGAACGTGACCATCGGCGGCCAGACCACGGACAAGAAGGACGCCGTCAACGAATTGAGCTTTGTGGTGCTCCAGTCCGTCGCGCAGACGCGCCTGACGCAGCCCAACCTGACCGTTCGCTATCATAAGAACCTGAACAAGGCCTTCTTCGATGAATGCATCGAGGTCATGCGCCTCGGCTTCGGCATGCCGGCGCTCAACAACGACGAGATCATCATTCCCTCGTTTATCAACTGGGGCGTTTCCGAGGAGGACGCCTACAACTACAGCGCGATCGGCTGCGTTGAGACAGCCGTCCCCGGCAAGTGGGGCTACCGCTGCACCGGCATGTCCTACATCAACTTCCCCCGCCTGCTGCTTTGCGTCATGAACGACGGCGTCGATCTGACCTCCGGCAAGCGCTTTGTCAAGGGCTATGGCTCCTTCAGGGACATGGCCTCCTACGACGAGCTGATGGCGGCATGGGAGAAGTCGCTGCGCGAAATGACCCGCTACAGCGTGATCGTGGAGAACTTCATCGACAAGGCCTCCGAGCGGGACGTCCCCGACGTTCTCTGCTCCGCGCTGACAGACGACTGCATCGCCCGCGGCCGCACCATCAAGGAGGGCGGCGCCGTTTACGACTTCATTTCCGGCCTGCAGGTCGGCATCGCCAACATGGCCGACTGCCTCTCTGCCATCAAAAAGCTGGTCTACGATGAAAAGAAGATCACAAGGGAGCAGCTTTGGAACGCCATTCTGGACGATTTCCAGTCCCCCGAGAACAAAGAGATCCAGAAGATGCTGATAAACGACGCGCCGAAATACGGCAATGACGACGACGCGGTGGATCAGCTTGTCGTGGACGCATACGCGCCGTATATCGACGAGATCAAAAAGTATCCCAACACCCGCCACCTGAGAGGCCCCATCGGCGGCATCCGCTATGCGGGCACCTCCTCCATCAGTGCAAACGTGGGGCAGGGCATGGGCACGAAAGCCACGCCTGACGGCAGAAACGCCTTTGAGCCGCTGGCAGAGGGGTGCAGCCCGGCGCACAACGCCGACAAGCACGGCCCGACTGCCGTATTCAAATCCGTCTCCAAGCTCCCCACCGACAAGATCACCGGCGGCGTTCTTCTCAATCAGAAAATGACGCCGCAGATGCTCTCCTCCGCCGAAAACCGTCAGAAGCTGGAGATGCTGATCCGCACCTTCTTCAATACGCTTCACGGCTATCATGTGCAGTACAACATTGTCTCCCGTGAGACGCTGATCGACGCACAGCGCCACCCGGAGGATCACAAGGATCTGATCGTCCGTGTCGCAGGCTACAGCGCCTTCTTCAATGTGCTTTCCAAAAAGACGCAGGACGACATCATCGAGCGCACCGAGCAGACGCTCTGAAAACAGCACGATCACAAATCCCCCGGCGGTTCGCGAACTCTACGAGGTTTTTTGACAAGCTCATACTAAAATCTAGTAAAACACTTTAACCGTCTTACCAAATATGCTATACTGTATCTGGGTGATGAATAATGGCATC
>URLO01000054.1 GCA_900548625.1 uncultured Eubacteriales bacterium | reverse complement strand
CAGTTCTTCCAATATATTTCTGGTTATGCTCTTTTTATCCTCATCATTTGCTATTTGAATGATATGCATGTCAAAAGTTCTCCTCCACAAATTCCGATTATTTTATTATAGCAAAGCCGCCCCCAAAACACAATCGCAGCGATCCGATGATCCAGCGCTGCAGACAAGCATCCGGCCAGGCCCGTTGGGCCTGACCGGATGTTCTTTCTTATTTCGCCAGCGTTCTCCAGAGGAACGTTACAATCTGTGCACGGGTGCAGGTTTCATCCGGGCTGAAGGCATTGGCAGACGTGCCGAGCGTCACGCCCTCCTTCACGGCCCAGAGGACTGCATCCGCATAATAGGCGGTTTCTGCAACATCTGCAAACCTGGTGCCGCTGCCGGCCGCCGGGCGCCCCTTCGCTCGCCACAGGAACGCAACAATCTGCGCGCGGGTGCAGACCGCATCCGGGCTGAAGGTTGTATCGCTTGTGCCATTGGTGATGCCGTTCTCCACGGCCCACAGAACCGCGTCAGAATAGTAGCTGCTAGCTGCGACATCCGCAAAGCGTGTCTTGGCAGATACCGGCGCGGGACTGCCGGCCGCTCTCCAAAGGAACGTCACAGCCTGCGCGCGGGTGCAGCTGCCGTCTGGCGCAAAGGCCTGGGCGCTTATGCCCATGGTAATGCCTTCGCCGACGGCCCAGAGAACCGCATCCTCATAATACGAGCCGCTGGGGACATCTGTAAAGGCGGGCCTGATCTGGAACACAGCCTCCACGGTAGCATCAGAAGTCGGCATGACGAAGGTATATGTGCCGTTTGCCTGCTCTGTCAGCCGGACCGCACGGCTGCTGCTGTCCAATACGGTGAGCTTGTCCAGCGTGAAGCCCAGGGCCGGCGAAACCGTCAGTGTGACCACATTGCCGGAATCCGCGCGGCTTACATTCGCTGTTACATTACCGTTCCGGCTTTCCAGAATGACCACACGGAACCGGCCTGTGCTGACAGAGTCTGTGCCGGGCTTTGTCGCGCTGCCGGCAGTCGTGGTTGTGTGCTGGGTCAGAATGTCACTGCGGCCAACCGGGCTGACGGCATAGCTCTTCACGGTGTAAGCCGTCTTTTCGGAAAGACCGCTGAACACGACGCTCTGCGCGGTCTGGACTGTCTTTGTCTCCAGCAGCGTTTCATCCTGATACAGCATGACGATATACTGCTCTGCGGCAGGCGTGTTCGCCGCCGCCTCCACCGGATGCAGCTTCACTGTGACGGTATTTTTATCAGCAGAGACCTCCGGTGCCGTGTAGGCCGGAACCATGAGCTGCGCGGTGAGCTTGCCGTAGCAGCCCGCCGCCGTCACCGTAAGGGTGGTGCCGATCAGGCGCTCTGCCGGGATGCCCATGAGGGTCTGGGCGCTGCTGCCGTTCGACCATGTATAGGCATATTGGCGCGCAGCACTGCCGCCAAGGACGGACGCGGTCATGGTATACGTTCCGCCCGCCTCCGGGGCAATGGTGATGGCTGCGATGCCGTCGATCTCCGTCTGGCCGGTCACGGCGAGATACTCCGCCTTGAGCCGCTCATACGCCTCGAGCAAGTCCTCGTAGGACGGCTCCTCGCTGCGGATAAGGGCTTCCCCGGCTGCAATGGCCTCCTGCAGCGCGTCCCAGTGGTCGGATGCGCCGTACTCAGCCTCCGTCAGCTTTTTGCTCTGCGCGATCAGATCGTTGAGCATCAAAAGCATCTGGAACACATTGTGCTCGTCCGCGATCTCGTCCATCAGCTCATAATAAAGCGTATCGCGGTTATAGGCGGTGACAACCGCCTTGTGGTCGATGCGCAGACCGTCCGACTGCATCGCGTCGAGGAAACGGTCGAGAAGCGACTCGGGCAGATTGCAGATGAGCATGAATTCGGCGTCGTAGTCCCTGCCGTCATACGCGGAGGCCGCCGCCTCATAGCCCTCGAGTCCGGCCAGATAGCCGACGGACTGGTTGAGATTCTCATAGGTCATTTCCATGACCGGGATATTAAGCTGGGAGAGGATCGTGCGCAGACGCGCTCCGCGCGAGGTGTCGCTTTCGAGGTTATACAGGACGACGCGGTATTCCGGGATCTCATCGTCCGCCGCAATGACCGGGATGGAGGCGGAAACGTAGTCTACCTCTTCGCCCTCCCACTCCACATGGGGCAGGCGCAGCTTGATGAAGAGCTTTTCGCCCGCCTGAAGCGCCGCCGTGTCGTAGAAGTCGAGCGTCAGCTCTCCCCTAGTCTCGCCGCCCATGCGGGAGTTGGCCTTGGCGACCGCGCGGCAGATGCGGAAATTCTCCCAAAGCTCATTGTCCTCGATCTCATCGTCAGAATATTCACCGGAGCAGGCATAGACCGTCATGTCGCAGTAGAACTCGTCGCCCATCGTCAAATACTGGTCAGAGTAATCGACCGTCAGGGAGACGGAGGCCGCATCGCTCTTGACCGCGCTGACCGAGAACGCTGCGTAGGGCGTGCCCCAATCCGGCGAGGGCTGCACAACCAGCACCGCCGAGCGCGCTTCTTCTCCGCCGGCCGTCAGCACAAGCTGCAGCTTGCTGCCAACCTTCAAACGGCCGACGCCGACATAGAGCGTCTGATTGGTCTGCGAACGGTACAGGCCGCCGGAGACCAGCACCTCCGCCGTTTCAGCGTTCAGCGTATCGCCGTCAAACTGATAGAGCTTGTATTCCGCATATTTGATGCTGCTGTCAAAGCGCATGGATGCGGTCAGATTCGTCATGCCTGCCGTAACCTTCTGCGTCAGAAGGTATGCGCCCGGCTTTTCCTTTTCCGGTGCCTTTGCCGCCATAACCGGCTGCGACTGCGCCAGAATTGTCTTGCCAAGGCCGCCGCTCCACAGGACGGCAATCAGCTTTTCTCCCTCTGTCAGCGCTCTTGTCAGTGTGACCTTCTGCGAGCTGCTGGGCGCAGAGGCAAGATACTGGATGCCGCAGTAATCAGAGGCGTTCGCGGCCGCGTCAAAGCTGTCTCCCGTGTAGCCATAGAGCGTCAGCAGGGCGCTGTCGTCAAATTCCGCGCTCACATAGACGGCCTCTGTGTCCGTGGTAACGTTCTTTGTGACGATGGAAACCGTGGGTTCCGTGGCTTCCTTTTCAATGGAAACCGCCTCGCTGTACTGATAATAGGTGCGGTCGGCGTCGCCGTCATAGCGGTAAAGATACGCCTGCACGGTATTTCCGCCCGTCAGCTTTCCGCTTCCAAAATCGAAGGTGTAGCTTCCGGAGCCGGTATAGGTTCTCGAACCAAGGCGGGTGCGGCTGTCGCCGTCGCCGTTGGTGGAGGCGCTGCCGGTCGTCAGGACAAGCAGGCCGCCCTGATACGCCTCATAGCCGCTGACGTTGACCGTCGCAGTGGTGGAACTCACCGTAAAGGACGTTTCCTGGATGGCGATGGAATCCGCTTCCTGTTCTGCCGCGACGGTGACGTCGCCGGCTTCAAAATAGCGCAGGTCGTCGTTCTTCCAATACTGGACAACAAAGCGGAGCGTCTCACCGGCGGTGAGTGCGCCTGCGGGGATGGCGAGGGTATTATCGCCCACGACGGCCGTTCTGTTTGTCGCAAGCGGCTTATCATAATCCGCGATTTTGCCGCCGGCAAGACGGTAGAGATACACCGCGTTGATTTCCTTTGTGGGATCCGAGGTTTCCAGCGTGAACGCAAGACTGGTGCTTGCAGCCGTCAGCGTGCCCTGCGGCTTGATGGTGAACAGCGCGGCAGGCTTCGGCTCGCTGACCGTCACCGGCTGAGACTGCGCCTGCACCGCGCCGTCCTTCAAAAGGAAGGCGGCCACGATGCGTCCGGCCGTCAGCGCGTCGCCGCTGACCGGCAGCGTCACATCTCCGGCGGAGACGGGATTCACAACGCCAAGCGGCGTGCCGCCGGTCGTCAGGAATTCGGTCGTTCCGGCGTCATAACTCTTGACCAGCAGGAGCGTGCCCTCCGGGATCGCGCCTGCCACGGTAAACGTGACGGAGGTATCGCCTGCCGTGACGGGCTTTGCCGCCACGCTCGGCGCACTCTGGGCGGAGCCGGAAACCAGCACGGAATCATCCGGCAGGTTAAAAACTGCTTCATAGTCGTTGCCCGGCGCAATAAATAGGTCGGCATTCTGCGTCCAATAGACAACCGCGCGGACGCGATACCCCTCGCGCAGCGGCTTGTCGGCAAAGGTGAATTCTCTGCCGGAGAAAGCCTCGGTCACGCGGAACGCGCTTCCAAGCGAGATCTGATCGCTGCCCTCAAAATCAAAGTCCTCATCGGCGGGATACTGTGCCAGCGCAACATTGATGGTGATCTTGCCCTGCGCAGCGTATTCAAAGAAGCGCGCGTCGCCCGTCAGGCTCACATGCAGCGAGGTATCGCCCGCCCAAAGCTCGGTCTCGTCGATCGTTGCGTCGGGATAGACATACGGCTCAAAGCCCTTGCCGTTCTCATCCACGACCTCGGGCGTCTGCGCCGAATTGACGTGGCGGTACCATTCGTCGCCGTCGATGCAGACATAGAGGCTGGCGATCACGCGATAGCCGGCGGGAACGTTCGTCAGATCGACCGGGATCGTTCCGGTGCCGCTCTGCGTGACGTTCACGCTGCCAAGCGGGATCTTATGGCTCCCGTCCGGGTCAAAGGCAACCGTGCCGGGATAGGCGTAGAAGCCGAGCGTTGCGCTGGGGATCTCGTTGTCCAGCGTAACGGCATAGTCGATGCTGGTCTGCTCCTGACGGAAGGTTTCCGTGCGCGGCTGGCCGTCCTTCAGCATGGTGACCGAGCAGTTTTCCAGCCGCTCCAGCGGCGTCTTGCTCGCGGCGGAGATCAGAACGCTGTCCGCTGCGGCGTACCACTCGAAATCGACCGTTCCCTCGACGCCGTGGCCGTCGTAGAAGCGGAGCGCCGCCATGATGGAGTTGCCCTCCTGAAGCTCGGACATTTTATCGGCGGGAATGGTGAAGGTATACGTTCCCTTCCCGGTAAACACCTGGCTCGTGAGATCCTCGCGGCCCTCATCATCGCCCGGCTGGATCTGGGAGGCACTGCCGGTGGTGATGCAGATACGGCTCCAATCCTCGCGGTTATTGTACCAGTTGTAGCCGGAGACCTTGACAGTCACGGTCGTGGAGGTCGTGGTGAAGGTCTTTTCCACGATCTCAAAGCTGTTTTTTTCCTCTGCATCGCAGACAAGGTATTCCCACGCGGCAGTCCTGCCGCCGTCATAGGTCACGACCAGCGTCAGCTTTTCGCCTGCAGCCAGCCCGCTCAGGCCGTCAAATGTCATGAACTCGCCCATTTGGGGCTTTGACAGCTGCGCAAGCGGTGTCTGCACGCCCGCGCGGAAGAGTGCGGCGGATTCCAGCACGCTGGACTGGGCGTTGTAGCGCTTCATCTTCGGGAACACCGAAAGCGTGGTGCTGCTGTTGGTCAGCTCGCCCTTGATATACATGGCGAACGGCGTGTATGCCTGCGCGACCGCGACGCCCTCGGACACATAGTCGGCGGACGGCGTGACGGAGGAGTCGCGCACGACCGCGTACAGGATCTTGCCTGCTGCGGGCGCGGCGCTGAGCGTCAGCGTGTTTTCACCGGTATGCAGTCCTCCGGCGGCAAAATAGCCGGTATACAGCGCGCCGCTGTAATCGAAATTGAAAACGTTGGACGGGATCTCCTCGCCCGCGTCCAGCGCAATGACCTTGAGGATGCCGCTGGACGGCACGCGCGTGAGGCTGACCTTCACAGTCGTGGAGGCGCTGTCCACCTCGTCCACGATGGAGACGATGGACGGCTCCTGTTCATACGCGACCGTGACCGGCTGCGACATATAGTCCTTCGTTTCACTGCCGCTGCTGTCGCGGAGGACGGCAAGCAGCCTGCTCCCGGCCTCCGGCGCGGCGGTCAGCGTCAGCGCGTTTTCACCGGCATGCAGATTTCCGACGACGGAAAAATACAGGCTCGTGTAGCTGTTGAGCCTGGCGGAGTCATACGTCTCCTCCGCGCCCAGCTGGATCACACGGAAAATGCCGCTTGCGGGGAGATTTTTCAGCGTGACCGAAAGCTCCGTCGTGCGGTTGGTGACGTTCTGGGTGCCGATCGACACGGACGGCACGGGATCGCCGTCGGTGATCTCGACGGGATAGCCGTAGGTGTAGGCCCAGTCGTCACGCGAGTCGCTCCAGTAATACAGATACGCCTGCACGTTTTTACCCGCGGCCAGCTTGGCCGGGTCGATGGCGAAGGTGTAGGTATCCGGGCCTGTGTATTTGAGGCTGCCAAGCGCCGTCCGGGGCGGATTGCTTATGCCCCAGTCGGACTCGGTGCCGTCCGGTCCGACGCTCAGTCGAAGCGTAGCCCCTGACAGTTCTTCATAGCCGGTTACCTGCACCGTGACCGTTGTGGTGGATGTCGTGATTGTTTTTTCCTGGATAGCAATCGCAGCAGTCTCCCCCGATGCCTGGACTGTTCCCGGCAGCAGCGAAAAGACCATCACGAGTACCAGAAAGAGGCTGAGTGCGCGTCTTTTCTGCATCTGTGGTTCTCCTTATTTGATCATAGCATGAATTTTCTGGTTAGAGACACTTAACTGACGGGCTAAAGAAAAAGCATTCTGCCAGTTAGAGTTCTTTAACCACAAGATAGATTACATGATTGCACCGCACTTGTCAAGTGTTTTGCGCGGCAGACGAAAAGCGCCGCCAGGTGCTCTCCCGGATCAGCGCGCAAAGCGCCTGCCAGTCCTGCTCCTCCTGCATGTACTGGAGATCATCAATCAGAAGCGTCTGCCATGCATCCTCCAGAGATGGCAGTGTAAAGCTGGCCTCTCCTGCATGCAGCCGCAGAACAGGGTATCTCTCCAGCAGGGTATCTGCCAGCGCCATCTTTCCGATGCCGCAGGGCGCACTGAAAAAGAGCACTTTTCCGCGCTCCCAAAAGCTTTCGAATTGCCGCGCAGCAGAAGGCTTGACGATGATGGTGCTTTTCTCAGTCATGGATTCCCCTCCCGGTGACAAACATGGAATTGTCCCATGGGCCACAGAGGACACCCTCTGTGGCATACGCCCTGCCATATCGACAGATTAATATTTTATTCTACCAAGGCCCTGTAAAAATGTAAATCGATCCAAAATAGGAGACGTATTCTCTCCCCTTGAAGCAGCAGCTTCCACGCATAGAAATCGCAGCATGCAAAAAGCAGCGCAACATACCACGTACGTTGCGCTGCTTTAACAGCAACAATAGAAGTTATATTTCCCAGAGTGTTCTATTCTCCGCCGTTTACAGCCTGCTCATAGAGCCAGATTGCACAGGCCATATCCTCCACCGCCATACCGACCGCATCAAAGATGGTCACATTCTTCGGCCCGCTGCGGCCGGAAAGCCTGCCAAGCATGATATCGCCCACCGGTCCAAGCAGGTGCTTTTCATCATACTATGATGAAACCAGGATTTCTATCAACGATTTAACAGCATTGATTGGAAAAAACGATGTTGGAAAATCAACTATACTTGAAGCACTCGAGATTTTCTTCAATCAAGCAAAAATCGAGTCTGGTGATAAAAATGTGTTCCACACGGCAGAAGACACAATAATAGGTTGTGTATTTGATGACCTTCCCTCTGAAATAGCATTGGAAAATGTATCGACCTCGTTTACGGCAGAATATTTGCTGAATGAAGATGGAGATTTGGAAATCCGTAAGATATATCGTACAGGCGGAAAACAGACAATATGGATTAATGCGAAACATCCCTCAAATGCTGGATTTGATGACCTGCTTTCCAAAAAGAATCAGGAATTAAAGGCAATGATACGAGAAAATGGCTTGGAGAACAGCGTAAATCTGACAATTAACACTGAAATGCGAACGGCATTATGGGAATCTCTCGGCGGAAGTATTACCTATCAGAAAAAGCTGATTAACTGGGATCAATGTGATGTACCAAAGGTATTGATTGGGCTTTGCATGCAAAACGTTACTAATGCAGCGGAGCGGGAAAAAAGTATCAAGTCTTGGTTAAACGGATCTCTGTCAAAAAAGATAACAAAAGAGGACTTGGAAGACATCGATGCGTGGGATGAAATTGAGCTATGGTTTAAGAAAATTGGGATATTGATAATGGCACGTATGTACAAAAAATCAACAGCTAAAATTCATCTATAGTGTAGCGAAAACACATGATTGCCGAACACTATAGATGAAATGGCGAAAAAGCCAGTCATCTCAACTGTTTCACCCAATAGGTACACAATGTGTCATAGGGGTACAGTCGGTATGGGCAAAAGCAAGACGCAAACTCAAATGCATGAGTTTGCGTCTTGCTTTTTTACATAAGGATAGAGCTTGACAGGAGCAATGTCGACGGTCGGAGTTTTCAGGCGCATCCTGATAAAATGCTGTGCTTTCAACGGCTGTATGGTTTTCGGCGAAAACATCCGATTCCTTTGAACTTTCTTGAAACTATTGAAAACACTAGGCGAACCGGCTTTTCCTGTTTTGCTGAGGATAGTAGTCAAACAGTAGTCACGCTCTGCCGTTGACGGCGCGGTAATTTAGAGTGAACAAAGAAGCTGCTTTCTGAGACTCAACGCTCAGGGCGTTTGTGTGCCGAAGCGCCTGCTGCCACTGGAAGGAGAAGAAGCCCTTCTGCATTGCAAACCGTTCATAAAAAATACGCACAAGTTACTTGTTCCTGTTGCGTTTGGTTCTGCGATGTGCTATACTAATGGTGCTTACACCACGGCGGAAAGGAAGTGATCCTCATAGCCATCACAAGCGCAAGTTTGCCCACGAAGAAGCGGATTCTGACCGTTTGCGTGAAGCTGTTTTTGGAAAAGGGCTACAAGCAGACCACGCTGGCGGAAATCAACGAAAAGGCCGGTGTGTCTTTCAGCCAGTTCCAGAACATTTTCCGCGCCAAGGACGGTGTTTTGACCGAGCTGGTGGAGTTTATGTTCAGCAGCCAGTTCGGTGCGGCACGAAAAATCGCAGGGGCTGATCTGCCGCCGATCTATGTCTACGCGGTCGAAACGGCGATCCAGATGACGCTGACGGAGCTGAACGAAAATCTGCGGGAAATTTACATTGAAGCCTACACGCAGAAGGAAGCGTCTGAATTTATCTTCCGGGAAACGGCGAAGGAGCTGTATCAGATCTTCGGTCCGTATCAGCCGGAGCTGACTGCCCGCGATTTTTATGACATGGAGATCGGCTCGGCCAGCATCATGCGCGGCTACATGGCGCACCCGTGCGACGAGGAGCTGACGCTGGAAAAGAAGCTGCGGCTGTTTCTCACCATGAGTCTGCGGGCGTACAACGTGCCGAAGGAGGAAACGGAACAGGCGATCCGGTTCGTGGAAGGGCTGGATATCCGCACGATCTCCGAACAGGTGATGCAGGCGCTGTTCAAGGCGCTGGCGATGCGCTTTGAGTTTTCCCTCGCGGGGATCACGCTGCCAGCACAAAAATAGAAGCCAATATGTATTGCAAGGGAGTACTCCCTTGCATCGGGATATATCCCGATGCAATCCCCTCTTGCTCCAAAACGCGCTTCCCACGGGGGACGGGACGACGCGCGAGAAGAAAGTGAGGAATGACCATGAAAAAACGACTGCTCAGCATCCTGCTCATGTGCTGTATGGTGCTGACACTGCTGCCAACAGCGGCTTTTGCAGAGGACAGCACGGAAACCCCGCCCGTGTGCAGCTGTGAAACGGCCTGCACGGTGGACAACATGAACAAGGAATGCCCTGTCTGTGGAGCGGAGAATGCCATACCGCAGAACTGCGGTCAATACATCCCTGTTGAGGACAGAACCGGCGAAAACGGCAGCACCGAGAGAGCCGATGATCCGAATGGTCCCACAGAGCTGAGTGCCGCAGATCAGGTACAGGCCATGATCGACGGTTTACCGAACGCAGAAGAAATCACTGAAGAGAACGCCGAAGAAGTCGAGGCGCAGCTTGAGGCCATCGACGAGGCGAAGGAGAAGCTCTCCGACGAGGAAATCGACGAGCTGGATATGACCCGGTATGCGGAAGCTGCCGCTGCATTGGGGGCGCTGGCTGCGCCAATGCTATTGGCCAATGATTCGCCTGACGAGCAGTTTTCCCTCGCTCCCGGCGGCAGATATTACTTTGACCTATCAGCGATGAACATTCCCGGCACGGCAAACAGCAATCTGCCGGACAGCACGCTGCATTATGTGCCTTTCACCTATGTGGGTACGGTGAACGCCTACAAGCTCACGTCTGCGATGGCGACCACCGAGGGATATGCACAGCAGAACAAATACGCTCACAGCCTGTTTATTGCGGACTACAATGTAACGCATACGGTAAGCTGGGATGACTTAAATACGAAAAGTCTGATTTTCGGCAAGGACTATGCCGCAGGCGGCGTGGGCTATACATTGCGTGCGTCGTCTTGTGGAAGTGGGTTTACCGATTCAGGCGATTCAGAGCGCGGTACGCCCCAAAGCAATGAGTGGGACGCGGTGCTGAACAAGAACAGCGGATATATCCAAAACTGGAATCAAATGTATTCGTGGGGGCAGGATGCTTATTTTGGCAACGCGTCGGACCCTGCGGTTCGCGGGTACGCTTCGGCCCGCCGCTGGAACCTCGACTATGCTGCGCACTCCATCCCGGACGTCGGTTTCCGCCCCGTCCTTGAAATCCTGAACCCTGACGCACTGGGTTCTGACGGACTGAAGGTCGTTACCCTTGACCTTGGCGGCGGAACGCTCGGCGGCAGCTCCGAGGATATTCAAATCATTGTGAAAAACGGCAGCGAGTTTACCGCGCCTGCGTCCGACGGCATGACCCGCCCGGACGGAAATACAGGCAGCTACTTCATGTGGCTTGGCAGCAATGGCAATTCCTACGCCCCCGGCGGCAGTGTTCCGGCGGACGTTACCAAGCTCACAGCGCAGTTTGCTTTATCAGAACAGTTTTCCCTCACCCCCGGCGGCACCTATTACTTTGACCTCTCGGCAATGGGTATTCCCGGCACGGTGAACGATGCTCTGCCGGATAATACCCTGCACTATGTGCCTTTTACCTACGCAGGGACGGTGGACGCCTACAAGCTCATGTCGGAGATGGCAACCACCGAGGAATATGCACAGCAGAACAAATATCCCCACAGTCTGTTTATAGCGGACTATGTCGTAACGAATGATGTAAGCTGGGATGCCCTGAATACCGCAGATCTGATTTTCGGCAAGAACTACGCCGGCGGCGGCGTGGACTATACCCTGCGCGCACCGTCTGTGGGAAGTAGTTATACAGGCTCAGGTGATTCAGAACGCGGCACGCCCAAAAGCAACGAATGGGATAAGATACTGGATAAGGACGACGGATATATCAAAAACTGGAGGGAGATGCTTTCGTGTGGACAAGATACTACTATAAGAATTTCGGCGTTGTTCCGTGCGGTTCGCGGGTGGAAACGTTCGGCCCGTTTCTGGACCAGCTACAATACTTCTTACCCGACCTTCGGCTTCCGCCCCGTCCTTGAAGTCCCGAACCCCGGCACGCTGGGCGCTGACGGGCTGAAAGCCGTTACCCTCAACCTTGGCGGCGGCAAGCTGGGCGGCAGCTCCGATGCTATTCACATCATCGTGAAAAACGGCAGCAAGTTTACCGCGCCTGCATCCGGCGGTTTGACCCGCCCGGCCGGAGATACAGGCAGTTACTTTATGTGGCTTGACAGCAATGGCAATTCCTACGCCCCCGGTGCCAGTGTTCCTGCTGATGTGACGGAACTGACGGTGCAGTGGACAGCCCCGACCTATACCGTCACGCTGAACGCGGGCGACGGCACTATCAACAGCGGCAATGTCACCTCCTACACCTACGGCGTGGGCGCAACACTCCCGACAGATGTGACGCGCACCGGGTACACCTTCAAGGGCTGGTATGACAACGAAAATCTGACCAGCTCTCCTGTTACGGCGATCAGCAACACCGAAACGGGCAATAAGGAATATTGGGCGAAGTGGGAGATCAATCAATATACCATCACAGTCAAACCCGAAAACGGCAAAGCGGATATTACCATAACGCAGGATTACGGCACACCAATTACCGCTCCGACCCTGACAAGAGAGGGCTATCAGTTCAACGGTTGGGATAAAACATTCCCGACAACCATGCCTGCGGAGAATCTGACGATCACGGCACAATGGCGCTACAATGGCGGTGGCGGCAGCGGCTACAGCTACTACACCATCAAGGCAACTGCCGGGGCTGGCGGCTCTATCTCCCCCTCCGGCAATGTCAGCGTCCGCGAGGGCCGGGATCAGGCCTTTACCATCACCCCGGATAAGGGCTATGCTGTCGC
>URLO01000053.1 GCA_900548625.1 uncultured Eubacteriales bacterium | reverse complement strand
CGGGTGCAACTGAGGTTGCACCCGCCGCCGTTTGCTTGCGTTTTTTCCGGTTTTCAGGCGCGCCAGAGCGCCTCGTCGGTGGTCGAGACGGCAACGGCTCCGGCGTCGAGCGCCGCGAGCACGTCCTTTTTCTGCGAGAGCAGCCCGCCCGCGATCACGGGCGTGGAGATCGACGCGCAGATGCGGCGCAGCACGTCCGGCATGACGCCGGGGAGGATCTCAAAGACGTCCGGCTCAACGAGCGCGCGGTCCCGCGCGATGTTTTCCAGCGCCATCGAGTCGATCACGAACACGCGCAGCACGGTGAACAGCCCAAGCTCCTTTGCCCGCCGGATGAGCGCGGGCCGCGTGGAGATCAGGCCGCAGGCGCACGTGGTTTTCGCGATGAAATCCACCGCGATCTCGCGCGGACTCAGCCCGGCGATCAGGTCGAGATGGACGACCGGATATTTACCGGCGTCCGCCGTGCGCTGCGTCAGCTCTGCGATGCTCAGAATGTCGCCAAAGAGGAGAAAGACGACCTCGCACTCGGACTCCAGCGCCCGCGCGAGCTGCGCCTCGTTTTTGACGGCGGCAATGACGGGGCAGGCGGTGATGTCGGGCGCCGTCATGCGTGCTCCTCCCAGTCAAGACTCCGGCCGACGGCCTTGTGCCAGCCGCGCAGGAGCGTCTGACGGCGCACCTCGTCCATTTCCGGCGCAAAGGTCAGGTCGCAGTGCCAGAGGCTTTGCAGCTCGTCCGTGCTTTTCCAGACGCCGACGGCAAGGCCGGCCAGATACGCCGCGCCCAGCGCGGTCGTTTCGCGGATCATCGGACGGCGCACCGAGCGGCCGAGGATGTCGGACTGGAACTGCATCAAAAAGCGGTCGCGGGTCGCGCCGCCGTCCACGCGCAGCTCGGAGAGCATGACGCCGGAGTCCTTCTCCATCGCATCGACCAGATCGTAGGACTGGTAGGCGATGGACTCCTGCGCCGCGCGGATGATGTGCTCGGGACGGGTGCCGCGCGTGATGCCGAGCAGCGCGCCGCGCGCGTACATGTCCCAGTGCGGCGCACCGAGTCCTGTGAAGGCCGGGACGAGGTAGACGCCGCCGGTGTCGGGCACCTTGGAGGCGAAGTATTCCGCGTCGCGCGCCTCGCGGATGAAGTGCAGCTCGTCGCGGAGCCACTGGATGACGGCGCCGCCGACGAAGATCGAGCCCTCAAGGGCATACTGCACCTTGCCGCCGAGACCGATGGCGATGGTGGTGACAAGACCGTGGCGGCTCTCGATGGCCTGCTCGCCGGTGTTCATGAGCAGGAAGCAGCCCGTGCCGTATGTATTTTTTGCGTCGCCGGGGCGGAAGCAGCACTGCCCGAACAGCGCTGCCTGCTGGTCGCCGGCGATGCCCGCGATGGGGACGTTCACGCCCTGAATGTTGCAGGTGCCGTAGACCTCGGAGGAATCGTGCACCTCCGGCAGCATCGAGGCGGGGATGTCCAGCTCCCGGAGAAGCCGCTCGTCCCAGCAGAGATTGTGGATGTCGTAGAGCATCGTGCGCGAGGCGTTCGTATAGTCGGTGATGTGGACGCGCCCCTCGGTCAGCTTCCAGATGAGCCACGTATCGACTGTGCCGAACAGCAGCTCGCCGCGGGCGGCTTTTTCACGCGCGCCCTCGACATTGTCGAGCAGCCACCTGATCTTTGTGGCGGAAAAATAGGCGTCGAGGACAAGGCCGGTCGTCTTTTTGATGTAGTCCGTCAGACCGCGCGCGGCCAGCTCGTCGCAGATGGGCGCGGTACGGCGGCACTGCCAGACGATGGCGTTGTGGATGGGGCGTCCCGTCGTTTTGTCCCAGACGACGGTCGTTTCACGCTGGTTTGTGATGCCGATGGCGGCGATGTCCTGCACGTCGATGCCGGACTGCGTGATGACCTCCATCATGACGCCGTAGATGCTGGAATAGATCTCCATCGGGTTGTGCTCGACCCAGCCGGAGGCGGGATAGTACTGCGTGAATTCCTTCTGCGCGACGGAGACGATGTTCTGATCCTCGTCAAACAAGATCGCGCGGCTGCTGGTCGTGCCCTGATCGAGGGCGAGCAGATAACGGCTCATGGTCTGTCCTCCTGACCTCAAAGTATTCGCTTACATGGATTTGCAGGCAATGATGGAAACGCCGGTGCCGAACAGGTCGGGGACGATCACGTCGCCCGCATGGACGGGTGCGCGGACGCACACGCCGTCCAGAAGCGCCATGACGTCGAAGATCTTGTCCTTGTCCACGGCGGCGCTCGTTTTGACCGGCAGGCGGCGGCAGGACGCGCCCTCGATGCGCACTGTGCTGGTCACCATGCGCATCGGGTGCAGAAGCTCGGCCTTGCCGTACTCGGCGCCGCGCTCACACTTGTTTCCGGTCACATTATAACCGTTTTCCTCGTCTACTTTCAAGTGGCATCCGTTCGGACAGACGATGCAGATCAGTTCTTTCATTCCGAAACCTCCTCACAGGCGAGCGTCAGCGTCTGCCCCGCCGCCTTTTCCAGCAGCACCCGCGGCAGCGCGACGTGCTCCATCTCGCCGGGGGCCATGTGCTGACGGGCGAATTTTGCGATGACCGCGCCCGTCTCGTCCGTCACGAGCACGCGGCTTTTTGCAAAGCTGCGGTTCACGCGGAACGAGACCTCGGTCCGGTCCTCCATCGCCGAAAGGCGGATGTGCTGCGGGACGGTGTAGGTCACGCACGCGCCGCAGGCGGTGGCGAAGGTCCTGCCGTCTGCCGCCGCGCCGTGCAGAACGTATCCGGCGGCGCTCCGGCCGGCTTTTTCGGCCTCCGCCGTGACAAAATCGACCAGATCATGGACATGGACAACGTTTCCGCAGGCAAACACGCCGGGGAGCGAGGTCTCCATGTTCTCAAACACGCCGGGGCCGCTGGTGCGGCGGTCCATTTCGATGCCCGCGCGGCGCGTCAGCTCGTTTTCGGGGATGAGACCGACCGACAGCAGCAGCGTGTCGCAGTCAAAGACCATCTCCGTGCCGGGGATGGGGCGGCGGTCGGCGCCGACCTTGGAGACGACCACGCGCTCAAGGCGGTCCTTGCCCTGAATGTCGGTGACGGTGTGGCTGAGATAGAGCGGGATATCAAAATCATGCAGGCACTGCACGATGTTCCGGTTCAGACCCGAGGAATACGGCATCAGCTCGACGCAGGCGAGCACCTTCGCACCCTCGAGCGTCATGCGCCGCGCCATGATGAGGCCGATGTCGCCGGAGCCGAGAATGACGATGCGCTTTCCGGGCATATAGCCCTCGATGTTCACGTAGCGCTGCGCCGCACCGGCCGTGAAAATGCCGGAGCAGCGTGTGCCGGGGATGGAGATCGCGCCGCGTGTGCGCTCCCGGCAGCCCATCGCCAGCACGACGGCCTGCGCGGAGATCTCCTGATAGCCGTCTGTGGTGTTGACGCAGCAGACGTGCTTTTCCGGCGTCACATCCAGCACCATCGTGTCGGACAGGACACGGACGGAGGTGCTGCGGAGCATGCCGATGAACCGTCCCGCGTATTCCGGGCCGGTCAGCTCCTCCTTGAAGTGGTGCAGGCCGAAGCCGTTGTGGATGCACTGGTTCAGAATGCCGCCCAGCTCGCGGTCGCGCTCAAGGATCAGAATGTCGCGCAGACCCGCGTCATAGGCTGCGCATGCGGCGGCAAGACCGGCGGGGCCGCCGCCGATGATGGCAAGCTGACAGGTTTTCATTTGTGCGCGCCTCCCTTCGTCTCGCCGGTCAGAATGTACGTTCCCGGCTGATCCATCAAGACCTGTTCCATCGGAATGCCAAGCTCCCGCGACAAAATCTCCTGCACGCGCGGGCCGCAGAAGCCGCCCTGACAGCGTCCCATGCCCGCGCCCACGCGGCGCTTGACACCGTTGACGGTGGTGGGCGGAACGGGAGAGTGGATGGCGGCGACGATCTCACCCTCGGTAACGGTCTCACAGCGGCAGATCACGCGGCCGTAGAGCGGGTTTTCGCGGATGAGGGCGTTTTTCTCCTCGGCGGAGAGCTCCTGAAAGCGGATGCGGCGGCGGGTGTCAATGAAATGCGCCTTCTGCGTCAGCGGCAGCTTGCCCGCGAGCCACGCGGCCGCGTCCCTTGCAATGGCGGGCGCGGAGCTGAGGCCGGGGCTTTTGATGCCAGCCAGCTCGTAAAAGCCGGGGACGCGGCGGTTTTCACCGATCAGGAAATCGTCGTCCGGGTGGTTGGCGCGGACGCCGGAGAAGTTGCGGATGTTCTCGCGGAAGGAGATGGAGGGGACGGATCTGAGCGCCATCTCCCGCACGAAGGCAAGACCCTCGGCGGTGTTCTCCGTGCCGTCGGGGTCAGAGATGTTGACGGCGTTCGGCCCGACGATCAGATTGCCGTGGACGGTGGGGGAGACGAGCACGCCCTTGCCGTTTTCATTCGGGCACTGGAAAATGGTCGAGTGCACGCGCGTACCCTCGGACTTGTCGAGCAGGTAGTATTCCCCGCGGTTGGGCTGGATCGCATAGTCCGCGCAGCCGAGCATGGCGGCGATCTGCTCGCAGTGGACGCCGGCGGCGTTCATGACGTATTTTGCCCGGAACGTGCCGTTCGGCGTCTCGGCGGTGAAGCAGCCGTCCTCCTGACGAAGCGCCGTCACCGGCGATTGCAGATACAGCTCCGTGCCGTTGCGGACGGCGGTCTCGATGAGCGCCAGCGTCAGCTCCCACGGCGAGATCACGCCCGCCGACGGCGCCCACAGAGAGCCGCAGACCGCCTCGGAGAGATTCGGCTCCATGGCGCGCGCCTCGTCGCCGGTGAGGAGCTTCATCCCCACAACGCCGTTTTGAACGCCGCGCGCGTAGAGCGCCTTCAGCGTTTCCAGCTCCGCCTCGCAGAACGCCAGAACATGGCTGCCGCTCTGCCGGAAGGGAACATCCAGCTTTTTGCAGAGCTCCGGCATGAGCCGGTTTCCCTCCACGTTCAGCCGCGCCATGTTCGTGCCGGGATGGGGGTCGTAGCCCGCGTGGACGATGGCGGAGTTTGCCTTGGTGGTGCCGTTTGCAACGTCGTTGCTCTTTTCCAGAACCGCAACGGACAGGTCGTAGCGCGACAGCTCGTAGGCGCACGCCGCGCCGACCACGCCGCAGCCGATGATGATGACATCGTACATAGTTTCACCTCAAAACATAAAAAATGAGTGCAACAAAACAGCGGGCAGCTGTTTGTTACACTCAAAATCTCAACAAAAATTTGCCTGATACCAAGTATACGCCGCATGTCAACAAAAAGCAAGAGAAAATATGCCGCACGGCGCGGTAAAATCAGAAAAGCGGCTTGCCGTCGAGGACGGCGGCGCGCAGCACGTCCGCCTCGTCGTAGACGAGCTTGAGCGAGAAGAAGGGGCGGTGCGCCTGCATCAGGTCGAGGAAGATCTTGTCACCCTCCCACATCGGAAGCGCGCGCAGCGCGCTCTTGTCGATCCACTCCAGAACGCCCTCGTCGCACTCGCGGAGCGTGCCCTCAAAGCCGTCGGCGCAAAACAGGTGCATATACTCTGTCCAGTCGGCGAGAACGAACGTCACGATGCCGCAGTAGCGCCAGTGCGTGAGCGTAAGTCCGGTCTCCTCGCGTACCTCGCGCAGGACGCAGTCCTCGGGGCTTTCACCGGGCTCGAACTTTCCGCCGATGCCGATCCACTTGTCATGGTTCTGGTCGTTCTGTTTCTTGACGCGGTGGAGCATCAGATACTGCGCTCCGCGCTCGATGTAGCAAAGACTGGTGTTGATCATGCTTCTTCTCCTGCGTTCGTTTCTTCAAATACGATCTCGTCGTAGCCGGTCTGCGCGTCCTGCTCCGTGCCGAAGCGCCAGCCGCGCAGCGGCGCGACGATCAGCTCGCAGGTGGTGTTCACGATGCAGCCCGGCAGGAGATGGCCGCCCACGGTGGAGAGATCCTCCTTTGACAGCGCGATATGCAGATGGCAGCGCGCTGCGCTGACGGTGCCGTTCAGGGACACGATCTCGCAGTGCTCGTTTACCTCGCGCACATGCACGCCCGAGGCGTCGCGGATGCGCGCGCGGGACACGCAGCCGACTGCGGAGACGACCACGCCCGCCTCCAGATGCTCCTCCTGTGCCAGACGCCGGATCTCGGCGAGCAGATCATCGCCGCGGTGCAGGCGGCGGCAGTAGACCTTCATATCCATCGCTCCCTTGAATTGGTTGCCTTCTATTCTATCAGGCGGTGGGAAAAATGCAAGACGTATCCGCAAAATCAACAAAACGAGGCACAATATTTTATAAAAAACAACAGTCCACAAATGATCTGCGGTTTGGTATACTGTATTTTGTAATCTGGTCGGAATATCGCCAATCCACAATATGGCCTGTTCCGGCAAAAAAGGAGGATATATCAACCCCGCAGGACTTGCGGTGCGGCACAGTGGAGACGTGCCGCAATGCGGCAGCCAAGCCCGGCCGCCGTGAGGGAGCGCATTGCGGAGGCAGCGCTGTCAGAGTCAGAAAATTATGGCAGAAGTACGTTTGGTCAATGTAAAGAAGATCTACCCATTCGTCAGCGGAGAAGAAAAGAAGAAGAAAAAGAAAGTGGACGACGAGCCTGTTAAGGAAAAGGCCAATCTCCAGATCACTGAAAAGGGCGTTGTCGCCGTTCAGGAGTTCAATCTGGACATCAAGGACAAGGAATTCATCGTCCTGGTCGGCCCGTCCGGCTGCGGCAAGTCCACCACGCTTCGCATGATCGCAGGTCTTGAGGAGATCACCGAGGGCGAGCTCTACATCGGCGACAAGCTGATGAACGATGTGGCCCCGAAGGATCGCGACATCGCGATGGTCTTCCAGAACTACGCACTGTATCCGCACATGACGGTCTATGATAACATGGCGTTCTCTCTGAAGCTCAAGAAAACGCCGAAGGCGGAGATCGACCGCAAGGTCCGCGAGGCTGCCGAGATCCTCGACATCACGCAGTACCTCAACCGCAAGCCCAAGGCGCTGTCCGGCGGTCAGAGACAGCGTGTTGCCATCGGCCGCGCCATCGTCCGCAACCCGAAGGTGTTCCTGATGGACGAGCCGCTGTCCAACCTCGACGCCAAGCTCCGCAACCAGATGCGCGCAGAGCTCATCAAGCTGCGTGAGAAGATCGACACCACCTTCGTCTACGTCACCCACGACCAGGTCGAGGCCATGACGCTCGGCGACCGCATCGTCATCATGCGCGACGGCTTCATCCAGCAGATCGGCACGCCGCAGGAGGTGTTCAACCACCCGGCAAACCTGTTCGTCGCCGGCTTCATCGGCACGCCGCAGATGAACTTCTTTGACGCTGTTCTCACCAAGAAGGGCGACAAGTACGTTGCGACCGTGCAGGGCAAGGACTTTGAGCTGCCCGCCGATAAGCAGGAGGCGCTCAAGAAGATGGATAACGTCCCGACCGACATCGTCGCGGGCGTCCGTCCGGTTCACGTCCACCTCTCGCAGGACGGCATCGACGCCACCGTGGATGTCTCCGAGCTGATGGGCTCCGAGCTGCATCTGCACGTCAATTCCAGCGGCAAGGACGTCGTCATCGTCGTCCCGACCACCGACATCGACATCGACACGCTCCACGGCGGTCACAAGGCTGTCAAGTACAGCTTCCGTCCGGAGCTGATGCACTTCTTCGACAAGGCCACGGAGAAGAACCTGTTCTAAGAACGACCAGCAGGAGTCTGAAAAGGCTCCTGCTGTGCTTTTCAAAAGCATTTCTGAAACGCGCAAGCGGCGGACGAATTTCTTCGTCCGCCGCTTTGGTATTTTATGCAGGAAGATCACTCGATCTCGACGCTGGTGCGCTCGGGCTGCATTGCGGCCTTCTTCGGGAGCGTCAGAGAGAGGACGCCGTTCGAGTATCTGGCGCGGATGCCTGCGGCATCGATGCCGGTGATGTCGAAGCTGCGGCTGTAGCTGCCGTAGGAGCGCTCGCTGCAAACGTAGCGGTCCTTCTTCTCCTCGGTCTTGGTCTTGGTCAGACGCTCGGCGCGGATGGTCAGCGTCTGGCCGTGGATGTCGAGCCTGATGTCCTTCTTGTCGAAGCCCGGCATATCGGCCTCCAGCAGGAAGTGGTCGCCCTCGTCGGTGATGTCGGCCTTGAATTCCGCAAGCGCATTGCGGGAATCGGGGTCGCCCCAGAAGGAGCGCTCAAGGTCTGCCATCTCACGGAAGGGGTTGTAGTAGCTGACACTGCTCTTACGATACGGTCTGAGTTCAAACATGGTTCATACCTCCAATATTGTATGCGTTCTATTTTGTGACGCCGGCTGCACGCCGGACGTCTTGTATACGGGGTTTGTCTCAGGGCTCGTTCCCTTTGACAAGTATTACGATACCCCCGAAAATCGCATATTCTGTGAAGGAATTGTGACCGATCTGTGAATTTTGGCACTCTTGGCGCGAGAGTGCTAAAACTCGCGCAAAAAGGGGGCGCGGCCCTACCCCCCAGAAGGAACCGCGCCCGGTGACGTTATGGAAACATCACATCATTTGGCAAGCAGGTGCAGTGATGCAGTGCTGCCTTATGCTCTTTGAAGGTCCTCGCCGCGGATGTACTTGCCGAGGGGCTTCCACAGCAGCCAGCCGACGACGAGAACAAGGATGCAGTCGGTGAGCATGTAGAAACCGTTGTACAGTGCGGAATAGATCCACGGCGTGGTCATGGTCATGCCGAAGAACATTTCCGGCATATACTCGCCCCACGCCACAACGCCGGTGATGTAGGAGCAGAGGAAGCGCAGCGCGCAGCCGAGCAAGGCGCCGTAGAAGAAGCCGAAGCGGTTCTTGTGGAACAGGCCCGCAAAGCCGAGCACGGTGAAGCCGAGGATGTAGTCGCCGATGATGGACTGCCAGACCCATGCGTAGGCGCCGTCCAGGAAGAGCTGGAGCAGGCTGAACGCGAAGGAGGCCAGCATACCGGGGCCAAAGCCCCAACGGGCACAGAACAGGAAGATCGGCAGCATGCCGAGGTTGATCGAACCGCCCTGCGGCAGCTCATAAAGCTTGATGTAGCCGAGCAGCTGGGCAAGCGCGATCATGATTGCGGCCTCGCAGAGGCAGCGCAGGGAGAGCTTTTTGTTCTTCACGATAAAAGAACCTCCAATAAAAAAATACGTACTGCACGACAACCGGATGGGTGTAGTGCAGTACGATAACATCAAAAATATGACGAATCAGCTTCCTACGCCGGCATTACCCGGATCAGGTATGAGGGACCTGCGCGATGCGCAATCTCAGCCGGAATTCCAGCGCCCCTGTGTTCGATTGTTTTGCAGTCACGCTTATTATAGCGGCAAGCGGGCTGCGCGTCAAGCGCTTTTTTGCAAAACGTGCCAGAATATGGTTTCTAGCCCATGCACACGCCGCGCAGCAGGCGGCGGAAAACATCCCACCATGTGAGCCTTGCGACAGCCTCCGGCGCGACGAGCGGAAGCTCTGCAATGACGCCGTCTCCGGCGCGCATGGTGAGCGTGCCGAGGCGCTGCCATTTTTCGACCGGCGCGGTGACGGCCGGATCGACCGAGACCTCCGAGGAAAGCTGGGCGGCAAGCGATTTGTCGATCAGAACCGGCTTTGCCTCGCGCAGGACGGGCGTGACGGCCTCCTCGTGGCCGAGGACGACCGGGACGGACGGGATCTGCACGTCTGCCGGCGGCTGCGCCAGCGCATAGCTCGAAAAGCCGTAGTTGAGCATCGCCTTCGCCGCCTCAAAGCGGTGCGCGCTCGTGTCGCAGTGCATCACCACCGCGATCAGCTCCATGCCGCCGCGCTCCGCCGAGGCCGCCAGACAGTAGCCCGCTGCGGCGGTGAAGCCGGTCTTGAGCCCTGTCGTGCCGTCGTAGAAGCGCACGAGCTTGTTGGTGTTGGCAAGCCCGAACTGCCCGTTTCGCACGGTGTCCATCCAGATGGTCGTGTATTTTTTGATCTCCTCGTGGCGCAGAAGCTCGCGCGACATGAGCGCGATGTCATAGGCCGTCGTGCGGTGCTCAGAGGCGTCCGCGCCGTCGTCAAGGCCGGTGCAGTTGACAAAGTGCGTGTCGGTCATCCCGAGCGCCTCCGCCCGCGCGTTCATCATGGCGGCAAAGGCGCTCTCGCTTCCGGCGATGTGCTCCGCCAGCGCGCAGGCGCAGTCGTTTGCCGACGCCACGACCACGGCCTTGAGCATCTCCGTCAGCGGAAGCTGCTCGTTTTCCTCCAGATAGATCTGGCTGCCGCCCTTGGCGGCGGCCGCGGCGGAGGTCGTTACGGTGTCGTCCCATGCGATGCGTCCGTCCTCCAGCGCCTCCATCACCAGAAGCAGCGTCATCACCTTCGTCACGCTGGCGGGCGGCAGCTTTTCATGGCTGTTTTGCTCGTACAGGATCTCGCCGGTCGATTTCTCCATCAAAATGGCGGACGGTGCGGACAGCTCCAGCTCGACCGCGCGTGCCGGAAGGCAGAGCGCCGCCGTGAGCAGCACTGCCAGCAGCATCCCAAGCAGACGTTTGTGCATAAAAAATCACCCTTCCGTTTCAACTGGTACAAGCGTATGAAACGGGAGGGCGCAATATCACTTTTGGCAGACTCAAACGGCGCTCGGCGACGGGGTCGTAAGGAAACGCTGGATCTCGCGGCAGAACTCTTCGCTCTGCGCGCCGGTGCAGACGCGGACGGTCAGCGGACGGTTGAGCCCCAGACAG
Source organism: uncultured Eubacteriales bacterium (assembly GCA_900548625.1). Lineage (GTDB taxonomy): Bacteria > Bacillota > Clostridia > Oscillospirales > Oscillospiraceae > CAG-170. The sequence goes on along the minus strand of URLO01000053.1, from coordinate 2,287 downwards.
CAGAGGCTGAGGATGGAGCCTGCGTCCAGAACGGTGCTGCCGTAGAGGAGCTGCACAGAGAAGGGCTGGCGGTTGGCAATGCTGACAAACTCGCCGATCTCTTTGACGGAACGGAAGATGACGCTAAATTCTCGCACGGAAAATCCTCCTAAGAATGGCTGTACAATCGGAACGTTCTCGGGTATAATGACGCTGGTGATATAATGTGGTAAAAAGTGATTATATTATAGTGGAAACGCGCCCGCGCGACTACCCATAAAAAGCAATAAACTTTTTTTTCCGAGATTCTAAAATTTGGTGGTATTGCTCATGAAATATGCATTTTATACCTTGGGATGTAAGGTCAATCAGTACGAAACACAGGCAATGCAGCAGATTTTGCTCCAACGCGGCGACACGCTGGGCGACTTTGACGGCATCTGCGACTGTTATGTGATCAATACCTGCACCGTGACGGCCATGTCCGACAAAAAATCGCGCAACGCCATCCGCCGCGTCCGCAGACGCAACCCGGAGGCCGTCATCGGCGTGTGCGGCTGCTACGCGCAGACCGCGCCGGAGGAGCTGCGCGGGATGGACGTGGACGTGCTCATCGGCACGGACGGGCGCGTGGAATTTCTCGACCGTCTGGCACAGGCGGCGCGCGACCGGCAGCACTGGGAGCATGTGGAGGACGCGGGGCTTCCGCGCCGCTTTGAGCAGCTTCCTGCAGGCGGCCTTGCCGAGCGGACGCGCGCGCTTTTGAAGGTCGAGGACGGCTGCAACAATTTCTGCACCTACTGCATCATCCCGTATGCACGCGGGCGCGTGCGCTCGCTGCCGCTGGAAAGCGCGGTGCAGGAGGCGCGGAAGCTCGCCGCCGAGGGCTATCGCGAGATCGTGGTCAACGGCATCGAGATCTCCTCGTGGGGCTGGGAATGGCACGATGGAAGCTGCCTGCGGCAGCTTCTCACGGCGCTCTGCGCCGCCGTGCCGGAGGTGCGCATCCGCCTCGGCTCGCTGGAGCCGCGCACGATCGACGAGGAATTCTGCCGTGCGCTGTCCGGCTTCCAGAATCTCTGCCCGCAGTTTCATCTGAGCCTGCAAAGCGGCAGCGACCCGGTGCTCAAGCGCATGAACCGCAAGTACGACACCGCGCGCTACTATGAAAGCGTGCGGCTGCTGAACGAGTATTTCCCCGGCTGCGCTGTGACGACCGATCTCATCGTCGGCTTCCCCGGCGAGAGCGAGGCGTCGTTCGAGGAATCGCTGGCCTTCATCCGCAAATGTGCCCTGACGAAGGTACATATTTTCCCCTATTCGCGCCGCGAGGGCACGCCCGCCGACAAAATGCCGGATCAGGTGCCGAAGGCGGTGAAGGAGGCGCGCGCCGCACGCGCGGCCGCGGTGGCGGCAGAGCTGGAGGATGCGTTCCACAGCGCCCTCATCGGCACGGTGCAGGAGGTGCTCTTTGAGCAGCCCGAGGACGGCCTTTACGCCGGTCACGCGCCGAACTATGCGAAGGTCTATGTCCGCTCCGACGAGGCGCTGCGCAACCGGACGTGCCGCGTCCGCATCACAGAGCCCTGCCGCGAGGGCGTGCTCGGCGAGCTGGTGTAAGACAGGGCTTCTTTGAACGCTTGTCCGCAGACCGCCGGGCGCGCTGCACGGCGGTCTGCGAAATCCGAAAGATTTCCCGATTTGTGCGGAAAGCGAAGAAAAAGTTGTTGACAAACGGAATTTGATACGCTATAATCTCTCATGCTATGAGGCACGGCCTCATCATATGGCGGCATAGCTCAGTTGGTAGAGCATTCGGTTCATACCCGGAGTGTCATCTGTTCGAGTCAGATTGCCGCTACCAGGCCCGTTGGTCAAGCGGTTAAGACACCGCCCTTTCACGGCGGTAACATGGGTTCGATTCCCGTACGGGTCACCAAAAAAGAAACCATCCATTCGGATGGTTTCTTTTTTGGTTATCCGTATGTCGGAGCGAACCCATCGGGTTCGACCACAAGCATTTTGCCATCGCCAGATGGCCGCGATGCACTGCATCGCGGCTTTTGGCAAAGCCAAAAGAAAATGCGCCGTGGCACGAAGGCGGCAGCGCCGCCGGAGTATTCCCGTACAGATCTGCTGTTGATCCAAAGCTTCGCATGGCATAAAAACCATCCATTCGGATGGTTTCTTTTTTGGTTATCCGTATGTTGGAGCAAACAGACTGTCAAATAACCTCGTAGAGTTTCGCCGCGCACGGCGAAATAAAATGTAAATCGGTTTTGTCCGGGGGCGTGAACCTCGGACAAAA
>URLO01000052.1 GCA_900548625.1 uncultured Eubacteriales bacterium | reverse complement strand
TTCATTCTACCAGAGCTCTGCAAACCATGTCTATTTCTATGCTCTATTCAATTTGCGCAACTTATCTTACATTATCCTGTAAGGAGGGACGCTATGAACATCCTGCTGTCCATGCTGAAAAAGCTGCCGGAATACGAGGCGCTTTTGCAGGCGCTCGACGCGCGGCAGACCGTCGCCGTCTCCGGCGTCAGCCAGATCATCCGCAGCCACCTGATCGCGGCGCTGTGTGCAGAGTCCGGCAGACCCGCACTCATCGTCTGCCAGGATGACATGGCCGCCCGCCGCGCGCAGGCGGAGCTCGCCGCATTTCTCGGCTCCGAGCCGCCCATCCTGCCCTCCAGAGAGCTGACGTTCTATGAATCGGCAAGCGTCTCGCGCGAGTGGGAGCACCGCCGTATGCGCCTTCTCTACGGTCTTGCGGCCGGCAGCGTCAAGACGCTCATCGCCTCGATGGAGGCGCTGAGCCTGCGCACCATCCCGCGCCAGACGCTTTTCGGCGGTCTGATCACGCTCAAAACCGGCGCGCAGTACGATCTGGACGCGCTGACCGAGCGCCTTGTCCGCGCGGGCTACAGCCGCACGTCCCTCGTCGAGGGCGTCGGACAGTTCGCGCTGCGCGGCGGCATCCTCGACGTGTTCTCTCCTGCGGGCGACCAGCCGGTGCGCGCGGAGTTTTTCGGCGACGAGCTGGACGCAATGGGGTATTTTGACCCCATCACCCAGCGCAGGACGGAAAACCTGGACGAGGCGGTGCTCCTGCCGGTGGCGGAGTGCGTCCCGTATCTGCATCCGGACGGCGCGGAGGGTCTGCGCCGCGACCTCGAACGCATCATCGCGCGCCAGAAGCGCCGCAAAACGCCGAACGAGGCGCTGATCTCGACGCTTGCGCGCGACATGGAAAAGCTGGAAAACGGTGTGCCGCTCACGGCAGCCGACCGATACATGGCGCTCATTTATCCCGAATTTTCCACTGCCGCGGACTACGTTTCCCGCGACGCGGCGGTGTTTTTCTGTGACCACGGCAACCTCCGCCGCGCAGCCAAAACGCGGATGGAGGATTTTGGCCTCTCGCTCGACTCCTTCCTGCAAAGCGGAACGCTCGCCGGCGAGCTGTGCGAGTTCTACTGCTCGTATGACGAGCTGGCGGGGCGCTTCACAGCCAGCGGCGCCGTTTATTTTGATTCCTTCCTCTCGGCGCAGTTCCCGGAGCAGCTGCCGCCGAAGCGCATTTTGTCCATCACCGCAAAGCAGCTTCCCGGCTACGGCGGAAGTCTCGAGACTGCGGTGCAGGATCTGAAGCACTACGCAAAAAACGGCTTCGGCTGTCTTGTCCTCTGCGGCGGCAAGCGCCGGGGAGAGATCCTGAAGGAGATGCTCTCCGATCAGGGCGTGGACGCGCTTCTGGCCTTCCCGGCCGCGCATCTGCCGCAGCCGGGGCAGATCCTGCTGACCGACGGAAGCCTGCCGGCGGGCATGGAGTATCCCGAGACAAAGCTCGCCGTTCTGACCGAGGGGCAGATCATGGCGCGCAGCGCGCCCAAAAAGCCCTCGCGGCCGAAAAAGGCGACGAACCGGAAAAAGCTCGACTCCTTCACCGACCTCACGCCCGGCGATCTGGTCGTCCATGAGCATCACGGCATCGGCCGCTACGTCGGCATGGAGCAGATGAAGGTCGATGGCGCGGTCAAGGACTACGTCAAGATCGCCTATCAGGGCAGCGATGCGCTCTATGTTCCGGCGACGCAGCTCGACCTTGTCAGCAAATACATCGGCGGCGGCGAGGACGCGCCGGTGAAGCTCAACAAGCTCGGCGGCGACCAGTGGCAGAAGGCGAAGGCCAAGGCCAAGGCCGCAGCCAAGGATCTGGCGGCGGGGCTCATCAAGCTCTATGCTGAGCGCAAGCGTCTGCCGGGCTTTGCGTTTGCGGCGGACTCGCCGTGGCAGAAGGAGTTTGAGGACAGCTTCGAGTACGCCGAGACCGACGATCAGCTCCGCTGCATCGACGAGATCAAGCACGACATGGAATCGCCCGCGCCGATGGACCGTCTGCTCTGCGGCGACGTGGGCTTCGGCAAAACGGAGGTCGCGCTGCGCGCGGCGATGAAGTGCATCCTCGACGGCAAGCAGGTCGCCATTCTGGTGCCGACCACCGTTCTGGCGCAGCAGCACTATGTCACCGCCACGAGCCGCTTCGGCTCGTTCCCGGTGACGATCGACGTGCTTTCGCGCTTCCGCACCGCAAATCAGCAGAAGAAAACGCTCATGGATCTGCGTTCGGGGCGGGTCGATCTGATCATCGGCACGCACAAGCTGCTGCAAAAGGACATCCGCTTCAAGGATCTCGGCCTTCTCATCATCGACGAGGAACAGCGCTTCGGCGTCACGCACAAGGAGCGGCTGAAGGAACTTTCCCGCGGCGTGGACGTCTTAACACTGTCGGCAACGCCGATCCCGCGCACGCTCAACATGGCGCTGTCGGGGCTTCGCGATATGTCCACCATCGAGGAGCCGCCGCAGGACCGCTACCCCGTCCAGACGTTCGTGCTCGAGCACAGCGAGCAGCTTCTGCTTGACGCCATCCGGCGCGAGCTGGAACGCGGCGGGCAGGTCTACTACCTTCACAACCGCGTCGAGACCATCGACAAATGCGCCGCGCGCATCAAGGAGCTGCTCGGTGACATGGGTGAGGTCGGCGTTGCACACGGAAAAATGGGCGAGGAATCGCTCAGCGACGTCATGCAGCGCATGTCCGACGGCGAGATCCAGGTGCTCGTCTGCACAACGATCATCGAAACCGGTCTTGACATTCCGAACGTGAACACGCTCATCATTGAGGACGCCGACCGCCTCGGTCTTGCGCAGCTCCACCAGCTCCGCGGCCGTGTGGGACGCTCGAGCCGCCACGCCTACGCCTATCTCACGTTCCGGCGCGGCAAGGTGCTCTCGGAGATCGCGGAAAAGCGCCTGAGCGCCATCCGTGAGTATGCCGAGTTCGGCTCCGGCTTCAAGATCGCCATGCGTGATCTGGAGATCCGCGGCGCGGGCGACCTGCTCGGTGCGGAGCAGTCGGGCCACATGCTGTCGGTCGGATACGACATGTACCTCAAGCTGCTGGAGGACGCCGTGCTCGAGGAGCGCGGCGAAAAGGCGCTGGCAGAGCCGGAGTGCACCGCCGATCTCAACGTCACGGCGAACATCGACAAGCGCTATGTCCCCTCCGGCGAGCAGCGCATGGATCTCTACCGCCGCATGGCAGCCGTGCGCACGCAGGAGGACGCGGACGATCTGCTCGACGAGCTGGTCGACCGCTACGGCGATCCCCCGAAGGGCGTCATGAATCTGCTCGCCATCGCACTGCTGCGCGCGCGTGCTGCGGCGGCGGGCATCACCGAGATCACGCAGAAGGAGGGCGGCGTCATGCTGACGCTGGCCGTCATGGATTTCCCCGCCACCTCCGCCGTCTGCGCCGAGCCGGCGTTCAAATCCCGCATTTTCTTCTCTGCGGGCAAGGCCCCGGCGCTCACCGTGCGGCTCAGGAAGGGCGAGGATGCGCTGAAGCTGGCAGAGCAGCTCGTGAGCCGGTACGCCATCGCGCGAAACGGCTGACGAGGGTCTGTGATTCCGTGAAATCTTAATCAATTTTTCAGAAAATGTTCCGCGCTTCTTGGCGGAAATGGCATTGCAAAATTTCCGCACAGCCCGTATAATGATAGTTGTCATAATGCCATCGTCCGCATAGGCATGACACAGTCAGAACACTTCCCGGCCGGACTTCCGGCTTCAGAATAGGAGGAGATCCCCATCAAAAAGAAAGGCAGATTTGAAGCCTCGCGCGGCGCCGAGCACGCACCCCAGACCGCAGCGCAGCGCCATGCCGCTTCCCAGAACCATCCCGCACCGAATGCGCCCAAGCAGCCCAAACAGCCCAAGGCGGGCCTGTCCATGGGCACGCGCATCGGCATCATCGCCGGCGCGGTCGTGCTGATCGCGGTCGTGGCGCTCTGCGGCTATGGCTTCTCGATCAAAAACAGCAATACCATTTTCCCGAACGTCTACGTCGCGGGCGTCAACGTCGGCGGTCTCAAGCGTGAGGCTGCCATCACAGCGGTCGAGGGCGCGGTCAACAAGTCCTACGCCGCAGACACGCTGCACGTGATCCTCCCCGACCGGACGCTTGATCTCGACCCCGAGATCACCAACGTCGCGCTCAACGCCGACGAGGCGATCGACGCCGCGATGCAGTACGGCCGCAGCGGCGGCCCCATCAAGGCGATCCGCACCTACCTGTCCGCGAAGCACAATGAGCACAACGTGGGACTGGAATCCACGCTCAATCTTGACACCGCGTACATCCGCGACGTCATCGACAAGACCGCTGCCGAGGTCAAGCAGGATCTTGTCCAGCCGTCGGTCAGCGTCAATGAGGCCTCCGGCATCATCAGCGTCACCACCGGCTCTCCGGCCGTCGCGCTGGACGCAGACGCGCTGTACGAGGCGGTGCTCGAGCGCTTTGCCGCAAACGATCTCAGCGACCTGAAATTCAGCTACGAGACCACCCCCTGCGATGCGGTCGATCTCCAGCCGTATTACGACAAATACTGCTCGGAAATGAAGGACGCCTACTACGACGAGGAGAACCACGAGCTGGTCGAGGAGGTCAAGGGCTATGGCTTTGACCTGCCGTACTACACCCAGCAGATCGCCATGGCAGACCCCGGCACGACCGTCACCATCCAGATGGAGGACCTCGTCCCCGAGGTCACGCTGGAGAAGCTGAAGGAGACGTATTTCTCCTATACGCTTGCAAAATACGACAGCCCGCACACCGCCATTCCGGCGCGTACCAACAATCTGGAGCTGGCATGCAAGGCCATCAACGGCACAGTCCTGAATCCGGGCGAGGAATTCTCCTTCAACGGCATCGTCGGCGAGCGCACCAAGGCCAAGGGCTACATGGGCGCGATCGTCTACCTCGACGGCGGCAAGAGCGAGTCTGAGGAGGGCGGCGGCGTGTGTCAGGTCTCCTCCACGATCTATGAGTGCGTTCTGCTGGCGAACCTTCAGGTCACCGAGCGCGCACCGCACATGTTTGAAGTCACATACGTCCCGCGCGGACAGGACGCAACGGTCTATTGGGGCCAGCTGGACTTCAAATTCAAGAACAACACCGGCTATCCCATCCGCATCGACGCGAGCGTTTCGGGCGGCTATGTCCACATCGCGCTGGTCGGCACGAAGGAAGATAAGGACTACGATCATGTGACGCTGACGTATCAGCAGCTCGCCACCAAGCCGTGGAAAACGGTCGGCGTGACGAGCGAGAATGCACCGAAGTCCGACGAAATCGAGCTGACGATCACGGGCGAGACCGGCGTTGACAAAAATGGCAAGACCGTCAAGCTGGCGACCGGCAGCGACGGCAACATCTACGCGCTCGGCTCGCAGCTCCAATCGCCGTATACCGGCGCGAACATTGCCCTCTACCGCAATTTCTGCGACAAGGACGGCAAGATCCTCAAGACCGAAAACCTCGGCACCAGCTCCTATACCTACCGTGACAGCAAATACCTGATCACGCTCTATGAGCCTCTGGAGCCCGAGGAGCCGGAGGAGCCTGTGGATCCCGATCCCGACGAGGGCGGCGAAGGCGGCGAATACGACCCCTGGTGGTAAGCACAAAAGCTCCCGGAATCACACAGATTCCGGGAGCTTTTCGCTCGCCAAACAGTCTTTTTGATGTGCTTTCGTCAGTATCCGAGCGTCTGTCCGATCAGGATGACCTCGGTCCGGCCAATGCCGAAGACCGGCCGCTCCAGCACGCAGAGGGCGCGGCAGATGCGCTCCGGGCTTGCGCAGTCGTGGCAGCGCATCGGCTCCGACAGCGCACAGGGCGTTTTGCGCCCGAGGCGGCGGGCATTGCGCGGCGCGGCAACGTTGCGCGCGCGGTCGATGGCGGCGTGGAGATCCGGTGCGAGCTTATTGACGCCGGAAACGATGTAGAGCGTCTCATGTCCGTAAAGCATGGACGCCACGCGGTTGCCCGCGCCGTCGATGTTGACGATCTCGCCGGTCTCTGCGATGGCGTTTGCGGAGGTCAGATAGGCCTGCGCCTGTGCCGCGCACTTTTTCGTCTCCTCCGTGTTGCACACGCCGTGCCAATAGACCGTATTGTCCGCGCAGAGCCGGTCGTAAAGCGCCAGCTGCCCGATCGTGACGCTGCCGCCGATGCCGACCGTGCGCCCGTGAAGCTGTGAGAGCAGATACTCCGCGGCTGCCTCCGCCGTCTCAAAATAGCGGACAGCGAACCCGTTTTTCTCCAGATTTTTGATCGTGCGCTCCGTATCCATGCCCATTTTCCTTTCTGCAATTTGATAAAATCAGTATAACACACGAAAAGGCGCTTGTCACGGGGCTGGCGCAGGGCGCAAAAGTGTGGTAAAATCCATTCAGAAAATTTGCCTTCGGAGGTTTTGCATATGGTATCTGGACAGGTCTGCCTGCGCCGCGGCGAGGAAGCCCGCGTCCGCGGCGGCGCGCCGTGGATCTTTGAAAATGAGCTTGACTGGGCGGACGACACCTGCGAGACAGGCGGCATCGTTGACGTGCTCGACAGCCGCCTGCGCTTCTGCGCGCGCGGATTCTGGAATCCCGGCTCGAAAATCTGCGTCCGTGTGCTCACGCGCGACCGGAACGAGACGATCGACCGCGTGTTTTTCCGCCGCCGGCTGCTGCGCGCGTGGGAGTATCGGAGGTCGCTCGGCTTTGAGAACGCCTGCCGCGTCGTCTTCGGCGAGTCCGACGGCCTTCCGGGGCTGACGGTCGATAAATTTGCCTCCTGTCTCTCGTTTCAGATCACGTCGCTCGGCATGGAGCGCTGGAAGCCGGTCCTGATCGAGCTGCTGGACGAGATTTTTCATCCGCAGGGCATTTTTGAGCGGAACGACGTGCCCGTGCGCGAAAAAGAGGGGCTTGCGCAGATGACCGGCTGCGTCCTTGGGACGGTGCCGGACGAGCTTGAGATTCGGGAGCACGACGCCGCCATGCTGGTCAGCATCGCAAACGGACAAAAGACCGGGCATTTCCTCGACCAGCAGGAAAATCGCGGCCGCATCCGTCCCTACTGCGCCGGGCGGACGGTGCTCGATCTGTGCTGCTGCACGGGCGGCTTCTCCATCCATGCGGCGCTTTACGGCGCGGAGCACGTCGAATCGGTCGATGTGTCGGAGGAGGCGCTTGCGCTGGTGCGGAAGAACGCGGCGCGAAACGGCGTGGCAGAGCGCATCACGACCACCTGTGCAAACGTCTTTGACCTTGCGCGCGAGTATTCCGACGCTGGAAAGCAGTACGGCCTTGTCATCTGTGACCCGCCTGCGTTCGCCAAGAGCAAAAAGGCGCTCGAGGGCGCATACCGCGGCTACAAGGAGCTGAACCTGCGCTCGATGAAGATGGTCGAGCCGGGCGGCTGGCTCGTCTCGTGCTCGTGCAGCCAGTTTATGACGCCGGAGCTGTTTTTGAAAATGCTCCGCGAGGCCGCCGCCGACTGCGGCAGGACGGTGCGTCTTGCCGAGATGCTGATGCAGTCGCGCGACCATCCGGCAGATCTCGCCGCCGAGCAGTCGCTTTACCTCAAGGGCTATATTCTTCAGGTGCTCTGAGCCGGCGACTTGAAAAAGGCCCCTTTGCGGGCTACAATGAAAGCAGCTCCGCCGGAAAGGCCGCAGCGCGGCATCTCCGGCAGATCGATGGGAGGCGCGGACATGATCTATCTTGACAATGCGGCGACCACGCTGCAAAAGCCGCCCTGCGTGGCAGAGGCGGTCATTTCCGCGATGGGCACGCTCGGCAACAGCGGGCGCGGCGCCCACGCCGGAAGTCTCAGCGCCGGACGGACGATCTATCACGCGCGCGAGACGCTTGCCGTGCTGTTCGGCTTTGACGCGCCGGAGCGCGTGGTGTTCACCGCAAACGCCACACAGGCGCTCAACACGGCGATCTTCGGTCTGCTGGACACGAACTGCCACGTCCTTTCGACCGATCTGGAGCACAACTCCGTCCTGCGCCCGCTCCATCGGCTGCGCGAGCGCGGCATAGCGGTCGATTTCCTTCCGGCAGACCGGCTGGGAAACATCGACTACGCCGATTTTGAGCGTCTGCTGCGCCCAAACACCCGCGCCATCGTCTGTACGCACGCCTCCAACCTGACCGGCACGGTGCTCGACCTTGCACGCATCGGGGCGTTTGCGCACGCGCACGGGCTTTTGCTCCTCGTTGACGCCTCGCAGACGGCAGGAAGCCTTCCCATCGACCTCAGGACCTGCCCCGCAGACGTTCTGTGCTTCACCGGCCACAAGAGCCTCATGGGCCCGCAGGGCACCGGCGGCCTTCTGGTGCGGGAGGGTGTGGACATCCGGCCGCTGCTCACCGGCGGCACGGGCGTGCAGAGCTATCTCGAGCGTCAGCCGGAGGAATATCCCACACATCTGGAGGCCGGCACGCTGAACGGCCACGGCATCGCAGGGCTTTCGGCGGCGGCGGAATGGCTCCTGCAAACGGGCGTGGAGCGCATCCACGCACATGAGGACGCGCTGGCGCGCCGGTTTTCTGACGGCGTGCGCGCCATTCCCGGCGTAACGGTCTACGGTGACCATGCACAGCGCGTGCGCGCGCCGATCGTGGCGCTGAACATCGGGCAGTACGACTCCGGCGCGGTCTCCGACTGGCTTTCGCAGGATTACGGCATCGCCACGCGCTCTGGCGCGCACTGTGCGCCGCGGATGCACCGGGCGCTTGGCACAGTGCAGCAGGGCGCGGTGCGCTTCAGCTTCGGCTGGTTCAACACGCAGACGGAGGTCGATGCCGCCATCCGTGCCGTGCGCGAGATCGCAGAGGCATAAGCAGGCACTGCTTTCCGTTTTTGATATGGTCGAACAAAATCGCCGGCGCTCTGTGCGTTCCGGCGATTTTTTGCGCCCCGCACTATGAAAAATCACGAAAATCTCAAATATCCGGCAAATCGATTGCATGGCGCTTGTGAAAAATATATAATAAAACCAGGTGAAAACGGTGGCGCTCTGCGCCGAGAACAGCGCGGCAGCGCGGCCTGCGCGCCGCGTGCCGACAGGCGCTGTGACGGAAAAACCGAATTCATACTGCAAGGAGAGATCACGCATGGCTGAATTTTTTGTCAACGGCAGCAAGGTCGCGGCCGCAAAAAATCAGAAGCTCCTGCGCTATCTGCGCGATGAGCTGCACCTCACCTCGGTCAAGGACGGCTGCTCCGAGGGCGCATGCGGCGCCTGCACCGTCCTGATCGACGGCGAGCCGTGCCGCGCCTGTACGCCGAGCACCGATTCGCTCACGGGCCGCCGCATCCTCACGGTCGAGGGTCTGAGCGACTGGGAAAAGGAGCTTTACACCTTCTGCTACGGCGAGGCCGGCGCCGTCCAGTGCGGCTTCTGCATTCCGGGCATGGTGCTGTGCACCAAGGCGCTGCTCGACCGGAACCCCGACCCGACCGAGTCCGACATCAAACACGCACTGCGCAACAATTACTGCCGCTGCACGGGCTATGTGAAGATCTTCGCAGCCGTGCGTCTGGCGGCGAAATACAAAAAGCTCGGCTTTGTGCCGAAGCCCTCGGAGACGGACTGGAAGCTCGGCTCCAGCGTCCACCGTCTGGACGTGGCAGAAAAGGTGCAGGGCTACGGCAAATACCCCGATGACTGGTATCTCGACGGCATGTGCTGCGCCTCCGCCGTCCGCAGCAAATACCCGCGCGCGCGGGTGCTCGGCATCGATGCCGCAAAGGCGAAGGCTCTGCCCGGCGTTGTCGCCGTTCTGACCGCCGAGGACATTCCGGGTGAAAACAAGGTCGGCCACATCAAGCACGACCAGTACACGCTCATTCCCGTCGGCGGGCTGACGCACTATCTCGGCGATGCGATCTGCCTTGTCGTGGCGGAGGATGCCGAGACGCTGGAAAAGGCGAAAAAGCTCGTCCGGGTCGATTATGAAGTGCTTCCCGCCGTGCATAACCCCGTCGAGGCCGCTGCGCCGGGCGCGCCGCTGGTCTTTGACGAGGAGGAGAGCAACGTTCAGGCGCACAAGCACGTCTCGCGCGGCGACGCAGACGCTGCCATCGCGGGCGCGGCGCACGTCCTCTCCCGGCACTTTGAAACGCCGTGGACCGAACACGCCTTCCTCGAACCGGAGTGCGCCGTGGCGTACATCGACCGGGACGGCGACGTGATGATCCTCTCGACCGACCAGTCCTCGCACACCACGCTGCACGAATGCACGCTGATGCTCGGAACAAAGAAGGTCAAGGTCGAAAACCAGCTCGTCGGCGGCGGCTTCGGCGGAAAAGAGGACATGACCGTGCAGCACCACGCGGCGCTGGCCGCCTACTGCACGCGCAGACCCGTGAAGGTCAAATTCTCCCGCGCCGAGTCGCTTCTCATCCATCCCAAGCGGCATCCGTTCTGGATGGACTTCACGCTCGGCTGTGACGAAAGCGGAAAAATTCTCGGCGTCAAGGCAAAGGTCGTCTCGGACACGGGCGCATTCGCCTCACTCGGCGGCCCGGTGCTCGAGCGCGCCTGCACCCACGCCGCCGGCCCCTATGCCTACGAGAATTTTGAGATCGAGGGCACAGCGTACTACACCAACAACCCGCCTGCGGGCGCGTTCCGCGGCTTCGGCGTGACGCAGACCTGTTTTGCGATCGAATCGCTGCTGAATGAAATGGCGGACATCGTCGGCATCTCTCCGTGGGAGATCCGGTACCGCAACGCCATCCGTCCCGGCGGCGTCCTGCCGAACGGTCAGATCGTCGGCGCGGAGACGGGTCTTGTCGAAACGCTCGAGGCCGTGAAGGAAGCATACGATGCGGCCCGCGCGGCCGGAAAGCCCGTCGGTCTTGCCTGCGCAATGAAAAATGCGGGCGTGGGCGTCGGTCTTCCCGACTGGGGGCGCTGCAAGCTGATCGTGCAGGACGACGGGAAACTGCATATCTACGCCGGTGCATCGTGCATCGGTCAGGGCGTCGGCACGGTGCTCGTCCAGATGGTCGTGACCAACACGCCGCTCACGCGCGAGCAGATCGTCTATGAGCGCTCGAACACATGGATCGCGCCAGACTCGGGCGATACCTCCGGCTCGCGCCAGACGATGATCACGGGCGAGGCCTGCCGCCGCGCGTGCGAGGCCTTCTGCGCCGCCTACACCGGCGATATGGCCGCGCTCTGCGGACGGGAGTTCTACGGAGAATACCTTGCAAAGACCGACAAGCTCGGCGCAGACGTGCCAAATCCCGTTTCGCATGTGGCCTACGGCTACGCGACGCAGGTCTGCATCCTGAACCGTAAGACCGGAAGGATCGAGAAAATGATCGCCGCGCACGACGTCGGCAAGGCCGTCAATCCGCGCTCCTGTGAGGGGCAGATCGAGGGCGGCGTGGTCATGAGCATGGGCTACGCGCTGACGGAGCGCTATCCCATCGACGAAAACTGCAAGCCCATCGAGCAATACGGCAAGCTCGGCCTGTTCCGCGCGCATGAGGTCCCGGAGATCGAGGCCATCGTCATCGACAAGCCGGGGCTGAACATCGCCTGCGGCGCGATCGGCATCGGCGAGATCACATCCATCCCCACTGCGCCCGCCATTGCCGACGCCTATTACCGGCTCGACGGCACGCGGCGCACCACGCTCCCGCTCAGCGGGACGCCGTATGAAAGGAAGGGATGAGCCACTGTGAAAACGCGCTCCAAGAAAACGGCTTACGCCGCGTGCAATGGCGGCTGCCGCGCCACAGCGGACTGCCGCTACGGCTGTGTGGCCTGCGGCGTGTGCGTGAGCGTCTGTCCGTTCGAGGCCATCGCGATCAACGACCTCGGCGTGGCGGAGGTCGATTCCGCAAAATGCGTCGGCTGCGGCAAATGCACGCGCGAATGTCCGCGCGGCGTTCTGCGTCTCCATGACCGGCTGTGTCCCATCGTGGTCGCCTGCTCGAACGAGGACGCGGGCAAGGACGCCCGGCGGCAGTGCGAGGTCAGCTGCATCGGCTGCTCACTCTGCGCCAAGGTCTGTCCCTCCGGCGCAGCCCGTGTGGAAAACAACCTCTCCCGCATCGATGAGACGCTCTGCCTCAGCTGCGGGCAGTGCCTTGTCGTGTGCCCGCGCGGCGCCATCCGCGATCTGCGCGGCATCCTTCGGAAATAAAGACCGCCATACTGCCGCGTCCGCGCGCGTCAAAGCCTCCCTTTGGCGTGTGCGGACGCGCTTTGCGTTTGCGGTTGCAATTTCCAGCCGCTTGGGATAGAATAAAGAGGAGCCTGCGGCGCCGCTCTTGCGGCCGGTCCGAGGGCCTTCAGAAAATCGAACGGAAGCGAAAAGGAGCTGTGACCATGGAACATTCAGAGCCTGTTCTTGTCATTCTGGCAGCCGGTATGGGCAGCCGCTTCGGCGGCATGAAGCAGATGACGCCGGTGGACGACGAGGGCTGCTTCATCATTGATTATTCTCTCTATGACGCATACCGGGCGGGCTTCCGCCGTGTGGCCTTCGTCATCAAGCATGCCATCGAAGCGCAATTCCGCGAGACGATCGGCCGCCGCATGGAGCGTTATTTTAAGGTGGATTATGTCTTTCAGGAGCTTGACCGCCTTCCAGAGGGCTACCGCGTCCCCGCAGAGCGCAAAAAACCGTGGGGCACGGCGCACGCCGTCGCCTGCTGCCGCGGCGTGTTTGACGCGCCGTTTGCCGTCATCAACGCCGACGATTTCTATGGCCGCGGCGCATTTGAGACGGTCTACCGCTTCCTGACCGAGAACCGCGACGAGCACACCTATTGCATGGTCGGCTATCGCCTGCGCAACACCGTGACCGAGTTCGGCTCCGTCGCGCGCGGCATCTGCAGCGTAAAGGACGGCTACCTCACCGGCGTGACCGAGCGCACGAAGATCTTCCAGCGCGGCAGCGACGCGGCCTACACCGAGGACGACAAGACGTTTGTCCCGCTCTCCGGCGATACGCTGGTCTCGATGAACTTTTTCGGCTTCACGCCGCGTTTTCTCGATGAGATCTGGGCGCAGTTCCCGCATTTCCTCGACAAATCGCTCCCGGAAAACCCGGAAAAATGCGAGCTGTATCTTCCGTACATCGTCAACAACGAGCTTCAGGCCGGAACCGCGCAGGTGCGGATGCTCCCCTGCTCCGAGGTCTGGCACGGCGTGACCTATCACGAGGATCTTCCCTCCGTCGTCAGCGCCCTTGCCGCGCTTCGCGCGCAGGGCGTCTACCCCGCCCGCCTCTGGGAATAATCGCTGATCGCGCCGCCCTTCTGCGCATTGATATGCTCCCTCCATGAGAGACAGTGAAAAAACAAACTGTCATCATGAAGGGAGCATTGTTATGCCGCAAAA
>URLO01000051.1 GCA_900548625.1 uncultured Eubacteriales bacterium | reverse complement strand
CGCCCAGGGTAATATTTCCTTTATCCCCGGTGGAGGTCAGGCTGATCTTGCCGCCGTTGCGCATGACGGAGATCATCTGGTGGAATGCCGCGGCGCTGCCGGACATCTCCAGACCCACATCAAAGCCCTCGGTCAGACCCTGCGCGCGCATGACCTCGCGCAGATCCTCCTTCGCGGTGTTGACGGCGGCGTCAACGCCCATCTTGCGCGCAAGCTCCAGCCGGTAATCGTTGATGTCGGTGATGATGACGCGGCGTGCGCCGGCGAATTTACAGATGCCCGCGGCAATGATGCCGATGGGGCCGGCGCCGGTGATGAGCACGTCCTCGCCGACCAGCGGGAACATGAGCGCCGTGTGGGTGGCGTTGCCAAAGGCGTCAAAGAATGCAACGACGTCCTCGGGAAGGCTTTCGTCAATGGGGATCACGTTCGTTTCCGGAATGCAGACGTACTCTGCAAACGCGCCGTCGCGGTCAACGCCGACGCCGACGGTGTCCTTGCACCACTGGATGTTGCCCGTATGGCAGTTGCGGCAGCGGTGGCAGGTGATGTGACCCTCGCCGGAGACGCGCTGGCCAACGTGCAGGCCCGTTACGCCCGCACCAAGCTCCGCGATCTCGCCGACATACTCATGGCCGATGGTCATGGGCGGCTTGATGTGCTGCTGCGCCCACGGATCCCAGTTGTAAATGTGGACATCCGTGCCGCAGATGGCGGTCTTGTGAATTTTGATGAGCACCTCACCGGGTCCGGGAACCGGCACGGGTACCTTTTTCAGCTCCAAGCCGGGGGCTGCTGCTGGTTTTACGATCGCATCCATCATTCTTGCCATATCGAACGTTTCTCCCTCCAAGTCATATGATTTCGTGTCATAGACACATGTACTATATGTGTACATTCTACAAAGACATTTTATCAGTATGAAAAAATGATGTCAAGCGTTTCTTTGCAGAAATTGTGCAAAAAGCCAAAATTCTCTCACATTTCCGTACTTTCGGCGTGTTCTCCGCCGGAGCCCCCGTGCGCGAAACGATTTGTTTTCTGCGCGCGGCGTCTTGCCCGCGTGCGGAAACTGTGTTATACTAAACTATCATTACAAAAAAGGCGGTGGAACGATGCAAATCTCCAAAAGAATGCTGGCGCTTTTGCTGGCGGCTGTTTTGTGCGCGGCTGTGCTGACGCCCGCGGCGCGGGCGGCGGAGATCTATTTTGTCGCCGTCGATGACTCCATTCCCCTGACGCTTCCGAGCAGCTCCGCGCCGTATTACTCCGGCGGCACGCTCTATGCGCCCTATACCGTCTTTAACGCCGCGCCCGGCGGCGTCGTCCCGTCGTACAATGCCGCCGAGCAGAAGCTCGTGATCTTCCGGCGCGGTGCGCGCCTGATCTTCGATCTGGCCGCCGGGACGGTGACGGATGAGGAGAAAAACGTCACGACGCTCTCGACCGTGTCAAAAAACGGCGTGATCTATGTTCCGTTCATGTTCTGCCTGTCGCACTTCGGGCTGTCGTATTCCTCGCTCACCAGTGCGTCCGGATATTCGATCCTGCGCATCACGACCGGCAGCGAGGTCTATGAGAACGCGCTGTTCGTCGAGCGGGCGGAAAATCTCATCTCCTATCTTGCCGATCAGTATGCGCAGGGCGCCGCGCCCGTCACGCCGCAGCCCGGAAGCGATCCGCAGCCCGGCGCCGCAGACGACCAGCCGCCCGAGGACGAGCCGCACGTGTCCGGCACGTTCTCTCTGGCCGTCACCGGAGCCGGACACATGCGCAAGGCTGCCGTGGCACTGGAGGCAGCGGGCGAACGCGCCGCGTTTTTCCTGACGGCGGAGGAGATCGAAAAAGACCCGGAGCTGGTGCGCGCGCTGTACGCGGCCGGCCACAGCGTCGGCGTGACCTGCGCCGAGGATGCGGAGGACGCCGCCATTGCGCTGCGCGACGCCAATGAGGCGCTGCTGCGCGTGCTGCACCGAAAGTCGCTGCTTGCGCTGCTGACCCCGGCGCAGTCGGAATTCTGCCCCGGCTACTGCATCGTCGTCCGGCCGCAGTCGCAGCCCGCGCTTTCCATCCTGCTCGCACAGAGTGAGGCGGAGGAGACGGTGCTGCTGGTCTGCGAGGACAATCTGCCAGAGGCGCTGCAAACACTGGCGGAGGCGGGCGCACCGCTGCGGCAGCTCCGCGAGACGAGCCCGCTCGTCCTCATTCTGGACATGCCGGAGGAATCAGCCGAACCATAACGCAGAAATATTCAGGGCAGTCCCATCCGGGACTGCCCTCAGTCGTGTCTTGGTTTATTTTGCGTAGATCAGGCCGACGAGCCAGTTGAGCGTGCGGACAGGCAGCAGCTTTGCAAGGACGCAGAAGAATTTGTACTTCAGGCCGATCGAGCGAAGCGGCTTGACGTCCCTGCGGGTGGCGACGGAGGCGATGTAGTCTCCGGCGGTCTCGGGCAGCATACCGGTCTGCTCGTCATGCTCCATACCGGCGACGCTGCGGCTGATGCGGCCCTGATAGACCTCGTCGCCCGCCTGACTTTTTTCGCGTGCGGCGGTAAAGCCGGTGCGGATGTCGCCGGGCATGACGGCGCAGACCTCCAGCCCGAAGGGCTTTACCTCGTTTGCAAGCGCCATCGTGTAGGAGTTGATCGCCGCCTTGCTGGCGGAATAGTACGTCTGGAACGGGATCGGCACGACGCCCGCAACGGAGCTGAGATTCACGATGCGCCCGCAGCCTGCCGCGCGCATGACGGGCAGGACGGCGTGGCACATGTTGACCATGCCGAAGAAATTGACCTCAAACTGCTTCTTTGCGGCGGCGGCTTCGGTGAATTCGACCGCACCGGACACGCCGAAGCCGGCGTTGTTGATGAGCACGTCGATGTGCGTCTCCTGACGCAGGATCTCAGCGACGGCAGCCTCGACCATTTCCGGCTTCGTGACGTCGGTGGGGATGTGGCAGAAGCCCGCAAGGCCGGTCTCCCGGCGGCTGAGCTCATAGACGGTATAGCCTCTGCGGCGCATGGCCTCGGCGGTGGCCTTGCCGATGCCGGACGTGCCGCCCGTGATCACACATACTTTTTCACTCACAGGTCATGCCTCCTCAATACGTCCGCGATGATGCCGACCGCCTCGTCAATGAGCGCGTGCGTGTGCGTTGCCATCAGGCTCGTGCGGAGCAGGCACTCGTGCGGCGCAGCCGCGGGCGGAAGCGAGCTGTTGACGTAGACGCCGTTTTCATACAGCTCCTTGGCGATCTCCAGCGTGGGGATCTCGTCATAGGTGTAGATCGGGATGATGGGGATGCGGTCGCCGTTGGAGGGCCGCATCTTGATCTCGCGCTCGCGCAGAAGCGTGCGCATGTAGAGGGCGTTGCTCTGAAGCGTCTCGACCAGCTCCGGATGTGCGCGGAGCTGACGCAGCGCGGCCAGCGCCGCCGCGCAGTTCGCAGGCGGGATGGATGCCGAGAAGATGAACGGACGCGAGACGTGGCGCACATAGTCCGCCACACGCGCCGACGCCGCCATGTAGCCGCCGAGTGAGGCCAGCGATTTGGAGAAGGTGCCCATGTAGATATCGACCTCGTCCTCCAGACCGTAATAGCTCGCCGTGCCGCGTCCGCCCTCGCCGATGACGCCGAGGCCGTGCGCATCATCGACCATGACGCGCGCGCCGTATTTTTTCGCAAGACGGCAGATCTCGGGGAGGTTCGCAATGTCGCCGCCCATCGAGAAAACGCCGTCGGTCACGATCAGGCAGCCGCAGTTTTCCGGCACCTTCCGGAGCTTCTTTTCAAGGTCCTCCATGTCGCCGTGCATAAAGCGGAGCATCTTGCCAAAGGACAGGCGGCAGCCGTCATAGAGACTGGCGTGGTTCTCACGGTCCATGATGACATAGTCGTGCATACCGACGATGGCGCTGATGATGCCGAGATTTGACTGGAAGCCCGTCGAGAAGGTGACGACGGCGTCCTTGCGCAGAAACTCCGCAAGCTCTGCCTCCAGCTCCAGATGCAGCTTCAGCGTGCCGTTGAGAAAGCGCGAGCCGGAGCAGCCGGAGCCGAGCTCCTGATAGGCGCGGACGCCGGCCTCGATGACCTCCGGGCAGGTCGTGAGGCCGAGGTAGTTGTTGGAGCCGAGCATGATGCGGCGCTTGCCCTCCATCATGACCTCGGTGTCCTGACGCGATTCGAGCGCGTGAAAATAGGGATACAGTCCGCGCTCACGGATGTCGTCGGCAAGCATACGCTTTTCGCATTTTTCAAACAGATCGATCATAGGGTTTCCTCCTTCTGGGTTTCGTCGAGCAGGGCGTTCAGCACGCGCGCGGTGAGCGCAAGCTCCTCCTCTGTGTAGGTCTTTTTCAGCGCCTCGACCGCGTGGTCAAAGCTGCCCTCGCCGCTGGCCAGATACTTCTTGAGCTTTCCGGCAGGCTGAAGGCGGATCTCGCGCCGGTCGCCGGGCGACGGGACCTTTTCCACATAGCCCTTGGCGACAAGGTTGTTGATCTTATAGGTGGCATTCGGCTGAGAAATGCCGAGATACTGCGCAAACTGTGAAAGCGTCGGCGCGCCGAGCAGCTGAATGACGTCGGCGGAAAAGGCCTCCGTTGCACTGAGACTGCCGCTGCGTTCGCGGATGGCGCCGAAGATCTGCCGGTAGCTGGTAAGGCGGAGCTGACGGTAGAGGCGCTGGAGCGTTTGCTGGAGCATGGGATCGCCTCCGAATACATAAATAATTTTATATAAGTTTTCTTAAGTATATGTGCGGACGTAAAAAAAGTCAAGTCTGTTTTTTCTCAGAATCGGGCAGTTTTTTTGCGCAGAAACGGGCGAAGCGGTTGTAAGCGCGGGAAAAATGTGCTATAACATCTACCGAACGAAAAACAAAGGAAGCGCATGTATGATCATCACAGATATTCACGCGCACGTCTTTCCGGACCGGCTGGCGGACAAGGCGGCGCATTCGATCGGAGATTTTTACGGCACGCCGATGTACAGCGCGGCGAGCGTGGACAGACTTCTGGCCGAGGACGGCGAGGCAGACATTTCCTACAGCGTGATCTGCAACTCCGCCGTCACGCCCCATCAGGTGCACGATGTCAATAACTTTCTGGCGGCTGCGGCTGCCTCGCATCCGAGCTTCATCGGCTTCGGCTCGATCTACCCCGGCATGGATGGCTTCGAGGACGAGCTTGACCGGATGATGGCGCTCGGTCTGCGCGGGCTGAAGATCCATCCGGAGTTTCAGAAGCTGCCCATCGATGACCCGTCCGGCATCGAGACATACCGTGCCGTCGCAAAAAGAGGGCTCCCGGTGCTGTTTCACATGGGAGACGACCGCTTCGACCTCTCCACCCCGCAGCGGCTCATGAATCTTCTGCGGCAGGTGCCCGATCTGCACGTCATCGCCGCGCACTTCGGCGGCTGGCGCGCGTGGGAGCTTTCGTACGAAAATCCGCTGCCGGAAAACGTGCTCTACGACACCTCCGGCACTGCGCCGATGATCCCGCGGGATTTCGTGCTGCGGATGCTCGACCGCTTCGGTGCGGAGCGGTTTTTGTTCGGCTCGGATTTCCCGATGTGGAAGCCCGCTTCCGCGGTGGCGCAGATCCGCGCGCTCGGGCTGGACAATGAAACACTATCGTACATTTTTCACAAGAATTTCATGAATTTGTTCCCCGATTTGTTCCGAAAAGAGCTTGACGCGCGGGCGTATCGCGGTAATAATAGAGAAAAGAAGAAGGAGAGGAGATTCCCATGTATCAAATCGGCGTAGACATCGGCGGAACGAATATCAAGATCGGCCTTGTGGACGATTCGTTGGAGATCCTTGAGCAGGCCTCCATCCCCTTCCCGCATGAGGGCGCGCAGACCGTGGCCGACCGGCTGGCAGAGGCGGTGCGCGGCGTTCTTTCCGCGGCAGGCATCACAGAGGCGCAGCTTCAGAGCATCGGCGTCGTCATCCCCGGCAGCATCGACCCCACGGGCGAGGTCGTCATCAACGCCTACAACCTCGGCTTCCACGACGTGCCGTTCAAGAAGCTGATCGCGGCGCATTTCCCGAACACGCCGGTCTTTATGGCAAACGACGCCAACGGCGCGGCGCTGGCAGAGCTTTACAAGGGCGCGTTCGTCGGATGCAGGACGGCAGTCCTGCTGACGCTCGGCACCGGCCTCGGCGGCGGCATCATCCTGAACGGCAAGATGTTCAACGGCGGCATGAACCAGGGCACGGAGCTCGGCCATGCCTATCTGGTTGACGGCGGCGAGCACTGCACCTGCGGCAACAACGGCTGCATGGAGGCGTACTGCGCGGCCTCGGCGCTGGCACGGGAGGGTGCGCGCGCGATGCAGCGCGACCCGCGCGGGCTGCTTTCCGAGCGCTCCGGCGGCAACGCGGCGCTGATCGATGCGAAAATGGTCGTGGACTGCGCCAAGGCCGGCGATGTGACCGCAAAGCGCGTGTTCGATGAATACATCGGCCACCTCAGCTCTGCCTGCGCATCGTTCTTCAACATCCTCGACCCCGAGGTCATCGCCATCGGCGGCGGTCTTTGCGGTGCGGGCGAGTTCCTGTTTGCGCCGCTGCGTGAGAGGATCACCGAAAAATGCTTCTACAAGTCTCACGGCGCGGTCGTCCCGGCCGTCATGGGCAACGATGCCGGCATCATCGGCGCGGCCATGCTTCGCAGGGACACCGAGCTTCGATAAGTGTCTATCATTCCACAGGAGGAATCATCATATTATGGTAAGAATCGATCGTTCCGGAACGGAAACATTCGTCCAGCCGCATACGCTGGACAAGGCGGCCTGCAAAATGGCCATCGACACGCTGTGCAGCGGCACCGGCGCAGGCAATGATTTTATCGGCTGGGTCGACCTCCCCGTCAACTATGACAAGGCGGAGTTCGCACGCATCCAGCAGGCTGCGAAGAAGATCCAGTCCAGCTCCAAGGCGCTGGTGGTGATCGGCATTGGCGGCTCCTATCTCGGCGCACGCGCCGTGATCGAGCTTCTCAAGAGCCCGAACTACAACGCGCTGGCCAAGGACACGCCCGACATCTACTTCGTCGGCAACGGCATTTCGTCCGACGCGCTGACCGACGTGATCGCCATGATCGGCGAGCGCGATTTCTCGGTGAACGTCATCTCGAAGTCCGGCACGACCACCGAGCCTGCCATCGCATTCCGTATTTTCAAGGAAATGCTCGAAAAGAAGTACGGCAAGGAAGGCGCGCGTGAGCGCATCTTCGCCACGACCGACAAGGCGCGCGGCGCGCTCAAGACGCTCGCCACGCAGGAGGGCTATGAGACCTTCGTCGTGCCTGACAACGTCGGCGGACGCTACAGCGTGCTGACGGCAGTCGGCCTGCTGCCCATCGCCTGCTGCGGTGTGGACATCGAAAAGCTGATGCAGGGTGCGGCGGACGAGCGCGAGACGCTTCTGAAAGAGGGCGTTGAGAGCGCGGCGGCGCAGTATGCCATGCAGCGTCAGTATCTCTACAAGACCGGTATGCACATTGAGATCCTCGCCGCCTATGAGCCGTCGTTCCGCTTCATGGCGGAGTGGTGGAAGCAGCTCTACGGCGAGTCCGAGGGCAAGGACAAGCTCGGCATTTTCCCGGCGTCCGTCGATCTGACGCCTGACCTGCACTCGATGGGTCAGTATATGCAGGACGGCCTGCGGATGCTTCAGGAGACCGTCGTTGCCTTTGACGAGTCGCGCACCTGCGTCAAGGTCCCCGAGGATGCCGCCGATCTGGACGGCCTGAACTATCTGGCCGGCCGCGAGATGAGCTATATCAACGAGAAGGCCATGGAGGCCACCCGCGCGGCGCATGTCGAGGGCGGCGTTCCGGTCACCATCCTCCGTCTGCCGAAGATCACCGAGGAAGCGGCGGGCGCGCTCATCTACTTCTTTGAGTTCGCGTGCGGCGTGTCCGGCTACATGTCCGGTGTCAACCCCTTCAACCAGCCCGGTGTCGAGGCGTACAAGAAGAACATGTTCCATCTGCTGGGCAAGCCCGGTTATTGATCGAAACGCATACAAAATGCGCCATCCTGACGGATGGCGCATTTTGAGCTTGTCGAAGAATCCTTTGGATGCGCTCAGCCGCATACCGCCCGCTCGGGACGGTATGCGGCTTTTGACATCGAAATCAGCCGTTCGCGCACAGCGCGTACATGGCCTCGAAGCAGCGGTCGGCAGCCGGCAGATACTTTGCCAGCATGGCCTCGCCCTCCTGCTTGTACTGCGCCGCAAAGGCCTCGTCGCTGATGGAGCCGATGTTGATCAGGACGTTGAGCCATGCGCCCTGCATCGCCGTTTTCAGGCTCAGCGCCGCCACGCCGAAATCGCTCGCCGCGGTGACGTTCGTCTTTCCGACCAGGCTGGAGAGCAGCTCCAGCGCTTCGGCGCAAAGCTGCATCATCTCAAACGGCGTCTTTGTGCAGCCCTTGAGGCCCTCCTGAATGGCCGCGCTGCGTGCGGCCTTTTCCTCGTCCGTCTGCTTCGGCATGGCATATGCCGCGCTGACGACCAAAAATGCTTCCGTATCACGGTCCATCACGTCCAGGAAGCGCGCGCGGAGGGCGTCGCCCTGCGCCTGCGCCGCCGTCACAAGCTCCTGCACATCGGCATACTTTTTGCGGCCGACGGTCAGGCCGCTGACCATTGCCGTCAGCGCCGCGCCGATGGCGCCCGCCAGCGCCGAAACGCTGCCGCCGCCGGGTGCCGGAGAATTGGAAGCGACCTCGGCTGCAAAGCCGGTCACAGTCATATCTGCTAATTTCATAGGAACCTCCGCTTATTCCATGCCGATCAGGTGGTATTCCATGACCTGCTTGCGGCAATCGTAGTTTTCGAGCTTCAGATAGAACTCCGCACAGTCCAGAACGGCCTTCGCCGGCGTCAGGCCGACGATCTCCGAGCCGATGATGCGTGCGCCGTAGCGGTCTGCGAGCTGGCGCGTCATCTCAAAGGCATAGTAGATCGGCGTTCTCTCAAAGTTCGTCAGGTTCATCGAGACCTGCGCGATGTTTCTGCCCTCCAGCATGACGCCGATGGCCTTGCAGCAGGCAAAGCCGCCGTCCTTGGCGCGGATGGCCTTGGCGATCTTCTTCGCAACCTCGAGATCGGAGGTGTCGAGGTTGATGTTGTACGCGATCAGCGGCATTCTCGCGCCGATGGCGACGATGCCGGCCGTCGGATGGATCTTGCGCTCACCGAAGTCCGGCGCCCAGTCCGGCTCGAGCAGCTTTTCCGCCATGCCCTCAAACTGACCCTTGCGGCAGGTCGCGAGATTGCGGCGCTCCGGACGGGTCGCGGAATCCTCATACAGGAACGAAGGCAGACCCAGCTCGTCCCACAGGCGCTTTGCGACCTGCTTTGAAAGCTCCACGCACTCCTCGACCGTGGTGTCCATGGTCGGGATGAACGGGATGACGTCTGTTGCACCCATGCGCGGATGCTGGCCGACGTGCTTGGTCATGTCGATGGTTTCCGTTGCCTGCTTGGTCAGGCGGAACGCCGCCTCTGCCATGGCCTCCGGGCTTCCCAGCAGCGTGAACACGCAGCGGTTGTGGTTGCCGTCTGACTGGATGTCAAATACGAAGCAGCCGGGAATGCTGTTCGCGACATCGACCAGTCCCTGAAAGACCTTTTCATCTTTTTCCTTGCTGACGCTGAAATTCGGTACGCATTCTACAAGCTTTGCCATTGCGGTTCCTCCAATATTTTTTGTTTTTTACGATACGATCCTGCCGCACTTGATGACCGTGCGTGCCAGATCACTGCCCATACGATAACAGATGTAGTCGAGATCCGGCGCATCCCAGATCACAAGATCGGCCTGCTTGCCCGGCTCGACGCTGCCGACCCGCTCCGCGCGGCCGATCGCCGCCGCGCCGTTGAGCGTCACGGCAGTCAGAACCTCCTCCGGCGTCAGCTTATAGCGCAGACAGCCAAGGTTGATGACGAACTGCATGTTGAGGCTCGGGCAGGAGCCGGGGTTGAAGTCCGTCGCCATCGCCACGGGAACGCCCGCCTCCACCATCGCCCGCGCGGGCGCGAAGGTCGAGCCGAGGTAGAAGCTCGTCGCGGGCAGGCAGCAGGCGACTGTGCCGCCCTGTGCCATGGCGCGGATGCCCTCCTCGGGGCAGACGATCAGGTGCTCCGCCGAGATCGCGCCGATGCTGCCCGCGAGCTGGCTTCCGCCGATCGGAACGATCTCGTCGGCGTGTACCTTCGCCCGCAGGCCGAGGCGGCTGCCCGCCTCGAGGATCTGCGCCGATTCCTCCGCCGAAAAGACGCCCTGCTCGCAGAACACGTCGCAGAATTCCGCGATGCCCTGCGCCTTGACCGCCGGGAGCATCTCCCGGCAGATCAGGTCGATATAGCCCTGACGGTCATTCTGGAATTCCGGCGGGACGGCGTGCGCGCCCATGAACGTCGGAACGACGTCCATGACGTGCGTCTCGTCGAGCTTTTGGATGACGCGCAGGCACTTGAGCTCGTCCTCTACGTTCAGGCCGTAGCCGCTCTTGGCCTCGACCGTCGTTGTGCCAAAATGCAGCATCTCGTCAAGCGCCGCGCTTGCCTTCTCAAAAAGCGCTTCCTCCGTCGCGGTGCGCGTGGCGCGCATCGTCGAGAGGATGCCGCCGCCGGCAGCCAGAATGTCGAGATAGCCCGCGCCGTGCAGCTTCAGACCGAGCTCATTTTGCCGCCAGCCGCCAAAGATCAGGTGCGTATGCGCATCGACCAGTCCCGGCGTGACGAGGCACTGCTTCGCATCGACCCGCTCCGCATCCGGAACGCACGGCGCACTGCCCGCGCCGGTCGCGGCGATCTTTCCGTCCTCGATCAGCACCCACGCATCGCGCGTCAGCTCGATCTGCCCCTGCTCCTTGCCGCGGCGTGCCGTGCTTCCGTGCGGCGTTGCCAGAAGACCGATGTTGAAAATCAGCATTTTCTCCATTATTTTCTCCTTTTCCGGCAGTGGGCGTGCGGTTTACTTCTTCATGCCCTTGACCGCCTCGGCGACGAGCGCATCGTCCGCCGTGAACGGCATGGTGATATGGTCGCTGCCGGCGTACATCTTGTTGTACTCCGCAGCGGTCGTCATTGCGTTTTCATTGCGTGCCCAGCTGCGCCGTGCAACGCCGACCATCGTATCCCACGGCATGGCCATCTGCAAGATGGTGTCCACGCGCTCCGAGCCGTCGAGCACCATGCCGAAGCCGCCGTTGATGGCTCTGCCGATGCCGGTGCCGCCGCCGTTGTGCAGCGCAATGTAGCTCATGCCGCGCGCCGCGTTGCCCGCGTAGCACTGCGTTGCCATTTCCGCCATGATGTTCGAGCCGTCCTTGATGTTCGAGGTCTCACGGAACGGCGCGTCGGTTCCGCCGGTGTCATGATGGTCACGGCCAAGGATGACCGGCCCGATCTCGCCGTTGCGGACCATTTCGTTGAACTTGAGGGCGAGGTTCATGCGGCCCATCGCGTCCTGATAGAGGATGCGGCACTGCGTACCGACGACGAGCTTGTTCTTCTCCGCATCGCGGACCCAGACGTAGTTGTCGTAGTCCTGATAGCGGCGGTTGTGATTCTTGATGTACTCGGCAGCAGCCATGTCGGTCTTGTGCAGATCCTCGGGGTTGCGGCTCAGGCAGCACCAACGGAACGGGCCGTAGCCGAAGTCGAACAGGCACGGGCCGAGGATGTCCTCGACGTAGGACGGGAAAATGAAGCCGTCGAGGTCGTTTTCGCCGTTCTTGCAGATGCTCTTCACGCCGGTGTCATAGACGGCCTTGAGGAAGCTGTTGCCGTAGTCGAAGAAGTAGGTGCCGCGCTCGTGGAACTTGCAGATCATCTCATAGTGATGCTGCAGGGTCTTGTCAACGAGGACACGGAAGCCCTCGGGATCCTTGTCGAGCATTTCGGTGCGCTGCGCAAACGTCAGGCCCTGCGGGCAGTAGCCGCCGTCATACGGAACGTGGCAGGAGGTCTGGTCGCTCATGAGATCGACGTGGACATTCTGCTCGTACAGGTACTCCAGCAGATCGACGATGTTGCCGCAGTACGCAACGGCGCACGGCTTCTTTTCCTTCTGGTGCTCCAGCGCGATGCGCGTTGCCTCCTCCAGAGAGTCGGTGCGGTGGCTGACCCAGCCCTGCGTGAAGCGGGTCTCGATACGGGAGTCATCGACCTCTGCGATGATGGACGCAGCGCCCGCGATCTCTGCGGCCTTGCCCTGCGCGCCGCTCATGCCGCCTAAGCCCGCGGAGACGAACAGGCGGCCTGCCAGATCCTGATCGTTCGGGATGCCGAGCTTGAGGCGGCCTGCGTTCAGAAGCGTGTTGAACGTGCCGTGGACGATGCCCTGCGGCCCGATGTACATCCAGCCGCCGGCGGTCATCTGGCCGTAGTTCGCAACGCCGAGCGCTGCGGCACGGTTGAAGTTCTCCTGATCGTCAAACGTGCCGACCATCAGGCCGTTTGAAATGATGACGCGCGGCGCCATCCGGTGCGAACGGAACAGGCCCAGCGGGTGGCCGGACATGACGACCAGCGTCTGCTCGTCGGTCAGCTCCTGCAAATACTTCTTGATCAGGCGGTATTGCATCCAGTTCTGGCAGACCTGACCGGTCTCGCCGTAGGTGACCAGCTCATAGGGGTACAGCGCCACGTCAAAGTCCAGATTGTTGTCGATCATGACCTGAATGGCGCGGCCCTCGATGCACTTGCCCGAATATTCCTCGATGGGATGGCCGTAAATTCTGCCCTCCGGACGGAAGCGGTAGCCGTAGATGCGGCCGTGCTCCTCCAGCTCCTGCGCGAATTCCTTCGCCATCGCGGCATGGTGCTCCGGCGGAATATAGCGAAGCGCGTTCTTGACGGCAAGCGCCTTGTCCGCCTCCGTCAGATGCGATTCGCGGCGCGGGGCGCGGCGGTATTGCGGGTCCAGTTTCGGGTACTCCGGCAACTCATGATCCAGTTCGATCGAAAACACTTCTTTTTCCATGTTCATCCCTGCTCCTTTCAATTCCTGTGCGGGTTTTTTACTTCCCTGTACTTGCATTATAGACCCGTTTTGATATAATGAAAAATACTTAATCACTATATTTGCAATACTTTATAGGTATATGCAAATGCAGGAGGGCTTTCTATGACGATCCACCAGCTGGAATACTTCTGCGCCGTCGCGGAGGAGGGCTCCGTCTCCGCCGCCGCGCGGAAGCTGCACATCGCGCAGCCGCCCATTTCGCGCCAGCTCACGCTTCTGGAGGACGAGCTGCAAGTGAAGCTGTTCGTGCGGAAAAACAAGGGCGTCGTGATCACCGAGGCCGGGCAGCAGCTCTACACGCAGAGCCGCCAGCTGCTCGAGCGTATGCGCCAGCTCGCCGACAGCATGCGCAATCTCGGCTCCGGCGAGTCCGGTGTTCTGAAGATCGGGATGCTCTACTCCACCGTGACCTGCGCGATGGACTACATCCGCCGGTATCACCGCCAATATCCGCAGGTCGAGCTGCGTATCCGCCTCGGCACGCCGCAGGAGCTGATGGAGGGGCTGAACCGCGGCTCGCTGCACGCGCTGTTCCTGCGCGGCAGCGCAAGAGAACCGGCCAGCGCCTCCGAGCGCATTTTAGAGGAGGACCGGCTGGAACTGGTCATGACCGCGCAGACCGATCCCGCGCCGGAGCTGCCGGCCGTCCCGATCGAACGCCTGCACGAGCTTCCGCTCTGTATGCTGCGGAGCGACGATCTGTGGCGCTATGACGAGCATTTGCTCCGCGAGTGCGCCCGCCGCGGCGTCGCGCCCAAGGTCGTCTGCCACTGCTATGACACGCCAATGATCATGCAGATGATCCAGAACGGCTTTGGCGCGGGCTTTCTGCCAAGCTCGATCGTCCACTCCAACCGCAACAGCGAGATCTACTCCAAGCCCGTGCAGGGCCTTTCCGAACGCTCGTATACCGTTTTGACATGGAACAGCGACGGCTGCTGCATCGGCTGCGTCGATCGTTTTGTTCAGATGCCGCTCCGAAAACAGTAAAACGGCGCTCCGGCAGATTTGCCGGAACGCCCTTGTGCGTTTGTCATTCTGCACAGATCATTCTGCACACGATGCCCCGCACCGGATGCAGCGCATGAACGCGGAGCGTCTCTCCGGCGCGGAGCTGCGCCAGCACGCACTGTCCGGCAGAGAGCGTTTCGGCTTCTGCGCCGTCCGGAATGCGCACCGCGCCCTCGTCCGGGTAAAACAGCAGCGTGCAGTCCTCTGCCGCCGGATACCGGGCGTCCTCGCCAGCCTCCAGCCGCACGGCCTCCATTTGCCCGCGGCACTGCCCTTTCCGCAGCATGAGGTTGAAGTCGCGGCAGGTGCCCCACGAATGGGTATGGACCGCACCGTCAAAGGCATGGACAGCATACGGCGCGAGCGTGATCGGGTCTTCCGCCTCGTGCCGCAGGCGGATCTCGCCCTGAAGCGTTGTGATCAGGCGGTTATACGCCGGAAGCATCGTAAAATCGGACTCCGCCAGATCCACCGTTGCAGAGCTGACGCGCCACAGGAAATCCCGGCTCGCATACGCGCACTGCGCGGGATGGATTGCAAACTGCGTCGTCGTTCCACCGCTCCATGTCGTCGTTGCCATCTGTTCTTTTGTGATGAGCTGTATCTGCATATCGTTCCTCCCTCTGCCATCCGTGCGGCCTCTGCCGCGAGAATAAACCGCCTTGCGGTTTGTCGAGCAGACATTTTTATAGCATTATAGCGCATCGGCATTCGATTTTCAAACACCGCCCGGCAAGGCCGGCGGCGTGCCACGGCGCATTTGTTTTGACGCGCACGTCAAAACTGCGGCTGCAAATGCAGCCGCAGCGCTCGCGCGCTTCAAATGCTTGTGGTCGAACCCGATGGGTTCGGAGCTTGTCAAAAAGGTCTTTTTGACAAGCTCTCAAACGCGAACCGCGGAGCTGGGTTCGCGTTTGAAAAGGCTGCACCCGGCTGCGCGCAT
>URLO01000050.1 GCA_900548625.1 uncultured Eubacteriales bacterium | reverse complement strand
GCGCAAAAAAGGCGCTGGACTTGGTTCGTGAAAACCAACAATCCAGCGCCCATAACTTTGTGAAAGATTTTTCTTCGATTTATCCTGAATCTCGCCGCCGCAGCCCTCTGAAAAAGGGCACTGACGCTAATATTCTTCTTGAATATGGAAAAACAGAGGTTCAAATCCTGTTTGAACCTCTGCAAGCTGCGATTTCATCTATGGAGTTACCTAAGAATTTTGAGAATAAAAAATTGCCGAACCCCTTGAGATGACTGGCTTTTTCGCCATTTCATCTATAGTGTTCGGCAATCATGGTGCCGCTGACGGGACTCGAACCCGTACAGTATTTCTACCGGTGAATTTTAAGTCCACTATGTCTACCGATTCCATCACAGCGGCATATAAAACTGTAAATTACAGACAGGAGAGAACTCAGGAGAGAACTGAGCGATTGATTCGGGAAATGAAAACTGAAAAACGCTTGATTTTACTGGGGACTTAAGGTTCGGCGGGCAAATAGACCCACCGGATTTTAAGTCTGTTGTGTATACCGATTCCACCACATCAGCGTACAAGACATTCTATCACCGAACGGGGGCAGCGTCAAGTAAAACCGCCGCCTGCGGGTTTCCTGCCCGCAGGCGGCGGTTTTTGGTGCATGGAATTATTCGGTGAAGCTCCGGCAAAGCTCAACGAGCATCCGGACGATGGACTCCATATCCTCGACCGGGATGTACTCAAAGCGGCCGTGGAAATTCTCACCGCCGGTGCAGAGGTTGGGGCAGGGCAGCCCTTCATAGGAGAGGCGCGCGCCGTCTGTGCCGCCGCGGATGGGGCTGATGATGGGCGTGATGCCGGTCTTTTGCATGGCCTGCTCGGCATGGGTGATGAGGAACATGCATCCGGCGAGCTTTTCCTTCATGTTGTAGTAGCTGTCACGGACGGTCAGCTCCGCGGTGCCAGCGCCGTATATTTCGTTGATCTTCTGCGCAAGCTCCTGCATGAGCTGCTTGCGGCGCTCGAACTTCTCGCGGTCGTGGTCGCGGATGATATAGCTCAGGCGCGCCTGCTCCACGTTGCCGGAGATGTCGCTCAGGTGGAAGAAGCCCTCATAGCCCTCGGTGTGGGCGGGCGTTTCGTCCGCCGGAAGCATGGCGTGAAACTCCATGCCGACGAGCATGGCGCTGATCATCTTGTTCTTGGCGCTGCCGGGGTGAACGCTCCGGCCGTGGATGACGAGCTTTGCGGAGGCGGCGTTGAAATTCTCATATTCCAGCTCGCCCAGCGTGCCGCCGTCAACGGTGTAGGCGTACTGCGCGCCGAAGCCCTTGACGTCGAACAGGTTCGCGCCGCAGCCGATCTCCTCGTCGGGCGTAAAGCCGATGCGGATGACGCCGTGCGGCACATCCGAGTGCAGCAGCACATCGGCCGCCGCCAGAATTTCCGCCACGCCCGCCTTGTCGTCTGCGCCGAGAAGCGTGGTGCCGTCGGTGACGATCAGGTGCTTGCCGACGTTGCGGCTCAGGGACGGGAAATCCTTCGGGGACAGGAGGATGCCCTTTTCCTCGTTCAGAACGATGTCGCCGCCGTCATAGACGTCGGTGATGCGGGCCTTGATGTCCTTGCCGTCGGCGTCGGGCGAGGTGTCCATGTGGGCGATCAGGCCGAGGACGGGGGCCTTCGTCTCGCAGTTTGCCGGAATGGTGCCGTAGACATAGCCGTGCTCGTCCATGTGTGCGTCGGTGATGCCAAGCTCCTGCATCTGGCGCACCAGCTCCGCGCCGAGCACCCTCTGGCCCGGTGTGGAGGGGCAGGTACCGGTGCTTTCATCCGAGGTCGTCTCATAGGAGACAAGCTTCAAAAACCGTTCAATAACCGTCATGATAACGCTCCTTCGTATGATTGTGGTGCTTCTAGTATATCGCATTTTTGCAAAAATGGAAGAGGGACATTGCGCAAAGCGGCGCACCTCAGCGGCGGTTGCCGTCCTTGTCGAAGGTCTTGCGCAGCGCGCGCTCGGTCGGGATGATCGAAAGCAGCAGCGGCAGAAGCTGTATCGTGCAGAGCACCGTGCCCGCGATGCCGACGGCGTTTTCGTCTTTGCCCAGCACGAGCAGCATGCCCAGCACGCTCAGCGGCGTGAGCACAAGGCCGCAGACATACCATGTCTTTCCAAAGTGGCGGTGTGCAAACCGCCATGTGTCCTGATTTTTCATCGACATGCGCGTCCGGTAGCCAAAGACATAATTGATCTTTGTCGGCGAATGCCTGATGAAATAGCGCCCCAGAAACAGCATCGACAGCGGGATCAGCAGCACCATGGCCAGCATAAAGAACCAGAAACCCATCGTGTGTTCGCCTCCTTTTCTTATTTATCATATGTTCAGACGAAAGAGACGCAGAAATGTTCCGCGCCCGGAAAAGCGCTCTTTAGAAACACAGGCGGCTGCCCGCATGGGCGGCCGCCTGTTTCACAGCTTTTTCCTCTCAGCCGCGCAGCGCGGTGACAAACGCGGCGCGGTCGGGCGCCTGGAAGTAGGCGCTTCCCGCGACGAGCACATTCGCGCCTGCGGCGGTGCAGATCTTTCCGGTCTGCTCGTTGATGCCGCCATCGACCTCCAGCTCACACGCGGGGTTCTGCACATCGATGCAGCTGCGGATGGCCTGCACCTTCGGCATCATGTCCGCCATGAACGACTGGCCGCCGAAGCCCGGCTCCACCGTCATGACGAGGATCAGGCTGCACAGCGGCAGATACGGCAGCACGGCCTCTGCCGGGGTGCGCGGCTTGACACAGATCGCAGGGCGCACGCCGCACGCGCGGATCTTCTCGAGCGCCTGCATCGTGTTTTCCGGCGTATCGGCCTCAACATGGATGGTCAGAATATCCGCGCCGGCCTCGCAGAAGCGCTCGACATAGCGGAGGGGCCGCTCGATCATCAGATGCACATCGAGCGGAAGCTCCGTATCCCGGCGAATGGCGGAGATGACCGGAAATCCGAGCGACAGGTTGGGAACAAACAGGCCGTCCATCACGTCAATATGAACATAGTCGGCTCCCGCCGCGGACAGGCCGCGGACATCGCGCCCGAGATTGGCGAAGTCTGCCGACAAAACAGAAGGGGAAACTTTTACCAAAGGAATACCTCCACGTGAAAAATGTAGAATATCCGCACCAAAGAATGTGGGCGGCGCATAGTAATGAATGTGCGGCGCGGCCCGCGCAAGGCTCCTCCCGCGCATCGGGCGGCCGCTTAAGATAGGGGCTGCCTTCGGGCAGCCCCATTGGACAACGCTATTATAAGTGCTTCACTGTACAGTGTCAATGCGCACGTTTCGTTTTTGTGCGGGATCTCCGGCTTATCTTGACTTTCCGCATGGGCTATTATAAAATAAAATATCCAGTATAGGCGATGAGCGGTTATACGAAAGTGAGCGTATCTATGGGCGAAGACAAGGGAAAAAAGTTCACATATCAGTCCGGCGACGGGCAGCATAACTATAAGGTCGGCTGGGATTCCGGCAAGGGAAAGTACGTCTATATCTCGCGGGACGAACAGAAGGACGCCCGCGAAGGGCAGAACACGCACGACAAGCCGATACAAATCGAAAAGAAGCCGCATCCGCCCAAAAAAAAGCAGATCCGCAAGCCCTCCCCGATCCCGCTGATCTGCGTGGCGGCGATGTGGCTCGGACGCGCGTTCACGGGCGGGCTGGACAGCTTCAGCGGCATCATCAAGTGCGCCGTCCTTTCGGCGGTGGCGTTCGGCGTGCTGCGCCTGTTTTTCCCGGACAAGCTGGTGGATGCGGCGGAGAAAAAGCCGGAGAAAAAGATCGAGCAGAAGCACGCGGAAAAGCCGATGCTGAAAGCGGAGGAGCGCCCGCAGCCGGAGCCGGCCCCCGCAAAGCCGGAGCCGAAAATGACCGGCAACGCCGAGCTGGACGAGGTGCTGCGGCAGGGCGAGACGTCCATCGCGGAGATCCGCCGCCTCAACGACGAGATCCCGGATTTCAAGATCTCGGCGCAGCTCAAGCAGCTTGAGATCCTGACGGAGCGCATTTTTGACTTTGTGCGCCAGCATCCCGAGGATGTCCGCCAGATCCGGCAGTTTCTGAATTTCTATCTTCCGACAACGATCAAGCTGCTGCAGCAGTATGTGGTTTTGCAGGGACAGGGAATGCGCATGGGCAACATCGACGAGGGCATGCAGAAGATCGAAGACATGCTGGACAAGGTCATCGTCGCATTCCAGACGCAGCTCGATTCGCTGTTTGAAAGCGATGTTGTGGACATTACCGCCGACATTCAGGTCATGGAACGGATGATGGCGGCAGAGGGCCTCACCGGAGAGAAGATTCCGGTTGATCGATGAAAAGGAGATAACATGATGGAAGAAAAAATCCCGCAGCTGACGCTGACGCCGAATCTGAACGAAAAGACCGACCTCCCTGCCGAGCAGGAAAAAAAGGCGCCCGCGCCGGAGGCCGGCCCGGACATGTCCATGCTCTCGGAGGCGGAGCAGAACGCGGTGCGCGCGTTTGCCGAGCAGATCGACCTGACGGACGCCAACCAGGTCATCCAGTACGGTGCGGCGGCGCAGAAGAACATTGCCGATTTCTCGGAGTCGGCGCTGGAAAAGGTCAAGACGAAGGACATGGGTGAGCTTGGCGACATGGTCGCGAGCCTGCTCGTGGAGCTCAAGACCTGTGACGAGCCGGAAAAGAAGAAGGGTCTTGCGGGTCTTTTCCAGAAGGCGGAGATCAGCGCCGAGACCATGCGCGCAAAATACGCCGTGGCGGAGGTCAACGTTGACCGCATCTCGGGCGAGCTGGAAAAGCATCAGCTCAAGCTGATGAAGGACGTCGCCGTGATGGACCAGATGTATGAGAAGAATCTCAGCTACTTCAAGGAGCTGACGATGTACATCCTCGCCGGCAAGCAGAAGCTGGAGCAGGAGCGCGCCACAACGCTGGCTGCCCTGCGGGAGAAGGCTGCGCAGTCCGGTCTGCCAGAGGATGCGCAGGCCGCGAATGACTTTGAGAACAAGTGCATCCGGTTTGAAAAGAAGCTTCACGATCTGGAGCTGACGCGCGTCATCTCGCTCCAGACCGCGCCGCAGATCCGCATGATCCAGAACAATGACGCGCTGATGATCGAGAAGATCCAGACCTCGATCATGAACACCATCCCGCTGTGGAAAAACCAGCTCGTGCTGACGCTCGGCATCGAAAACTCGAGGCGCGCGATGGAGGCGCAGCGGAAGGTCACGGATGTGACCAACCAGCTCCTCCAGAAAAACGCCGACATGCTCAAGATGGCGACTGTGGAGACCGCGCGCGAGTCGGAGCGCGGCATCGTGGACATCGAAACGCTCCAGCACACGAACGAGCGCCTCATCTCCACGCTGGATGAGGTCCTCAGCATCCAGACCGAGGGCGCGCAGAAGCGCAAGGAGGCCGAGCAGCAGCTCCGCCGCATCGAGGGCGAGCTGAAGCAGAAGCTCCTCGAGGCGAGAAAAGCCTGACCGGGAGATACAGAACGCGCCGCCCCATGGGGGGCGGCGCGTTTCATTTTTTCAAAGCTCGCAGCATTCGCGCCTGCCGCGCACACTTAGAGGAAGAACTTCCGGCGCAGAGACTCGCGCAGCGGCTTGCAAATGGCGATCACAATGAGCATCAGCCCCAGGATCACGCCCGCCGCCAGCGGATAGATCGACCAGAACAGCGTCTCGTGCGTGTGGAAGGTGATGTTCAGCAGAAACTCAATGAGCACCGCCAGACCTCCGCCGAGGATCATGCCGCCGCCGAAGATGTACAGGTATCCGGCGTGCAGATACCGCGTCAGCGCCACGACCGTGCTGACCAGCAGGCCGATGGCTCCGGTGACGGGAAAGGCAAAGCTGAGGAACCAGTGTCCGCCGGTCGCCCAGTTGATGTACAGCAGGTACAGCCCGATGGCGGCAAAATCGACCGGCACAAAGATGACCGGGTTCGGGCGGCGGAACCACAGCGGCAGAATGATGAGCACATAGCCGAGGACGATCGCGCCGGAGGCAAAGCCCGACCAGACGATCGCATGGTTGATGCGCCAGTCGCACAGCAGGCAGATCACCGCCGGAAGCAGCGCCAGCACCGTCAGCACGAACAGCACGCCCGAGCGGTTCACATCCTCCGCGCGCAGACGGCGCTCAGTGGGATAAGGCGGGTCGGCGAGCTTGCGCGAAACGTCGGGGTGGAAGGCCGTCGTCCCGCAGAGCGGACATTTCTTTTCGCTGTCAGCAAGCTCCGCGCCGCATTTTACACAGTACATAGATCCAACTCCTTTTCAGTCCCGCTGGTTGCTTTCGACCTTGACGTTCAGCCCCAGACGGTGCAGCACGCCGAAGAAATGAGACTCCAGCTCCGGCTCGCGGGTGTTGCGGATGAAATTGACATAGATGGTGCCGTCCCACGCGGAAATGCCGCAGTTGTGGGGAGCCTTTGCCTGCGGCCCGATGATGAAATCAACACGCCGG
Source organism: uncultured Eubacteriales bacterium (assembly GCA_900548625.1). Classification (GTDB taxonomy): domain Bacteria; phylum Bacillota; class Clostridia; order Oscillospirales; family Oscillospiraceae; genus CAG-170. The sequence continues at coordinate 8,572 of URLO01000050.1, read as the reverse complement.
ACAAAGCGCGCCATCTCCTCGGGCAGCCTCACCGCGCCGAGATTTGACATGCAGAGGCAGGATTTGCACTCGCCCACCGCATCGAACACGGCCTTCATGGCGATGTTCTTGATGAACAGCGGCATGATGCGCAGGATCGGGATGCGCTCGCTGGCGACGTTCGTCTCGATCTTCGCCGCCATCATCCGGCGGTCGTTTTCAAGGCCCATACGGTAGTGAACGACATGGCAGATCTCCTCAAAGGTATAATCGCCGAGGCGCGGGTCGATCTCCGGCGTCACATACGATGCAAAATTCCGCAGCGTGCGGCTCGGGAACAGGCCGCGCAGGTTGACGGGGATGAGCACCTTCACCGGCTTGCGGCGGCTGCGGCGCGGCACCGTTTCCGCCTGCATCTCGCAGATGGCCTTGAGCATGGCCGCCGCCATGAATTCGGTGACACTGACCTGATACCGCCCGGCGCACTGCTTGACCTTCTCGACGCTGAGCATCATGGTCGTGAGATTCAAAAAGCCGTCCGGCTCGCGCGTGCCGCTCAGATGCCATGCGGTCGATTCCTTGCGGCTGGCCTTCCGCTCGCCGGCATAGCGCAGGAAGCTGTCCTCCAGCTCCTCCTCCGACGGCTCCTCCAGCCGGCCGAGCACGCCGTGCTCCGCCGGGATCTGCACGCCGTATTTCTGGCAGAGATATTCCGCCACCAGCGTTTTCAGGAAGATCATGCCGCCGGTCCCGTCGGTGACGGCGTGGAAGAACTCCACCGCGATGCGTTCGCGGTAGACGATCACGCGGAAGGCGCACTTGCGCACGTCGTCAAACGGCACATGGACGAGCGGATAGCTTCGCTCCTCCTCGATGGGCGGCGCGTTGGGGATCTGCTCGAGATAGTACCAGAACACGCCGCGCCGCAGCCGCACCGCGATCGACGGGAAGCGGCGCACCGTCACGTCCAGCGCCGAGCGCAGTACCGGCACATCGACCGTCTCGCTGAGCGTCATGGACAGGCGGAAATAATTCGTCCAGCCGCGCCGCTTGGCGGCGGGATAGATCTTCGCCGCGTTGTCAAGCTGCATCCAGCGGAGCTTTTTCGCAGGCGAGAGCACCTTCGTCATGAAATCGCCGATCGTGTCAAAATCGGACATGTTTTCGTTGAGATAATACAGCACATAGGCGTGCCAGCGCTCCGGCGCGACGATCATTTTGCTCTGGCAGCCGCTTGCAAGCAGCTTTTCATGCAGCATCCGCGTATCGTCGAGCATGACCTCGTCTCCGCCGACGAACAGCAGCGACGGCGGCAGACCCGTGAGGTCGCCGAACAGCGGCGAGCAGAGCGGATTTTCCGGGTCGTCGGTGTAGCACGCGGCATAGAATTTCAGCAGCGCCGGCGTCATGGAGGGGTCGATATCGACATTTTTGATGTATGATTCGCCGGAGCCTGTGAGATCTGTCCACGGCGAAATGCCGATCAGGCCGCACGGAAGCGGCATCCCCAGCTCCTTGAGCCTCAGGCACAGCGCATAGATGAGCCCGCCGCCCGCGCTCTCGCCGCACAGCAGGATCTGCTTCGGCGTATAGCCCTTTTTCAGAAGATAGCGGTAGCTTTCCAGCGCGTCGTCCAGCGCCGCCGGGAAGCGGTCCTCGGGCGCGAGCCGGTAGGCTGCGCAGAACACGCGCACGCCGCACTCGTCGGCAAGCGTCGCAGAAAAGCCCTTGGCATAGTCGAGATTTCCGCAGGTGTAGCCGCCGCCGTGCAGATACAGCACGACGCCCTGCCGCCGCTCGTCCTTGGGGATGATCCATGCACCCTGAAACAGGCCGAAATCGTGGTCGCGGACGAAGACATCGTGCCGGTGGATGGCCTCCATCAGCTCACCGAGCTTGTCCTGACCCCTGCGCGTGACCTCCAGAGAGCAGTTGGCGACGAACGGTTTGAAGAAATTGAGCTGGGAACGAACCAGCTTTGCAGGCAGCCCCACTCGCGGCCCCTCCTTTTTTGGTGATTATTTTTTATTATAACATTTCCGTCAAGAGATGTAAATATCCGCCCTCCGCGGGGCGTGCCTCCGGCCGCTGTGTTTTCCGTTGCAGACGCGTCATAAAAAAGCGCAGAACATCTTCGCAGGAACGCTTTATCTTTTTGCAAAGCCGTAGTATAATACCGGCAGAAACGAGGCGATCCGATGGAAAAACGCGAAAAAATCGAAAAACTGGCGCAGGACAAGGACGAGGCCATGCTCCTCGCGCGCGTGTATGACCGCATCACCGCCGCCGAGCAGCGGAACATTCCCGCCGCAACGGCGTTCCTCTCCCCACGCGAGCAGATTCTGACCGGGCAGCTTCTGCGCGGGATGCCGCTGCATTTTTTCGGCGGCTGCGAGCAGGCGGAGCGAAAAATGTGCCTCTGGCTGCCGGACTATCTGGACGAAAGCTGGCTTTCCTCCGGTGACGGCCCCTGCGCCGCTGTCCGCGCGGAGTTTTTCGCGCACGATCGCCTGACCCACCGTGATTTTCTCGGCGCACTCATGGGCGCGGGCATCAAGCGCGAGACCGTCGGCGATATTTTTGTCTCCGAGGGCCGGTGCGATTTCCTCGTCACGCGCGAGATCCTCCCCTACGTCCTGCAAAACCTCACCTCCGCCGGCCGGACAAAGCTGACGCTTTGCGAGCTTCCCCTGACGGAGCTTTCCGCGCCGCAGGCGCAGGTAAAGACCATCCGTGACACGGTCGCCTCCCTCCGGCTCGACAGCGTCGTCTCCTCGGGCTTCGGGCTCAGCCGCGGCAAGGCGGCGGTCTATATTGAAAGCGGCAAAACAGAGCTCGGACACCTGCCGTGCATGAAAACGGACAAGCCGGTCGCGGAGGGCGACGTGATCTCCGTGCGCGGACTTGGGAAAATACGTCTTGAAAAAATTTCCGGAACAACAAAGAAAGGAAGGACCGGCATCGTCATCAGCCGGTTTGTGTGAAGCATATGAAACAGGAACGCATCGACCGCATCAATGAGCTGGCGCACAAGGCCAAGACCGAGGGACTGACGGAGGAGGAGCTGGCGGAGCGCGACATTCTGCGCCGCGAGTACATCGACGCCATCAAATCCACGCTCTGCGGCCACCTTGACAACACCTACATCGTGGACATGGCGGGGCACAAGCACCCGCTGAAGAAAAAAACGGACGCAAAGCCGGAGAACGTCATCCCCTTCCCCCAAAAGCCCTGACCGTCTGCAAAAAGCCAGTGCCCCGCTGCATCGCAGCGGGGCACTGGTCAGTCTGTCAAAAACCTCGTAGAGTTCGCGCCCGCAGGCGCGAATACAGTGTAAATCGGTTTTGTCCGGGGGCGTGTACCTCGGACAAAACACACTACGCCCGGCAAGTGTGGAATTTGTGCGCAAAACGCGCACAAATTATGCGCGCAGCCGGGTGCAGCCTTTTCAAACGCGAACCCAGCCTTGCGGTTCGCGTTTGAGAGCCAGTGCCCCGCTGCATCGCAGCGGGGCACAGATTTTTATTGGATTTGGATTCAGCTTCTCTTGCTCTCACGCATCACGCAAAGCATCTTTGCGACCTCGGCGCGCGTTACATTGCCGGTGGGATTGAGCTTGCCCTTCGAGCCGTTGATGATGCCGCGCTCGACCATCGCCGCAAGCTCGAGCTTGGCCCAGCCGGCGACCTTGGAGGCGTCGGTGAACTTGTCGAGCGCCCTGCCGTTCTCGGCCTTGAGCTTCTGGCTGCGCGCAAGGATGACCATGGCCTCCTGCCGCGAGATCGTTGAGGTCGGCTTCGCATACAGCTTTCCGCCCGAGGACGAGCCGCTCATGTAGCCGAGCACATAGGCGGCCTTCACCGAATTCTGCGCCCACTTCGCGATGGACGCCGCATCCACAAAGGGGATCTCCGCCTTTTCATACAGCGTCACGTCCACATCGAGATAGCGCATCAGCGCCACGACAAATTCCTGCCGCGTCATGGAGTCGTTCGGGCGGTAATAGAGCTTGCCGTCCGCGCCGCGCGCGCCGGTCAGAACACCCTCAAAATACAGCTCGTTGACATATTCCTTCGACCAGTGCGTTTTCATGTCGGCAAACGGATTTGCCGGCATGACGGCGATCTCCGCCTCCGCGGTGACATCGCCGTAGGAGACCGTGACCTTTCCAAGGAGCTTCTGCTCCGTGTCCGCCGCCTTGAAGACGCCGCTGTCATCGATGGAGCCGATGCCGCCGGAGATGCTCCAGCGGAAGCTGGTGTCCTCCGCAGCGACGGTGCAGCCGTAATAGCTCGCCACTGCCGTCAGATCGACGGTCGAGCCGCCCGCAACGGTCAGCTCGGTGAGCGCAGCGTTGCCGTCCGCCTTCTTGATGGCAAGCTCCGTGATCGTGTCGAGCACGGGGAGCTTGACCTTTGCGCTCAGATCGCCGCAGACGGCGCTGACGGTCACAAACCCGCTCGCGTCCTCATCCACGGTCAAAACGCCCTTGGAGGTGATCTTTCCGCCGTCGGCGTCAAAGAAAACGCTTCCGGGCAGCTCCGCCGCCATATATGCCTCGTCAATGGCCTTGACGCTCATGCTGACCTGCGCGCCGGGCAGAACGCCCTGCACGCCGTAGGGATAGATGCACAGCGCGTCGGCATCGCCCGCCTTTTTCGTCTCGCGCACAAGGAAAATGAAGTTTGCGCACGGACGCAGCGCGCCGTCCTCCGGCTGGTTCACGGTCGCGCCGCTCGTATAGCCGGGGTAGATCGCGCCCATCGAGGTCGAGCCGCCGCCGTCCAGATTCAAAGCCGTCTCGCAGCCGAGCTCCGCCATGCGGTCTGCCAGCTCCGCCAGATTCATGCCCGCGGAGTTTTTCCCGCCGTCCACGGTGTAAAGGATCAGCGAGCCGTCCTTGGCAATGCCGGCCGCCGTCCGCGCGGCGCTCTTTTTCTCGGAATCCAGCGTAAACTCCTCACAGGGCACGCCGTCCTCCACCAGAAGCTCGCTGCCGGAGCAGGCATAGCGTACAAGCTCCCATGCGTGGTCGCAGGTCGTCTCGACCGTCACGCGGTCACCCTCCGACAGCGCCTTCATGTTGGAAAGCGCCGAGGCGTAGATGCTGTCCTCCGCGATGGCGAGCACGTAGCTTCCGTCCGGGATCGTACACGAGGGCGTGTTTGCCTTGATGCCGGTGACCCGCAGCTCGATTGCGCCGCTGAGACTCAGTCCCTTGTCGCGTCCGACCGGCTCGAGCAGGATGTTGTATGCCGGGATCGTGTTCTTCGTCCGGCTGTCATAGTCACGCGAATACAGGCCGATGCCGTTTTTCGTGGTCAGACGCTTGTTGTAGAAAATGGCGGTGCTGCCGCCGTCCGGCGTCCGGAGCTTGATCTCCAGCTCAGGGCTTCCGATGACGGCGCTGCCGTCCTCATAAAATCCGATGGAGGGCATGTCGGTGCTGGCGGTGCGCAGGATGCCCTCCGACACCACAAAGCCGTAGGGGATTCCGGTGTCTGTGTCAAAAAACGACGCATTGACGCCCGCAACGATGCTCAGTCCGTCATCCGCGAGCTTTTTCGCGATCTGGCTGATCGTGCTCGCGCCGTAGATTTCGCTGCCGTATGCCACGACCGGCCAGACGTCGCGCTCGCCGTCAAACCGGACGTAGTGCTCCTGCGCGCCGGCGAGCTTTCTGCCGGACGTGACGAGCTGCGTTCCGGTATACAGCCGCGTGGAGGCAGAAAGGTCAATGTAGTCGCTGAAAACATTCCGGTCGAGCGCGGCAAACACGCTGCCCGTCAGCAGGCAGACGACCAGCACCAGCGCCGGAAGCATATGTAGGATCCTTTTTTTCATGGTTCGACTCCTTTGCTCAAAATAAACAAATGCACGTTTTGATGTTAACATAATTTTAGTATTTTGTAAAGACGATCACGCTGCCAAAACGAGCCTGTCCGCCGTTTTTCCCGATGATTTGCTGTCAAGTTTTTCTCTTGACAGACGGCCCGAAATCGTGTATAGTATACAAGCTGTAAAGGCAAAAGCCTTGTCGGCAGAGGAGGGGCTGCATGAAACCGGATGCGTTTGCCATGACTCTGCTGTTTGATTATTACGGCGAGCTGCTGACCGAGAAGCAGAAGACCTGCTTCGACCTGTATTACAATCAGGACCTTTCCCTCAGCGAGATCGCCGAGGAAGCGGGCATCACCCGTCAGGGCGTGCACGACACGCTGGCGCGGGCGGAGGCCGTTCTCCTGCGCATGGAGGAGAAGACCGGCTGCATTGCCCGCGCGCGCCGCACGCAGCAGGCGCTCGATGAGATCACCGCGGCCGCGCGGACGCTTCAGGGCGTGGCCGGCGCTGAGGACGCGGCGCGGCGGATCCTCTCCGCCGCCGGTAAAATAAAGGAGTAGCTATGGCATTTGAAGGTCTTACCGAAAAACTGTCCGCCGCTTTCAAAAAGCTGCGCGGCAAAGGCCGCCTGAGCGAGGCCGACGTCAAGGAATCGATGCGCGAGATCCGTCTGGCGCTTCTGGAGGCCGACGTCAGCTATAAGGTCGTCAAGGACTTCATCAAGCGCGTCACCGAGCGCGCCGTGGGCGCGGATGTGCTCGAAAGCCTGACGCCCGCGCAGATGATCGTCAAGATCGTCAACGAGGAGCTGACTGCCCTGATGGGCAGCGACAACCAGAAGATCCGCATGGCCTCTCAGCCGCCCACGGTCGTCATGATGGTGGGTCTTCAGGGCGCGGGCAAAACCACCAACACCGGTAAGCTCGCAGGGCTTTTCAAAAAGCAGGGCAAAAACCCACTGCTGTGCGCGTGTGACATCTACCGTCCCGCCGCCATCAAGCAGCTTCAGGTCGTCGGCTCGCAGGTCGGCGTACCGGTCTTTGAAATGGGCCAGACCAACCCCGTCGATGTGGCAAAGGCCGCCATCGCGCACGCCGTCCGCCACGGAAACGACATGGTCTTCCTCGATACGGCAGGCCGTCTGCATGTGGACGAGGCGCTGATGGACGAGCTGAAGAACATCAAGGCCGCCGTCAAGCCCAACGAGATCCTGCTCGTGGTCGACGCCATGACCGGTCAGGACGCGGTGAACGCCGCGCAGACCTTCAACGACTACCTCGACATTGACGGCGTCATCCTCTCGAAGCTCGACGGCGACGCAAGAGGCGGCGCGGCGCTTTCCGTCAAGGCCGTGACCGGCAAGCCCATCAAGTTCATCGGCGTGGGCGAAAAGCTCGACCAGATCGAGCCGTTCCATCCCGGCCGCATGGCCTCGCGCATCCTCGGCATGGGCGACATGCTGACGCTCATTGAAAAGGCGGAGGCGGCGTTCGACCAGAAAAAGGCGGAGGAGCTTGAAAAGAAGCTCCGTACCAACAAATTCACCCTCGCAGATTTCTACGACCAGCTTGTCCAGCTCAAGGGCATGGGCAGTCTGGAGGACATCGCGGGCATGATGCCCGGCATGAACATGGGCGCGCTCAAGGGCGCGGCGGTCGATGAAAAGGCGCTCTCCCGCACCGAGGCGATCATCCAGTCGATGACGCCGTATGAGCGTGAGAACCCCGCCGTTCTCAACCACAGCCGCAAGCGCCGCATCGCGGCAGGCTCCGGCGTCAAGGTCGAGGACATCAACCGTCTGCTCAAGCAGTTCGACATGATGAATCAGATGATCAAGCAGTTCTCCGGCCCCGGCGCTTCCAAGAAGATGAAGCGCATGAGCAAGCTCGGCGGCTTCCCCGGCATGCCCGGCATGTAAACACATCGTTTCAGCGTATCGCTTTACGAAATATATTGATTGAGTTATTTTTTGGAGGAAACATCAAATGGTCAAGATCAGACTCAGAAGAATGGGCGCTAAGAAGAACCCCTACTACCGCATCGTTGTCGCCGACTCGCACTTCCCGCGCGACGGCCGCTTCATCGAGGAGATCGGCACCTACGATCCGCAGAACAACTCTGCCGTGACCGTTGACGCCGAGAAGGCAAAGCAGTGGATCAAGAACGGTGCTCAGCCCACCGACACCGTCCGCGGCCTGCTCAAGAAGGCAAACGTCCTGTAAGAACCGGAGAATCGACATGAAAGAGCTTTTGCTTTACATGGCAAAGAGTTTGGTCGATGATCCCGAGCGTGTTGAAGTCCGTGAGATCGAGGGCGAAGACGGCGGCACCACCCTGGAGCTGCACGTCGCACCCGAGGACATGGGCAAGCTGATCGGCCGTCAGGGCCGCATTGCCCGCGAGATCCGCACCATTGTCAAATCGGTCGCCCAGCGCACCGGGCAGAAGGTCACGGTCGAAATCGTAGACTGAACCGAACGCTCCGCCATCCGGGAGCTGTCATAAAACAGGTTTTGTAGATCCAAATTTGAATGATGGCGGCTGCCGCTCAGGCTGCTGCAAAAGGATATGTGCTTTTTTCGGGCACATATCCTTTTGTGCTTGTCAAAAAAGTCTTTTTGACAAGCTCTCAAACGCGAACCGCGGGGCTTGGTTCGCGTTTGAAAAGGCTGCGTGATGCGGCGCGCATAATTTGTGCGCTGGCTGCGCACAAATTCCACACTTGCATCGCGTAGTGTATTTTGTCCGAGGC
>URLO01000049.1 GCA_900548625.1 uncultured Eubacteriales bacterium | reverse complement strand
TTTTCGCCTTTTTTTCGACTTTTTTTATACCTACTATCACTTGTGCTAATATCGGCACCAGACCCCAAAATACAGCCGTGCCGCCCACCCGCACTCCGTCGGGCAGCCGCCGTGCAGCGTCCGTCAGCAGAAAAGCCGCGCCGCAAAATGCCCATCGGTGCCACGGCTTTTCTTTTGTCCCCGCGCAGAGCGCTGCGATTTTTACGCCGGACGCCGTCAGAAGCGCCGCCATGCAGAAAAGCCCCAGAAACAGCGCCGCCGACAAAAGCGGCTCAAAGCGCTCCATCACGGACAGGAGGCTGAGCGTCTTGGTCAGCGTGTAAAACGGCAGCGGCTCCGCCGCCGTGAGCTGGGGACTGAGATTTCCCGACGTGACGAGCGCCATCGCCGCAGGCGCCGCCAGAAGCCACCCGAGCGTCAGTGCAGGCGGCTTTTCGTCCTTCTCACGCCCTTCCGCGAGAAACAGCGCCGCCGTCGGCAGGAGCATCGCCGTGCCTGCCTGCGCCGCCATGGCGGGCGCGCCCCAGGGGCCGCACCAGCTGCCGCGCACGCCCGGCGCAGCCGCGAGGATCAGGATCAGATACAGCCCCGCCAGCACCGGCGCCGCCACAGCCGCGCAGCGTGCCGGGATGCCCGCGCCGTACCGGCACGCAAGCCCCGCCAGAAGCAGCACCGCAGCCGGGGCAAGCCGCCCCTCCTCACCGTCCGGAAATGCGGCGGACGCGCCGCCTGCGGCTCCGGCAAGCGCCAGAAGCGTCCAGAGCGCCGTCAGCCCGAGTAAGACCCGCCCGAACGGCGCTCCAAAGGCCGCCGCGTAGCTCTCCGTCAGGCAAAGCCCGTGCCTGCTGCGCGCGAGATACATATATAGATGCAGTAGCGCCGCTGCCGCGCAGCCAAACAGCACCCACTGCCACGCGTTTGCGGCGCAGACCATCACCGCCGGAACGGTCGCGGCGGCAAAGCTCCACGCCCGCCGCTGGCGCGCCGTCATGTCATCGCTCAAGCAGACGAAGCCTCCCTTCCGTCTCCACCACACGCGGGAGCGTCACGCCGCCTGCGCCGAGCATCGCGGCGTGTACCGCGCCGAGCGTGACCCTGCCCGGATGTGCCTGCAAAAACGCGGCGCTGCGCTTTGCGTCCGGCATCCGTTCCCCGGTCAGATAGAGCCTTGCCGCAGGGCGCAGCCGCGAGGACGCCGCGACCTGCGCCGTCAGCTCCCGCGCGCCGCCGTGCAGAAGGATGTGCTCCGCCGTGTCGAGAAACAGGACTCCCTCCGCAGAGCGCGCCATGTCCGCAAGCGCCGCGTCGAGCGTTTTTCCGACGCCCTCTGCGCCGCTGTCACAGGCCGTATGCACCCAGCCGTCCTCCCTTCGGACGGTCAGCACCCGCGCCGGCAGCAGCTCCGAGGGGTCGTGCACCTCGAGCGGCAAAACGCCCGTCAGCACCAGCCCTGCCGCAAGCAGCGCCAAGAGATATGCCCGTTTCATGCGCCGCGCCCCCTTTTGTCATAGCGTCTGCGCACGAGTGCGCCGCCCGTCCCGACGTCTGAAAACGGCGCGAGATACGCCTCGCCGAGCGAGCGCAGCCCCGCCAGATGGATCAGCAGCAAAATCGTCCCGACCGTCAGCCCGAACAGCCCTGCCGCGCCCGCCATCGCCGTGAGCGCAAAGCGCCAGATGCGCACCGCGTCGGACAGGTCGCGGCTCGGCAGCGCAAAGCCGCAGATGCCCGCCGCCGCCGACACGATGAGCGCCGCCGGAGAGACGAGCTTTGCATCGACCGCCGCTGTCCCCACGACAAGACCGCCGATGATCGACACCGCCGTGCCGATGGCCTGCGGCAGGTGCAGCCCCGCCTCCTGCAAGATTTCAAACGCGGCCAGCAGCCCCAGCACCTCCAGGATCGTCGAAAACGGGACGTCCTTTTTGCTTTCGATGATCGCCGCGAGCAGCCTTGCCGGGAGCATCTCGGGATGGTGCATCGCCATCGCCGCATACAGCCCCGGCAAAAGCAGGCTCGCCGCCAGCGCAAGATACCGCAGGATGCGCACGCAGGTCGCGGAAATATAATCAACCGCGCGGTCCTCGGGCGACTGCATCAGCCGCCCGAGGCAGACCGGCGCGAGAAAGCCCTCCGGCAGTCCATCGACCAGCAGGCCGATCTGCCCGCTCAGAAGCCCCTGACAGAACTTGTCCGTCCGCTCGGTGTACTCGAGCATCGGAAACGCAGTCGCGCGGGAGCCGGTCACGCTCTCCTCCACCGCCGCCGGGGACAAAAGCCCCGCAAGCTCGATCTCGTCGAGCCGTCTGCGCATCCGCTCGACGCGCGCCATATCGCTCAGTCCGTCCATGTAGCAGAGCGTCACGCAGGTGCCGGACTGCGTTCCGACGATCTTCTGCTCCAGCCGCAGACGCGGCGTGCGCAGGTGGCGGCGGACAAGGCTCGTGTTCGTGCGCACCGTCTCGGTGAAGGCGTCCTTCGCGCCCTTGACCGTGCTCTCGGCCTCCGGCGCAGACGGCGCACGCTTTTCTCCCGTCTTCGTCTCAAAGCAGAGCGCCTCCGCTTCGCCCGGAAACACGACCACGCAGAAGCCGTTTACGAGCTTTTCCGCCGCGCTCTCCGCGTCCCTCGCACGCGAGACGGCCGCGCACCAGACCGCGCCCGTCTCCGCCTGATGCAGAAGCTCCTGCATCGTCCCCTCCCGCAGATTTTCCCGCAGCGGCCGGATGACCAGCGCCGCGATGTCTCCGCCGGAGGTCAGCCCGTCGAGAAAAAAGACCGTGAGCGAGCTGCCGCCTGCGCACACCGTCCGCTCCTCCAGATCTGCCGCGCCCGCAAAAAGCGCCCGGATCGCATCTGCCTGCACCGTCATCCCTCCATTTGCGGCTATTGTGCCGCAAACGTGCAAAAAATATACCGTACCCTTTGCATACGACGGGCAAATGTGGTATGATAGATTGAATTATCAGCGAAATTCCCGCTCAGACAGTTTTCGACACTATTATAATATATGTATAGCGAGGCCCGACATGTACGAATTCATCACAAACGAAACGCTTTCCGAATACGAAGCCTTTGTCCAGTCCCACCCGAAGGGCAACTTTGCCCAGAGCCGTCTCTGGGGTCTGCAAAAGCCCATGTGGAAGTGGGACGCCGTTGCCGTCCGCGGCGCAGACGGCAGGATCAAAGGCACGCTCGCGCTCATGACGCGCAAGGTCCCCGGCATCGGCCGGAGCCTGATGTACGGCTGCCGCGGCCCGGTCTGCGACCTGGACGACCGCGAGACGTTTTCCGAGCTGCTCGCAGGCGCAAAGGAGCTTGCAAAGCGGTACCGGGCCTACGTCATCAAAATCGACCCCGACGTGCCTTCGTCCAACACCGCCTTTTCCGCCATGCTGCATGAGTTCGGCTTCCGCGGCAAGGAGGGCGGCAAGAACTTTGAGGCCATCCAGCCGCGCTACGTTTTCCGCCTGAACGTCGAGGGAAAGACCGAGGAGGAGCTGCTCGCGGGCTTCCACCAGAAATGGCGCTACAACATCCGCCTCGCCCAGAGAAAGGGCGTCACGGTCAGGATCTGCGGCAAGGAAATGGTGCCCGCCTTCGCGGAGCTGATGCTCACGACCGGCGTGCGCGACGGCTTTGTCACGCGCCAGCCGGAATATTTTGCGAATATGCTCGACAATCTCGGCGAGCACGCGCGGCTTTACATGGCCTTCGGCCCGGATGATGCGCCCATCGCCGGAACGCTCGCCATCCACTACGGCGACAAGGTCTGGTATCTCTACGGCGCGTCCTCCAACGAGCAGCGCAACCTCATGCCGAACTATCTGCTCCAGTGGAGCATGATTCAGTGGGCGGTCGAGACCGGCTGCCGCGTGTACGACTTCCGCGGCGTCTCGGGCGATGTGTCCGAGGACAACCCGCTCTACGGCCTGTTCCGCTTCAAGCAGGGCTTCGGCGGCGAGTTTACGGAATTTGTCGGGGAAATGGACCTCGTGCTCAGTCCCGCCGTCTACTGGTGCGTCGAGCACGGCACCTCCGTATTCAAGGAGCTGCGCAAGCGCGTCTATCTCATCAAAAACCGCGGAAAATAAACGCGAAGGGAGTCTGGATATATGAAGGCCTATATCGTGGAGCGCACAGACGTGCGAAAAAATCTGGACAACATCAAAAAACGCGCCGGCTCGGCGGAGGTCATCGCCGTTTTGAAGGGCGACGGCTACGGACTCGGTCTCATTCCGATGGCGGCGGTCTGCCGCGAGGCCGGCATCACGCGCTTTGCCGTCACGGAAATTGCCGACGTGCGCGCCCTGCGCGAGGCGGGCTTTGCGGACGCATGGATCCTGATGCTCCGTCCCACTGCCGACTCGGACGAGATACACAGCCTGCTCGACCTCGGCGCCGTGCTCACCGTCTCCAGTCAGGATGACGCCGCCGTGCTCAACGGCATTGCCGCCCAGCGCGGTCAGAAGGCGGAGGCGCACCTCAAGATCGACACTGGCATGGGGCGCTACGGCTTTCTCCCAAGCGAGACCGACAAGATCCTGTCCGTCTATTCCTACATGGACGCCATTGCCGTCACCGGCATTTATACGCATCTGCACTCCGCGTTCTGCAACAAAAAGCAGACGCTTGAGCAGGCAGAGTGCTTTCACGCGGTGCTTGCCGCCGTCACCGCCGCCGGGTATCACCCTGGCCTGACGCACATCAGCAATTCCGCCGCGCTGCTCCGCTTCCCGGAGCTGACGCTCGGCGCGGTGCGCGTCGGCTCCGCCATCCTCGGCAGACTCAGCTTCAAGGGCAGCTACGGCCTCAAGCGCATCGGCACCTGCGAGGCGACCGTTGAGGAGCTTCGCTGGCTCCCGAAGGGGCACACCTGCGGCTACGGCGCGGCATGGAAGGCGAAAAAGCCCACGCGCACGGCGGTCTTGTCCGTCGGCTGGTATCACGGCTTCGGCTGTGAGATGGGAAATGACATCTTCCGCCCGCGCGACCAGCTTCGGAAGATGCTCTCTGCGTTCAAGGGGCTGATCTTCCGCAAGCATCTGCATGTCACCATCAACGGCAAGCCCTGCCGCGTGCTTGGCCACATCGGTATGCTGCACACCGTCTGCGACGTGAGCGGCATCCAGTGCAGCCTCGGCGACAAGGCCGTTCTGAACGTCAATCCGCTGCTTCTCAAGGGCATCGACGTCGTCTGGCGCTGAGGCCCGCCGCCATTTTTTCCTGAACGGAGGAAGCCATGTCTGATCTCATTGCCGCCGTCGCCACGGGCTGGGTACGCTCGGGCATCGGCATCGTTCGCATGTCCGGAAGCGGCTGCATCGCCGCCGCCTCCGGCGTGTTCCGTACCCAGAACGGCAAGCCCCTCTCTGAAGCGCCCGACCGGCACATGACGCTCGGGACGCTTCTGGACGAGCAGGGCCGGGTGCTCGACCACTGCGTTGCCGTCATTTCGCACGGCCCGCACTCCTACACCGGCGAGGACACCTGCGAATTTCAGTGTCACGGCTCGCCCGCCGTGCTCACGGCCGCGCTGCGCGCGCTGTTTTCTGCCGGCTTCCGGCAGGCAGGCCCCGGCGAGTTCACGCGCCGCGCCTTTTTAAACGGCCGCATGGACCTCACGCAGGCCGAGGCCGTCATCGATCTTATCGACGCCGAGACAGCCGACGCCGCCGCCAATGCCGCCGGTCAGCTCGGCGGCGCGATGCTGCGGAAAATAGACCCGGTCTATCTCTCGCTCGTCGATGTCTGCTCGCATTTTCACGCCGTGCTCGACTATCCCGACGAGGACATCGAGCCGTTTGAGCTGCGCCAGCACCGCGATGTGCTGGAGGGCGCGGTCAATACGCTCGCATCCATTCTCACGACCTTCCGCCGCGGCCAGCGGCTCAAAAACGGCATCCGCGCCGTCATCCTCGGAAGCCCCAACGTTGGAAAATCGAGCCTCCTGAACGCCCTGTGCGGCTATGAGCGCGTGATCGTCACCGATGTGGCGGGAACGACGCGCGACACGGTCGAGGAGTCTGTGACGCTGGGCGGGCATCTGCTGCGCCTGCTCGACACGGCAGGTCTGCGCGAAACGGAGGATAAAATCGAAAAAATGGGCGTGGAGCGCGCGAAAGAGGCCGCGCGCTCGGCGGAGCTTGCCATTTTTGTCTGCGACGCCAGCCGCGCGCTGGACGAGAGCGATCTGGACGCGATGCGCGCCGCGCTCGACGCGCCGCACGCCATTGCCGTCCTCAACAAAACCGACCTCCCCGCCGCGCTCCAGCCGTCCGACCTGCCGTTTGAGTTTGTCGTGCCGGTCTGCGCCAAAACGGGCGAGGGCATTGACCTCCTTGCGCAGGCGCTCGACCTCACCTTCCCGCAGGGCGCGCCCTGTGACGGCTCCATCCTCACGAACGAGCGTCAGGCGGACGCCGTCCTGCGCGCCGGAAAGGCGCTGGACGCGGCGCTCGAGTCCATGCGGCAGGGCATGACGCCCGACGCCGTACTCGTCGATGTGGAGGCCGCCATGTCCGCCCTCGGCGAGGTCACCGGCCGCACCATGCGCGAGGATATCACAAACAGGATCTTTGAGCGCTTCTGCGTCGGAAAATAAAAGCCCCGGCACAAAACGGGCAACATGGCGTTTTTTCGCCCGACCTGTACGTTTTTTACGCGCATTTGTAGGGGCGGACGACGTGGAACCGCAATTTCACGTATTCGCCGGAAAACCACCATAAAACGGGCGTTTTCTTGCGGGTCGATGTGGGCATCGACCCCTACGATATGGAATCGGAAATACCACCTCATGTAGGGGCCGATGCCCACATCGGCCCTTCAAAATGTTGCGGATGCGCATCGGATCTCCATAAAACCGGACAATTCCGGCGGGCGGACAGAGTCGTCCGCCCCTACGGTGTAAAATGGAAAATCAAAACCGATTCGCCGGAAAACCGCCATAAAACGGGCGTTTCCGGCGGGTCGATGTGGGCATCGACCCCTACGGTGTAAAATCGAAACCCTGTACAAAAATCATTTTTCCTCATTGCTGACCGAAAGAAGGAACCACCATGATCTACTTAGACAATTCCGCCACGACGCAGCCGTCCAGGGCCTGCGTCGATGCGATGACCGAGCTTCTCTGCTGTGCGTGGGGAAATCCCTCCTCCGTACACGCGCTGGGGATCGAAGCCGAAAAGCGCCTGAAAACGGCCCGCAAGCAGGTGGCGCAGGCGCTCGGCGCCGAGCCGGAGCGCATTTTCTTTACCTCCGGCGGCACCGAAGCCGACAACTGGGCGATCTCCGGCGCGGCAGAGCGTCTTGGAAAGCGCGGCAGGCACATCATCACCACTGCCGTGGAGCACCACGCCGTTCTGCACCCGATGCAGCGGCTGGAGGCGCGCGGCTTTGAGGTCACCTATCTCCAGCCCGACGAGACGGGCTATGTCTCCGCCGAGGCGCTCACGCAGGCGCTCCGCCCCGACACCATTCTCGTCTCCGTGATGATGGTCAACAATGAGACCGGCGCCGTCATGCCCATCCGCGAGATGCTCCGCGCCACGCGGCGGCTCAGCCCGCTCGCGCTGTTCCACACCGACGCCGTGCAGGGCTTTTTCAAGCTCCCCTTCAAGGCAAAAACGCTCGGCGCGGATATGATCTCCGTCTCCGGCCATAAGATCCACGCCGCAAAGGGCGTGGGTGCGCTGTACATCCGTCCGGGTCTGACGCTGCCGCCGCTGATCGCAGGCGGCGGGCAGGAGTCCAACTATCGCTCCGGCACCGAAAATCTCCCCGGTATCTGCGGCTTCGGCGCGGCCTGCGCCGATCAGTTCCCGCGCCTTGAAAGCGGCATCGCACACATGCAGAAGCTCCGCGACCTCTGCCGCGAGACGCTCGCGGACGTGCCGGGGCTCGTTCTGCTCGGAAAGCAGGACGCGCCGCACATCGTCAATCTCTCCATCCCCGGCCTTCGCTCGCAGGGCATCATCAACTGCCTTCAGGACCGGGAGATCTACGTCTCGGCCGGCTCCGCCTGCTCCAGAGGCCACCGCAGCCATGTCCTCGAGGCGCTGCACCTCCCGCCCGCCGTCATCGACGGCTCCATCCGCGTCTCGTTCTGCCCGGAAAACACCGAGGCAGATGTCGCGGCGCTCCATGACGCGCTCTGCGAGGCCGTCCGCGTCCTGAAGGGCTGACAGACAGGGAAAGCACCTGTTTTTACGGAAAACCGATGCGAATTTGCAACATTTTGGCGGGCCGATGTGGGCATCGGCCCCTACAAATGGCCGTTTAAAATCGTGTGGGTCAGGCGAAAAATCGTCGCATTTCCCATTCCGCGCCGTAGGGGTCGATGCCCATCTCGGCGCTAAGAGCCGCGCGTTGCGCGGTTGCGCCTCGAAACTAGCCTGTGGGCGTCGCATCGACCCGCCGAAAGCACCCGTTTTATGACGGTTTTCCGGCGAAAACGTGTCGGTTTCCCATTTTCCACCGTAGGGGCGGACGACCCTGTCCGCCCGCAGAAAACATCTATTTTATGGCGTTTTTCCGGCAAATCCGCACTGATTCCCCATTTTGCACCGTAGGGGTCGATGCCCACATCGACCCGCCGGAATTGTCCGTTTTTACGGAAATCCAATGCGAATTCGTATTATTTCTGCGTTTTTCGCCGTAGGGGCGGACGCCCCTGCAAATGACCGTTTCAATTTGATTCTATATCGTCCGCCAAACGCAAACACCCCGCCGCCGCAGACCAGGCTGCGGGGATTTTTCTGCCCATGCGGGGCGGCGCCCGGAAAAATGGCGCACGAAAGCGTGCAACAATTTGAATTTGGGCGTTGCATTTATATTTAATTGTATCGCGGCGGCTTGAAACTTGAAATATCCGCTGCAATGTGCTATTCTTATGGTGTTGAAATTTGCGCATACGCAGGGCGCGTATGCGAGGAAAGGTAAGGAACCGACTGCATGTACTCCTCCGCCTATGTTTGGGCCAAGATCCTTGGCCACATGGAAAACCGCCTGACCGCGCCGGTCGTGTCCACATGGTTCGACGAGGTCGAGGTCGTTGAGCTGACCGACACCCGGCTTGTGCTGTATTCCTCCTCCGACTATCGCAAGGACATCATCCTCAGCCGCTGCGCCGGATACATTCAGGACGCGATGCAGGACTTGTTCCAGAAGAACGTCGAGCTTGTCGTCTTCGGCGAGGAGGAGATGGAGGCCTATCGCCAGCGCGGCACAAAAAAGCCGAAATTCATCGAATTCAATCCGCAGTTCACATTCGACCGCTTCGTGGTCGGCTCGTCCAATCGCTTTGCACATGCGGCGGCGCTGGCCGTGGCGAACAATCCTGCGGAAACCTACAATCCGCTTTTTATCTACGGCCCGTCGGGTCTCGGCAAGACGCACCTGCTCTATGCCATCGCCTCGGTCATCCACGAAAAGCACCCGGATTACAACATCGTCTACATCAAGGGCGACCAGTTCACGAACGAGCTGATCGCAGCCCTTCAGGAGGGCAGAAATGCCGAGTTCCGCAGCAAATACCGCGGCGCGGATCTGTTTCTCGTGGACGATATCCAGTTCATCGCCGGCAAGACCTCCACGCAGGAGGAGTTTTTCCATACCTTCAATAACCTCTATGAGAGCCACCGGCAGATCGTCCTGACCTCCGACCGGCCGCCCAATGAAATGCTCCGGCTGGAAGACCGTCTGAAAACGCGCTTCGAGTGGGGGCTGATCGCCGATATTCAGCCGCCCGATTACGAGACGCGCATGGCGATCATCAAGGAAAAGGCCTTGAGCTACGGCATGGACATTCCGGATGACGTCTGCTCCTACATCGCGGAGAACATCACCACCAACATCCGCCAGATCGAGGGCACGGTCAAGAAGATCCTCGCCTACAAGGAGCTTTCCAACATGGTCATGGACGTGCCGCACGTCTCGCGCGCCATCAAGGACATGTACAAGGGCAAGGCGGAGACGCTGCCCACGCCGAGTCTCATCATCGGCGAGGTCTGCCGCTTCTACTCCATCGAGGAGGAGACGCTGCGCGGCACGCTCAAAAACAAGAGTACCGCCGAGGCGCGTCAGGTCGCCATGTATCTCATCCGAAAAATGACAAATCTGAGCCTTCCGGACATCGGCCGCGAGTTCGGCCGCGACCACTCGACCGTCATTCACGCGCTCAATAAGGTCGAAAAGCTGCTTCAGGACAGCACCTCCGGCATTCAGGACAACATCCGCGACATCACCGCGAACGTCAACAGCAAGCTCTGACCCGGAGGCTCTGCCCGCGCATATCCGCCTGAATTTTTGCGCCCGGCGCTGCGAGTGCCCGTATTTCTGTATCCAAAAAGTTATCCACATGTGCATGTTGACTGTTGAAACTTTTTCTGTGTACAAATGTGGAACCATTGTTTCACGAAATGGCCTGTGGAAAAGCTTCAAATTCCTGCACAAGTGCCTGTGGACAAATAGCCATTGAAAACACTGGCCTCACGCCGGTTTTCCACACAAAATTCCTCTACTGCTTACTGTTACTAACTTTGCTTCCTTTCTCTCTAAAGAAAGGATCTATCTTAAGAGAAAAGAGGTCGTCCCTATGAAGTTTACCTGTGAAAAAGCGCTGCTTGTTTCCGCCATCTCCGTGGCCTCGCGGACCGTCGCGCCGAAGAGCGCGATCCCGTCGCTGGAGGGCCTGCTCATTCAGGCGGGTGTGAAAGTCATGCTGACGGGTTATAATCTGGAAACGGGGATCACCGTCGGCGTTCCCGCCGACATTGCCGAGTCCGGCGCGTGCATCATGCCGGCGCGTCTGTTTTTTGACATCATCCGGAAGCTGCCCGACGACGAGGTGACCGTCACGGTCGATGAAAAATTCCGCGTCTTTATCCGCGGCGGCATTTCCTCCTTTACGATCACGGCGATGAACGCCGAGGACTATCCCGTGCTTCCCGACGTGGAGTCGGAAAAGGGCATTCCCGTGCCGCAGCGCGAGCTGCGGGAGATGATCTCGGGTACGATCTTCTCGGCGAGCGAAAATATGGCGCGGCCCATCCATACCGGCTGCCTTTTTGAAATTGCCGACGATTCTGTCACCGTCGTGGCGGTCGATGGCTACCGCCTTGCGCTGCGCCGGTATCTGCCGGAGACGCCGCTGGAGCGGACGGTCAAATTCGTCGCGCCGGCCTCGGCGCTGAAGGAGGTCGAGAAAATTCTCGACGATACCGACGAACCGGCGGTCATCTATCTCGGCACGAAGCATATTTTGTTTACGATCGGTGACGCCACGCTCGTCTGCCGCATCCTCGAGGGAGAGTTCCTCGACTGGCGGCGCGTTCTGCCGCAGAACAATCCGATCAAGGTCACGGCCAACGTCCGCGACGTGACCGATTCCATCGAGCGCGTGAGTCTGGTCATCTCGGAAAAGATCAAAAGTCCGGTGCGCTGCACCTTCGGCAATAACACCGCGGATTTCCGCACGGTTTCCACCATCGGCGAGGCACACGACATGTGCACAACTGCCGGCGACGGCAAGGATCTCGAGATCGGCTTCAACAGCCGGTATCTGCTCGACGCGCTCCGCGCCGTTCCGACGCCGGAGGTCTCCATGGAACTCATCAACGGCCTGAGCCCCATCGTCCTGAACCCCTGCGACGGCAGCGGAAAATTCAGCTACATGGTGCTCCCCGTGCGCCTGAAGGCAGGAGAATGATATGAAAGTCAGAGTCACAAAGAAACAGGAGCATGTGGAAGAAATTCCGATCACGACCGAGTTTATCAAGCTCCAGGATTTTCTCAAATACGTCAATGCCGTCGGCTCCGGCGGCATGGCGAAGAACCTCATTCAGGAGGGCGAGGTGCAGGTGAACGGCGAGGGCTGCACCATGCGCGGCAAAAAGCTCCGTCCGGGCGACACGGTGACGTTTATGGGCAATACCTGGCGCGTCACGGGAGACGGGCATGAGGCTTGAGGCGCTCACGCTCTACGATTTCAGAAATTACGCGCGCCTGGAGGCGAGCTTCGTTCCGGGCGTCAATCTGATCCTCGGGGAAAATGCGCAGGGCAAGACGAATCTCCTTGAGGCGGTGGCATATTTGTCCACAGGCCGCAGCTTCCGCACGGCGCGGCCGCAGGAGCTCGTGCGCTTCGGCGCGGACTTTGCCGATCTGAACGCCGCATTTTTTTCCACAGGCCGCCGGCAGACCGCTCGCGCCGTGATTTTCGCCGGAAGGCGTCCAAGGCAGATCTACGTCGGCGGTGTGAAGCAAAAGACCGCAGCGGCGCTCGAGGGGCTTCTGACGACGGTTCTGTTCTGTCCGGAGGAGCTTCAGGTGCTCAAGGGCGGCTCCGCCGCGCGGCGCAAGCTGATCGACACGGCGCTGTGTCAGCTCCGGCCGAATTATGCCCGTGCGCTGGCAGAGTACACGAAGCTGCTCGACAGCAAGAGCCGCATTCTCAAGGACTGGCACGAGATGCCGTCGCTTCTTGAGCCGCTTCCGGAGTTCAGCCTGCGCATGGCGCAGGTCGGGGCCGTCGTGATCTCCTATCGTGCGCGGTATCTCAGGGCGCTTTCGGAGGCCGCGGCGGAGTATCACGCCGAGTTTTCCGGCGGCAGCGAGGCGCTGACGCTCGCGTATCAGACCGTCTCCACCGTCACAGACCCGTTTGCCTCTCAGCAGACGCTCTTTGAGCAGCTCATGGAGCATCAGAAGCGCCATGAGCGCGCGGAGCTGGACTCCGGGCAGTGCCTGTCCGGCCCGCACAAGGACGATTTTGAGGCCGCCATCGGCGGCAGGAGCGTCAAGAGCTACGGCTCGCAGGGGCAGACGCGCACCGCGTCCATCAGCCTCAAGCTCGCCGAGCGCGAGCTGATGCGGCGCGACACCGGCGAGGAGCCGCTGCTGCTGCTCGACGATGTGCTTTCGGAGCTCGACGCAAAGCGGCAGGATTTTGTGCTCAATCAGATCCGCTCGGGGCAGGTGCTCATCACCTGCTGCGAGACTGACCGCCTCACGGAGCTGGGGAAGGTCATGCTCATCCGCGGCGGCGCGCTCGTCTGACCCGCCGAAAGCGTGCTGATTTTCGATTTTGCGCCGTAGGGGCGGACGACCCTGTCCGCCCGCCGGAATTGCCCGGATTTATGGAAATCCGATGCAAAATCGCAACATTTTAACGGGCCGATGTAGGCATCGGCCCCTACATGAGGTGGTATTTCCGATTCCATACCGTAGGGGTCGATGCCCACATCGACCCACCCTCCAAAATGAAAACACCCCCGTATGGGCGGGAGGGCGTTATTGCATTGGGTTTCGATTTTGCGCCGTAGGGGCGGACGACCCTGTCCGCCCGCCGGAATTGTCCGGTTTTATGGAAATCCAATGCGAATTCGCAACATTTTAGAGGGCCGATGTGGGCATCGGCCCCTACAGATGGTCGCGGAAAATCGCCGGATTTTGAGGGCGGACAGAGTCGTCCGCCCCTACAAATGGTCGGTAAAACTATGATTCTATATCGGACGCCCCTACGAACGGCCACGAAAAACAGACGAATGAGGTAACCTCTATGTATCTTTCCATCGGACTGGACTTCTCCGTCCGCGAAAGCGCCGTGATCGGCGTTTTTGATCTCGACAACACATCGTGGTCCAAGCGCACGCGCGAATTTCTTGCGCGTGCCGAGCAAAACGGCGAGGCGGTCGATGCCGCCGACGCGCTGCCGAAATCCTTCGTTCTGACGCAGGAATACGGCGAGCAGCGCATTTATCTGACGCGCGCGAACGCCTCTGTGCTGCAAAAGCGCATGGGCGGCGAATGAGCGCGCCGTCACAGATCCGCATTCATCTCTTTTCAGGCAAAGGAGCTTCTATATGAGCGAAGAAATCAGAAACGACGCCGTACAAAACGAGTACGACGCCAGTCAAATTCAGGTCCTTGAGGGTCTGGAGGCCGTGCGCAAGCGCCCCGGCATGTACATCGGCTCGACGAGCGCGTCGGGTCTGCACCACCTCGTCTACGAGATCGTGGACAACGCGGTGGACGAGGCGCTGGCAGGCTACTGCAAGCACATCCGCGTGACCATCAACCCCGGCAACACCATCACCGTGACGGACGACGGCCGCGGCATCCCCGTTGACATCCAGCAGCAGACGGGAAAGCCCGCGCTCGAGGTCGTCTATACCGTTCTGCACGCGGGCGGCAAGTTCGGCGGCGGGGGCTATAAGGTCTCCGGCGGTCTGCACGGCGTGGGCGCGTCGGTCGTCAACGCCCTGTCCGAGTGGCTCGAGGTCGAGGTCAGCAAGGACGGCAAGATCTATCAGATGAAATTCTCCCGCGGCCACATCACGCAGGAGATGCGCGTCGTCGGCACCACGGACGGGCACGGCACGAAGGTCACCTTCAAGCCAGACGGCGAGATGTTCGACACGCTGCAATACGACTACGAAACGCTGCATACCCGTATGCGCGAGCAGGCGTTTTTGAACGCCGGACTGCACATCACCATTGAGGACAAGCGCCCCGAGTCCGCGGAAAAGCCCGAAAAGGAGCGCTACGACTCCATGTGCTACGAGGGCGGCATCCGGGAATTCGTGCGCTGGTATAACCGTCACAAGACGCCCATTCAGGACGGCGTCATCTACATGTCCGGCCAGAAGGACGATGCAACGGCCGAGGTCGCGCTGCAATACAACGACAGCTACGCCGAGACCATCGTCTCGTTCGCAAACGACATCCATACCCCCGAGGGCGGCATGCACGAGGAGGGCTTCAAGCGCGCGCTCACGAGCGTGCTCAACGCCTACGGCCTCAAAAAGGGCTACATCAAGCCCGACGACAAGGTCTCCGGCGACGATGTGCGCGAGGGACTGACCGCCATTGTGTCGGTCAAGCTGACCGACGCGCAGTTTGAGGGCCAGACGAAGGCCAAGCTCGGCAACGCCTCCATGCGCGCGCTCGTCAGCTCCATCGTCACGACGCAGCTTGCGGAATATCTTGAGGAAAATCCTGCCGTGGGCAAGGCCATTCTCGAAAAGGCGATGATGGCAAACCGCGCCCGCGAGGCCGCGCGCAAGGCGCGCGAGGCGATCCGCCGCAAGACCGGGCTGGAATCCGGCCAGATGCCGGACAAGCTCCGCGACTGCAACGACCGCGACCCCGCGCTCACCGAGATCTACATCGTCGAGGGCGATTCCGCAGGCGGCTCCGCCACGCAGGGACGCGACTCGCGCTTCCAGGCCATCCTTCCCCTCTGGGGCAAGATGCTGAACGTGGAAAAGGCGCGCGCCGACAAGGTCTACGGCAACGACAAGCTCCAGCCCGTCATCACCGCGCTCGGCGCGGGCATCGGCGAGGAGTTCAACATCGAAAAGCTCCGCTATCACAAGATCATCATCATGGCCGATGCCGACGTGGACGGCTCGCATATCCGGACGCTCCTGCTGACGTTCTTCTTCCGGTTCATGCGGCCGCTCATCGAGCAGGGCTATGTCTATTCCGCCGTGCCGCCGCTTTTCAAGCTGACGCGCGGCAAGACCACGCGCGTGGCGTATTCCGAGCCGGAGCGCGATAAGATCTCCGCCGAGCTGCGCGAAAATAACCCCAACGCGAAGGTCGATATTTCGCGCTTCAAGGGTCTTGGCGAGATGAACCCGCACGAGCTGTGGGAGACGACCATGGATCCCACGACCCGCACGCTTCGCCGCATCACGCTCGAGGACGCCGTGGCGGCCGATCAGATCTTCACCATTTTGATGGGCGAGGCCGTCGAGCCGCGCAAGGAATTCATCGAGGAAAACGCAAAATACGTCGT
>URLO01000048.1 GCA_900548625.1 uncultured Eubacteriales bacterium | reverse complement strand
ATTAACCAATGATACCATTCGCTACCATTTGGATCTGTGTAACTGGTAGGAGAATTTCCGCAATACACATACAGATTTCCGCTCTGCATGACGGCGGTGATCTGTGGTGCATAGGAGTACGACTTCAGGCCCAGCTCATCCTCGCGTTCATTGATCTTCTGCGGATTGTCGCCGTAAATGCTGTTCGCCGTGTTCCAGTGGGTGTCCTGCTGGGTAAAACGGCCGATATTGGGATCGTAATACCGCGCGCGGAGGTAATAGGTCTTTGTCTCGCCGTCGTAGTATTCGCCGCAGTAGCGGAATGGATTGCCATCCAGCGGGCCCGGCTTCTTTTCCACGCCGAACGCATCGTAATCATACTTATGCGTGACGGTACCCGAATCGCTGACCAGCTCGGTGACATCACCGTGGGCGTTGAACAGATAGTAGGTTTTCTTGCTTCCGTCCGAACGCGAAATCAGGTTTGCACCGCGCAGGTATGTGACCGTTTTGCTTCCGGTACGTTCTCCGGTCACATTCCCGCCGTCGAGCAGGAAATCCGTCTGGCTCGTGGCTGTCGCCTTGCAGGTGCGAATGCCCTGTGCGTTGTAGGCATACGCCGCGATCAGACAATGCCCTGCTGCACAAAAGGCATATCTTAGAATGTATATTCGGAAATCGGAACCAGATTGAAGTTTGTAAATTGAAAGTCATTTACAAAATCGTAGAATCGCTGCGAGCATACTGTTCCGACTGCGTATACCCGAAAAAGATCTGTCCCATCCCATTTTGCAGTATTGAGTGCAAGATGTGTTATGTGGCTGCAGGTACTTCCGAACGGATTACATACCGCGCAAGACCAGTCATTTTTTTCGCCGTACAGGATTGTCCTGTGTAGGTCGATGCAGACTGACTGGGAATAATCCACTTCTGCTAGATAGTAGCGAGGCGCAGGAGGAGCAGTGGCTTTTTTACGCACAACTTCGATCTCGGAAAAAGTCGAAATGCCGCTCAACTTTGCACGTTGATATGCCTCTATAAATCGTTCGGAAACCACAAGCGGCTCCATAAGCCATTCTGACAGGCGATCTGGATATTTTGTGCCCACTAAGCGCATTTTCCTTGGAGGCTCCCATTTCAACATAGAAACTGGGCGTCCGCAAAGCGGACATCTTTCGTATGCTCCGTTTTTTCGGTTAACCGCCCATGCTTCGCACCACTCGCGTCTATATGCCGTGTTTGTATCCAGATTAGACTGTGCTTGAAGCCGCTTTGTCTCTTGCACATCATCGATTATATAAAAATTCATTTCATCATCCCCTCTATATACCTCAAAACCCCATCTCCAAATCGCGCCCGCATTTCTGGCGTATTATAAAGTCGGTAAAGTTCTAGCCAGAATTGTTTGGGAGAGGCATTCATGTTCGCTGGATTATTAAGCCATGCAACCATTGTACTGTCAATCATACGGTGCCATGTTTGGTACCCCTTATGAGCTGATTGTGTTAACGCTTGTACAACGGAATCGTTTCGCCTATAAAGATTAGACAAGGTAGGATGTGCATTTAGTGCGCGCATGATAGGGTTGGACAATACATGATGAAATTGTCCGCTTGGCGTTACTTGTGACGTTGCAAGTTGTTGCGTAGCGCGAGCTGTTTCTTGTACGACTTGTGGTGTTGATATTGAGTCAGCGGCAGCGGAAGCTATTGTTGAAGCAACAGATTCAGAATTAGTAGCTACAATTGAAACACCAGATGTAGTAACCGATATACCAGCAACACCTGTGGCAGAGACTACTGTCGGTGCCGCAGCCCAACCTGCTGCACCTCCAACAAGAGCACCAATTGCTGCACCACCAGCAATATATCCGACCTTGCTCCAACCGGTCGCGCCAGCCTGATTTGCAATGCTATTGCCGATCAAAGCACCAGCAGTACCAACAAGTACTGCGCCGCTTATAATCAACAGCAATGTTGTCGAAATTATAAAGTTTCCAGTAGTATCAACATATGCAACGGGATTATTAACTCCATACACATACAGATTCCCGCTCTGCATGACGGCGGTGATCTGCGGGGCATAGGAATACGTCTTTAATCCCAGCTTATCCTCGCGCTCGTTGATCTTCTGCGGATTGTCGCCGTAGATCGAATTGGCGGTCGTCCAATGGGTGTCCTGCTGGGTGAAACGGCCGATATTGGGGTCATAATACCGCGCGCGGAGGTAATAGGTCTTCGTCTCGCCGTCGTAGCATTCGCCGCAGTAGCGGAACGGATTCCCATCCAGCGGGTCCGGCTTCTTCTCGACGCCGAACGCATCGTAATCGTGGGCTCATGTGCCCACCCCGGCGCTGCCCGCAATGCCGTCCGCGCTGGCTGCTATGTGCGTCAGTAGATTGCCGTTCGCATCGTAGGTATAGAATGTTTCAAGACCGCCGTCGTCGCTGCGATTTTCGCACAAGAGCCGATTCGCCGCGGCTATTCCCAGCCGGATGATCCGGCTGGGGTGACATTGTCATAGCCTCCAAGAACTCCAATTTGTGCTGGCATCTGCTTTTTCCATATAGGACATATAGGATTCTAAATTTCTGCAAGCACTGTTCGATATTAACGGTTCAGTACAGTTCTGAAGCCTCTTTAATGTTTCGACAGCATCTGTTGTTGCCATACCCAATTCTAAGCACTTAATTGCCCCTACCAGTTTGTAATACGGCTCATCCTCTTTGAGCAGCGCAGAATACACTTCACGCTCAACGGCAGGCTCTGTATGTAATTTTTCATAAAAGTCCAGCATTTTTCGCATACTGGTGTTATGCTTGCGCGTGTGCGTCTTGTCACTGTATTCTGCCAGCGTTTTGTTAATTCCAGCGGCGATTTTTAAATACTCGTTTAATGCAGATTCAGTTGTCATATTGTTACCTCAAAACTCCGAAATACTTTAAGATTTTAAGTCCAATTTGATACTGTACTTGAAAGCTCTGATTAGTAAGCCAATTGCGTAAGATCATTCCGTGCGTGTCGATACCAAACACAAGCGGATCTGGCACGCTGCTGTATATCCCTGAAATAAGTCGATGTGTTTCTTTTGATATATTTATAACATTATTTACATTTTGAATTGTTTCTGCGTCAAAACCAGAACGTTTGATCTGGCATTGCTCAACAATGTGATGCCATTCATTTCCCTCGCCTGGAGAGCCTAAGTATTTTTTCAATGCTCTAAAATTCTTAAAGCCTTTTCCCCAATTAGGGTCACCAGGAGATGGAGTATTGCTAGATGCAGATTGCTGTACAGCGTCGGAAATCGTCTTGGCTTTATCCCCGGCTTGCTGAATAAGCTGTTGAAGTGCATTGGGAACTTCACTGAAAAATCTGGCAATATTGTCAATACCAATGCTGTCAATGGCCGCTGTTACTCCAATGCCGCCTAGATAAATGATGTCACCAATTGGCAGGATACCATCTATTGCCGGCAGCCACCACATACTGCCGGTCCATGTCAATGCTAGTTCTCCGGCACAGCCACTTCTGTCGCAAAAAGCAACCGGATTATTGACCCCATACACATACAGATTCCCACCTTGCATGACGGCGGTGATCTGCGGCGCATAGGAATACGACTTCAGGCCCAGCTTGTCCTCGCGCTCATTGATTTTCTGCGGATTGTCGCCGTAGATCGAATTGGCAGTCGTCCAGTGGGTGTCCTGCTGGGTAAAACGGCCGATATTGGGATCATAATACCGCGCGCGGAGATAATAGGTCTTTGTTTCGCCGTCGTAGTATTCGCCGCAGTAGCGGAACGGATTCCCATCCAGCGGGTCCGGCTTCTTCTCGACACCGAACGCATCGTAATCATACTTATGCGTGACTGTGCCGGAATCGCTGACCAGATCTGTAATGTCGCCATGCGCGTTGAACAGATAGTAGGTTGTCTTGCTTCCGTCCGAACGCGAGATCAGGTTTGCGCCGCGCAGGTATGTGACCGTTTTGCTTCCGACATGCTCGCCGACCACATTCCCGCCGTCGAGCAGGAAATATGTCTGGCTCGTGGCGGTGGCCTTGCAGGTGCGGATGCCTTGCGCATTGTAGGCATACGCCGCAATCAGGCCGTTCTCCGCCGCGGTCGAAAGCTGATTGAAAAGGTTATAGGTGTAGGCTGCGCCTGTCAGGCTGCCGTCTCCGCCGGTGAACGTCTTTGACAGCAGATTGCCATTCGCGTCGTAGGCATATGTCGTCAGATCAGTCAGCAGGCCGCGCGTTTTTCGTTCCGTCAGCAGGCGGTTGTTCGCGTCATAAGCGTAGCTGACGGTGTAACGCTCCTTGCCGGAGACTGTCATCGACGCGCGGTTCCCGCGGGCATCATAGGTGTAACCCTGCGTCAGCGCGCCCGTCTCGGCCTCATGGATCAGACGGTTCAGGCCGTCATAGACATAGCTCGTGACCGTGCCGCCGGCAGTCGTCTTCGTCTTCTGACTGCCGCTGGCGTAGTAGGTATATGCGTAAGACGAAATGACACCCTTTTTGTTGCGGTTTTCGAGCAGAATCACCCAGTTCGCCTTGTTATAGCGGTACGTTTCAGTCACGCCGTTTGCATAGGTCAGACTGGCACGATTGCCGTTCGTGTCATAGGTATATGCGGCCTGTGTGCCCCCGTTTGCATAGACGGCTGTCAGCCGATTCAGATCGTCATAGAGATAGTTGGTCTTCTGGAGCTCCGCGCCGTCCTGCGTGACCGTGAAGCTCGTCCGGTTGCCTGCTAGATCATAAGTGTAAGTCTTGAGGTATGTAAAACTGGTTTCCGGGATGGCAATGTCGGCGCTCAGGTCAACGATGGGTTTGTCCGGCAGCTCGGCAGCGGGATATTCCCAGACAGCGTACAGCTCGACTACGCCGCCTGCCTCGTGGCAGAGGTCTTTTACAACATCGCCCGGCTTGAGGTCGGCGTTTTTGCTCGTTTTGGAATAGCTCCACCCGGCAAAACGGGCCGTCTTATCCGGTACATCCCGGAACGGATTTTCAAGGATCTCGACGGCCTCCGCGCAGGCATAACTGCGCATGCGGCCCTCTTCTGTCAGGCCGGACGCTTCGCCATAGTTGCTGTAATAGATCAGAAGGAAAGTGTTCTCTTCCCAGCGCGCAGCAAATGTGCAGTCACCCGTGATCTCCACAGCGGTACCCGCAGCGTAGGTCTCACCGTTCAGATACCAGCCAGAGAAGGTGCAGTCCGTCTTCACCGGCTCCGGCAGAACATACAGCTCCCCGCCGCGTACCTGCGCGGAGGCAGGCTCGACGGTGCCGCCGTTGGCGTCCAGTGTGACCGTATACTGCTGCGGCACCGGAACAGGATCGACCGGAACCTCCGGCGTACCTGCGGCGGACTCTGCCACGCGCACCACACGGCCCAGCTCATCATAGAGATACTGCGTCCGGTTGGAGGCGTTCTCCTCCGTCTTGACCTGCCCGGTCAGCGTGTAGCTGCGTGTGACCGTCTCTGCGTCTTCACCGCTGTGCGCGGTCGTGCTCAGAACGCGGCCCAGTGCATCATAGGTATAGCTTGTGATCGTGCCGTTCCGGTCTGTTCTGGATTCAAGCCGCCCCAGCGCGGCATAGGTGCTCGTTTCTGTCTGGCCGAGCGCATCCGTCATGGTCAGGACATTGCCAAAGCGGTCGTAGGTATAGCTGGTCGTGCTGCCGCCTGCATTCATACTCAGCATATTCCCGACGCCGTCATAGGTATACGTCGTCTCGCTGGCAAGCACGCTGCCGTCATACTGCTTCGCAGAGATCAGCTTCTTGCGGCTGTTATAGGCATACTCGCTCTTTGACCATTCCGCCGCCGCACCGACCGCCTGCACGGGCTTCCACTCGCAGATGATATTGCCGCTGGCGTCGTACGCATACTTGCTTACGGCAGTTACACCATCTTCAACGGTGACGGTCTGTGAGAGCAGCCTGCCGAGGGCGTCATAGGAATAGAGCGTCGGCGTACCGACATAATCTGTCGTCCGGATCAGCTGACCGAGCGCATTGTAGGTGTTCTCGGTGAACTGGCCAGCCGCATTGTATGTCTTTATGACCTGACTGCTTTCATTATACTCGTATTTCGCTGTAAAGGGAAGATTTTTTGCAGCATCTGCCGCTGAAAGCTCCCACAGCTTGTTTCCGAGATAGTCATACCCGAAGGTATCCAGATATTCCGTGCCGTTCAGGAACCGGCCTGTCTTCACGACGTTCCCGCATTTGTCGGTGTACTGTGTCGTAATGACAGACGGGGCCGTTTCATCTCCGACGATCGTCTTTGTGACCTTCTGATACAGTCCGCCCTCTGCCGCATCGTCATAGGAGTAGAGCGTCTGAGACAGGATCTGCGTTCCCTGCAGGACAGTCTCTGACAGGATCCGATCGAATGCGTCATAGGTGTATTCGGTGACTGCACCGTTCACAAAATCGCTGAGCCTGCTGAGTCGGGACTGTGCGTCGTATTCCTTCCGGGACATGACCAGATCCGTCTGCACATCGATCGTCTCATATTCCAGACCGAGCGGTGTGTAGGTATACCGGATCTGAGCGCCGTTTTCATCTGTCACTGTGAGCTTATTGCCGGAGTAATCACGATCATAACGGACAGACGTTCCGTCTGGATTTGTACAGAGCGTGACATTCCCGGCCGCATCGTAGGTATAGGCTGTCGTGTCCCCATTGCCGTCCGCGACGGATGTCATGCGGCCAAGAACGTCATATGCATAGTCTGTCGTGATCGTTCCGGCAGGCTGACCGGGCGTAGAAGCTGCGTCTGCTCCGTCTGCGGTCAGGATCCCGGTGTGCTTTTCCTGAGACAGGTAAGCATTCCGGTCATAGGTATACTGCGTGGTGTCGTATGCAGTGAAATCATCATGATAGCGCCGTTCACAGGTCACATTTCCGTAAGCGTCGTGATCGTACTCTGTGCAGGCAGTCTTGACGCCATTTCGGAATACCTCTGTGCGGACGATGTTTTTCTTACTGCTGTCCAGTGTGTTGCGGATCTCAATCGTGGTATCCGCGTCCATCTTATATGTTTTCGTAAGCAGCAGACCGTAGGCGTCATCATATGTATACGAGGTACGGTATTCCTCATCTGCTGTAGAACCGTTCGCCTGTGCCGTCCAGCCTGCGGTCAGATTGCCGTTGCTGTCATATGCAGAAGCCGTAATGACAGTGAAGGGCTGATTTTGATTTTCAGCGGAAAAGCACTGTATTTCCTGCCGTATCGGCTGTTTGCGGCTGTCATAGGTATACTGCGTCTTCCGGCGCAATGAGTCTCCAGCATGGCATTCGACTAGGATTGGAAGATGCTTGTGATTGAACGTCGTGGTAGTGACCGTGTGATCCGGTGTCGTTACAGATGCTGAATACTGATACGTGTCACTGAGTTTCTCTGGATCGCGAATACTCGGATATCCGCTGCAATCATTTTCCGAATAGCAGAATGTCTGGCAATTGAGTTCTTCCCCTTCGAGGAAATCCTTTCTGGAAACAAGGCGGTAGACTTCCATAGTGCCTTTTTCCCCAAGATTTCGCTTCGTTTTCTCATAAGTATAAATACTTTGAGCATTGGTCGGATGCGTAACCGTCGTCAGATTCAAATATGTGTTGCGGCCCTCGCTTGCTTCACCAGTCATCACGTTAAAGCTTGCACTGCTTTTTGTATAACTGTAGGATGTCTTATTCCCTACAACATCCAAATACGATGCAAGCACGCATGAGTTATTCTGTTCCAGTAATTCATACGTCAACGTCTTGCCATCCGGGAGCTGGATCGTCATACTATGTCCGGTTTCTGTGGACATCCCGGAAATGACCGTTTCACGCCCCAGTGTATCTGTAATTGCAATATGCGGATAGCCATTTTTGCGGGTGTGTACCAGCGTGATCGTATTTTCATATCGATCCTGAATGCCAATCAGCTTTCCGTCCGCGTTGAAATATTCTCTTTTCCCATCCTGATATGTAAGACAATACTTTGCAGATTCACTGCCATTGCTGAAATGTACGCCCGTCTCAGTCAATTTCAAATCTGCGAGCGGATAGTCCTTGAGATATAGGCCTGACGAAGTTGTCGCGATTCTATATGTTTCTCCACTTGCCAAATGTAGATATTTACTATGATCAATCGTTTGAATCGATGGGAAAGCAAGGCTCCATCCGCAGCCAAAGCCATACAGCTTTTGAAAATAGTCGTTTGGTTTTGTTGTTGATTTAATTTCATATGCTACTTCGTGGAAAATGCATACAATTTCTGCGTAGTAGGAGATAATAAGATCTGCGCCGTCTTTGTAATTCGGGTACACGTCCTCGCCTGTTGGACAAACATTATAATACGCCACTGCCTCTCTATATGATGAAAACGGCCCGCCGGGTGGCAACTGTGTATCATGCTCCGGACAACGTACACGCCCGCCGTTCGGGAAATCATAATAAGCCACTGTTCCATGCATGACAATATATTGATTTCTCTCATGTTCAATTACTCTAGCATCCGGTATACCCAAACCTGCATTTTGAGAATCATACCGCCGCGTAATGACCAGATCCAGGCCATTGATGCCTGGAAGGACATAATCTGTGCTTTCATAAATCAGTGCGCCAGAATTGAGTGATACTTTTTCATTTTCGCCGCTGTTATATGTATAGGGCGCACTGATATAGGGGTTCTCAACGTTCTCTGACTCTCCCGAGCCTCCGCCGCTGCTCTGCGGTGTGAAAAGGATCTCTGTTCGCTTCTGTGCGATCTCATCCTTTCGGCTTTCAATTGCATCCGCACTCAGCCCATTTTTTACAGCATATTCTGCAAGCGGTGCCGCTGCAATATCCAGCGATGCACCGAAGGCCTCGAGCTTCTGTGATTCTGCGGCAGAAAGGCCGGACGGCATATCTGCATCTGAATCAAGAAGATTTGCCATGCTGATACCAAACCCCTGACTGACACCGTAGGCATTCAATACCTGCGCAAAGCTGTGACCATGCAGTACATGCTGTTTCAGTTCGTATGCCAGCGCCGTGCCGGAGAGCTCATCCCGCAGCAGAGCATTTAAAATGGCAAGTTCCTGTGTGATATTCTGAACATCGTCCATCGAAAGGTCCCGTGCAAGGACCGCTGCGACCGTGCATTCGGCCTCCATAGCTAACGTTCCGTATGTAACAGAATCCCCAAGAGACAGGCCGTCTGCTTCCATTTCCGCAAAACTGGCGGCCGAGATGCGCGTATAATCCACAAAAACCGCAGCGTCTTCTGCAGAAAGAGCGGAAAATGCTGCAGACTGCTTCAGGATAGCAACAAAGTGGCTGTCGTTTTCCGTCCACTCCGGTTTTGGGACTTTTACGACGTCCGAAACATCTGTGCCGGATGTTCCTGCATCGGTCGAATCATCTATGGCCATGTCTGCTGGTTCGTCATCTGTTTCGTCCACAATGGTCGGTGGGATCTCGGCCGTGACGGTGTTGTCCGTCGGCGAAACAACCGGGAGGGTATACGTTTCTGCTGGCATGTCTGCATCTGCCGCGTAAACCTGCGGCAGGAAGCTTGCAAACCACGCTGTTGGCAACATTTCTGTCAACATAACGATTGCAAGCAGCAGGCTGATACATCTCAAAAATCTTTTCTTCATTTTCCTTTCTCCTTCTCTCTTTGTCTGATCGGTTTGCTGCTTTTTACAGGTATCCAAGGCGCAGATTTTGAGTGCCGCATGGTAATGAAATAGCTCTGACTGCTATTTACTTACACTTATATAGACTAACTTATAGAAATGCAACACATGATGCCATGGTTTTCTCATATATTTTGTATGGGGACAATAGCATGGCACGTCGTTCAAACGGCGAAGGCAGCTTCTATCAGCAAAAGGATAAATCATGGGTCTATCAGGTCACCTACGGGCGCAAGGAGGACGGAAAGCCATACCGCAAGTCCTTCAAGGGCCGCACGAAAACGATCTGCAAGGAGCGCCGGGCGCAGTGGGAAGAGGAACAGGCACAGCTGAAATCGGAAGCAGACGCAAAGCAGCAGGAGCAGGCGCGGCTGGAGGAGCTGCGCGCAAAGCTCGGGCATCCGATTGAATCCGAGATCCTGTTTTCTGAGGCGTTCCCGCTTTGGCTCGATCTCTATAAATCACCGCCGACCAGAAAGCCGACCACCTACGGCAGCTATCTGGATACCTACCGCATCCATTTTGCGGAGGCGTTCGGGGATATGCCGCTCTACCAGATCACGCAGGACGTCATTCATGACTATTACCTGCGGAAGCAGAAAAACGGCGGTCGTTTGGATGGACGCAAAGGCGGCCTGTCCGCAAAGACCATTCAGAACCAGCATATGCTGCTGAAGGACTTTTTTGCGTACGCCATGAGAAAATACCACCTGCCGTGTAATCCCACACTTGACACGACAAGGCCGGAAGTTATTACGCCGGAGATGCGTGTCCTGAGCCCGTCGGAAATGCAGGTCTTCATCGAGGAGGTCATGCGGGAAACACAGCGCGTCGCGATTCTGACAACGCTGTTTGTCGGCTTCCGTGTTGGCGAGGTGCTGGCGCTGAAAATTTCCGATCTGGATTTGGAAAAGCAAACGCTTTCGGTCACGAAAAATCTGATTCGTGTTCCAACAGCAGCAGTTTCTCCAGAGAATCCAAACATTGAGATTCTGAACTACGACCCGAAGAAGAAAACACACCTTATCGTTCAGAACACGCCGAAGACAAGCACGTCGAACCGCGAGATCGCGATCTCTGACGGCCTGTGCGAGCTTCTGATCCGGCATCTGTTCACGCTGGCAAATTCCACATGGCCGAACCCTGACGGGCTGCTGTTCCCGTCCAAGGCCGGAACGCACCTCGATCCCAAGAGCTTTGAGATCCGGCTGGCCGCAGTTTCCAAACGCTGCGAGATCCGCAAGGTCAATCCCCACGCGCTGCGGCAC
Organism: uncultured Eubacteriales bacterium; assembly: GCA_900548625.1. Taxonomy (GTDB): domain Bacteria; phylum Bacillota; class Clostridia; order Oscillospirales; family Oscillospiraceae; genus CAG-170. The sequence goes on along the minus strand of URLO01000048.1, from coordinate 5,779 downwards.
ACGCTGGCAACGCGGCTGGTGGAAGACAGGGTGCCGCTCAACATCGTGCAGGGAATTCTGGGGCATTCGTCGATTGAAACAACGCGCAAATATCTTCACAAAAACGAAGATATCGAGCGCGAGGCCATCGGCATGATGAGCGATTATCTTAACATGGGTCAGATGGATGCAGCGCCGAGATTAAATGGTACTGCCTCTCGCGCCAAGTTTGCAGATATTGTTTTGCCGACCTTTCCGCAGCGACGAAACCACACGGCATGAAACAAAAAAACGCGCTATTGCATACTTTATTGCAAATAGCGCGTAAAGCTGTCAAACGGCAGCATTCCAATCAGAACTTTCGGAATGCTTTGATATGGAAACTATGTCCAGCAAGCAAGAGCAAAGACTCCACGGGGAGCATGAATTGCAAATGAGCGAAACGGAGAAATCCGAACAAAACGATAGAGAAATCGCCGCATTTCTCACGAAATACGGCGATTTATGGTTGCGGAGGGAGGATTTGAACCTCCGACCTCCGGGTTATGAGCCCGACGAGCTGCCAGACTGCTCTACTCCGCGATATTGACTTTTTGCTCCTGAAAGCTGGACGCTAACTCTAACGGTTATGAGCCCGACGAGCTGCCAAACTGCTCTATCCCGCGATATTGTGGTGCTCAGTGAGCTTTATTATAATAACACGGATGGGGCACTGTGTCAAGTCCGAAAAGCGGCTTTTTTGCGGGCTGGCGCGAGAATCGCACGACAGCCTGCGGCAGCATTCGCCGCAGGCCGCGTCTGCGGGCGCTCAATACAGATGCAGCAGCGCCAGCGTGAGGCCGGAAAAGAGCGTCCAGAACCGGAAGGAGCGCTTGCCGCTCCAGAGCGAATACAGCGCGCAGCCGCAGCCCGCCGTGAGCACGGCGATCAGCCACGCCGACTGAAGCCGCAGGGGCGTGAAGCCATAGGTCGTGATGTAAAGCGTGAGCTTGGAGGCGGCGATGACGGCAAACAGCAGGCTCTGCGCCAGCAGCACCGTACACAGCGCGCGCAGCGCCCGCTGCGTTCGCGGCGGCCGCACGCCGGTGCGCGCCATCAGCCACAGCAGCGCAAAATTGACCGCCATCACGCGGCACAGCGAGAAAAAGCCCTGCCGCGCATACTCCGCAACGGTATAGCCCTCGGGCACGGTGCGCGTGAACGCGCCGAAAAGATAGCTCGCCTGAAGGGCGAAAAACGCCAGATACACGGCGGCAAAGACGGCGGCGAGCGCCGCAAGGACGGCGGCCGGCACGCTGCGGAGCTTTTCGAGCGCCTGCTCAAACGCACTTCCGCGAGCCCGAAGCGCCTGCGGCTCGCGCCGTGCCGCGCCCGCGATGAGGCCGAACAGGTATGCGCCGACAGGCAGGCTCAGACAGAACCGAAAGAGAAAATCCGCCAGCGTCCTTTCGTTCCAGTCCGGCGTCAGCGCCGCAAGCAGCCCGCTGACCGCCGCGCCGAAGCGCGCGTCCGCGTCAGACAGCGCACGCATGGACAGCACCAGCAAGGCGCACGCCGCCAGGATCGCGGCAGCGATGCCCGCACGCACGGCAGCGGAGCGTTTTTCTCCGCCGCGTGTACGAAGAAGCTGCGCCAGCGCGGAAACCGCCGTCCGGATGCGCAGGAAAAAGCCCCCGAATGGGAACACGATCATGCCGTTCATCGCATCGAGCGGCAGAAGGCGGCTGCTCTCGCCGCCGAGCAGCGTGTCCGACCGGCAAAGCACCCAGTAGACCGCGTAGGCGTGGAGCAGAAAAAACGACAGCGCCGGCGAGACCGCGTGGGCAGGCGCGTCATCGCCGCAGCGCCCTGCCTCAGCGATCAGCCGGACGCGAAACGCAATGAGCACCAGCAGGCAGCCGAGCCAGACCCAGCTTTCCCATGTGCGCCGCCGTCCGCGGCAGAGCAGCTCGGTCATGGCGAGGAAGCCCGCGCAGAACGCGCACAGCCAGACCGCCCCGGCGGAAAGCGGCGCAAGCAGCATTTGAATGTAGCAAAATGCGAGCGGATACATCAAAAATGCGGCGATCCGCTCCGTTTTTGACGCCGAAAACGGCGGCTTCTGCGGCGCGACGGCGTCTGCCGCCCAGTCCGGCGTGTCCCGCAAAATGGGTGCAGCAAGCTCAGGGGTACGGCGCTCCGCATCCCGGTTCTGATTTTCCATATTCGATTCTCCTTTACTCCGGCACAGCCGGATCGTCCACAAACTGCAAAATATCGCCCGGCTGGCAGTCCAGCTCATGGCACAGCGCCATCAGCGTGGAAAAGCGGATGGCCTTCGCGCGATTGTTCTTCAAAATGGACAGGTTAGCAGGCGTGATGCCGATGCGCTCGGCCAGCTCTCCGGCCGAAATCTTGCGTCTTGCCATCATCACGTCCAGATTCACGAGAATTTCCATCCTGCGCCTCCTAGACCGTGAGATCCAGCTCGGACTTCATGGCGAGCGCCTGCTGAAAAACGTTCTTGACGATGCGCACGATCAGCGCCATAAAGCACGCCGCGACCGCGACCGCCGCGAAGGGCAGATACCAAAATGTGCTGCCGAGGCAGACCAGCCCCGCGCCGACACAGCACCAGCTCACCGCGCGCAGGATGCGCACGTTCTCCTCCTCGAACACGCGCCCCGCCTGAATGTTCCGCAGCAGCCGCCAGAGCTGCGCCAGCAGGAGCCACGCAAAAATGCTGCACAGATAGATCGTGAGCATCATCCAGAGCACCATCGGCGGCTGCATCCGGCGCAGACGAACGAACCACGTCACCGCCCAGTAGCACCCGATGTCCAGCGCCAGCAAAAGCGCCGCAAAAATGACCACGCAGACCTGCGAGAGACGGACGCTCTTGTTCGCGTTCCAGTTCATAGCCCTCACTCCTTTTGTTTTCTGTCCCCACAATAGCACGGCGTTTATCGATTGTCAACTATTATTTATCGTTTATCAATAAATCCGAGGTGCAAAGAATGGGTGCGGCAGGAAATGCCGCACCCGGTTTTTGCGTTTGTCTTTACTGCCTGACGAAGCCGAGATAGCGTGTGCCCTGAAAGGAGAGCTGCCCGCGGTCGCCCTCGACAAGCATACCGTATTCGCCCGGCGAAACGGAAAGCTCCAGCCGGTCGCCGCTTTCAAACTGGAAGGTGGCGAAATATTTGGTGTTGTAGTAGGTTCCGCCGGTGTTCGTCGCCGCGTTGTGGTGATGGGTCGTGCCGACCTGCGCGCGCTTTGTCACGACAGAGGCCGGAACGGTCAGCCGGGGGGATGCGTCATTTTTCCGCTTTTCCTGTGCCCGCGCTGCGATGGACGAGATCAGCGTATACAGCACGAAGCCGAGCATCAGCAGAAATACGAGCGGAAAGATTCTCTCCATGATCGAAAATCCCATGATTCTTCTCCTTTTTCATGTCATACCTGTTAGACGCACGGCGCGGGGAAAGGTTCCTCCCGCCGCGGAGAAAGAAAACTGCCCCAAAATGTGCAAAGCATTTTGGGGCGCCGGGTCAGTCATCCGACTCCGAGAACTGGTCCTTGCCGACGTAGCAGACAGGACATTCAAAATCGCCGGGAACATCCTCCCACTTGGTGCCGGGTGCGATGCCGCTTTCGGGGCAGCCCTCGTCCTCGTCATAGACCCATCCGCAGATCTCACAGACGTATTTCATGGTATCATTCCCTCCTTTCACCGCCGGTGCGCCGGGGTATTTTTTCCATGTCACCATTCTATCTGATTTTTTTCAAAATGCAACCCTTGCTTTTTGATTTTTGTGTGGTATACTGAGTGGGAAAAGTTATACTTTTAATGCGAGGTGATACAAGTGGCTCTGCAATATCCAAAGGGGAAATTTCTCAGCATCGTCAAAGTCGGCGACAAGGGGCAGATCGTCATCCCGAAGGGGGCGCGCGAGCTGTTCGGCATCCAGCCCGGAGATCAGCTGCTGCTGATGGCGGACAAGAAGCGCGGCATTGCACTGATCGACGAAAACAGCATTTCCGTCCCGGATAAGCTCTGGGAAACGGCAAAGGAGGCATCGGAAGATGAACATTCTGACGGTTGACAGCCTCTGCAAGCATTACCCCGGCTTCACGCTCGATCACGTGTCGTTCTCGATGGAGGCGGGCACGGTCATGGGCTTCATCGGCCGCAACGGTGCGGGCAAAACGACGACGCTCAAGGCGCTTTTGCGCCTTGTCCACCCCGACGCGGGGAAGGTGACGCTGCTTGGACTGGACGCGGCGCACGACGAGCACGCCATCCGGCAGAAGATCGGCTTCGTCTCCGGCGGTTTGAGCTATTATCCGCGCAAAACGCTCGCGCAGATCACGGCGGTCACGCGGCGCTTCTACCCGGCGTGGGACGAGGCGCTCTACCGGCGCTGCCTTGCGCGCTTTCGCCTGAGTGAGGAAAAGCGCACGAGTGCGCTCTCGGAGGGCATGAAGGTCAAATACCAGCTCGCGCTGGCGATGAGCCACGGCGCAGAGCTTCTGATCCTCGACGAGCCGACCTCGGGGCTTGACCCCGTCTCGCGCGACGATCTGCTCGACCTGTTCCTCACGCTCCGCGAGGAGGATGGCGTGTCGATCCTCTTTTCAACGCACATCACCTCCGATCTGGAGGCGTGCGCCGATCAGATCACGTACATACAAAACGGGCGCATCTTTGCCTCCCTGCCAAAGCGGGAGCTCCTCGCGGCCTACCGTCTGGCGGAGTGTGCGCCCGCGCGGCTGACGCCGGAGCTGGAGGCGGCGCTCATCGGGCTGCGCCGGCATAAGGACAGCGTTTCCGGGCTTCTGCGTGCGCAGGACGCCGCGCTCGGCAAGGACTGCGCGCTCACCGCGCCGACGCTGGAGCAGCTCATGGTGTATCTGGAAAGGGAGGCTGAGAAATGAAGGCTCTGCAAAGCGAGGAATGGCGGCTTGCCATGTCGCCGGTTCCGCTTCTTTTTCTGGCGCTGAGCGGACTGGTGCTGATCCCGAGCTATCCGTATTATGTGACGTTTTTCTACAACGCGCTCGGCATTTTTCTCTTTTTCCAGTCGTGCCGGGAAAACCGTGATGTGTATTATATGATGCTCCTGCCCGTCACCAAGCGGGAGATGGTGCGCGCCCGCGTCACGACCGTCATGGAGCTTCAGCTCCTGCAGCTTGCCGCCTGCCTTCCGTTCATGCTCATCCGGGCGCAGTACGGCGCGGTCAAAAATCCTGTCGGCATCGAGGCGAATGTCTCGTTTCTCGGCCTTTCGATGCTCCTGATGGGCGTGTTCAGCATCACATTTCTGCCCATGCACTACCGCAGCGGCTATGACCTCGGAAAGCCGTTTCTGCTCTCCGGCGCGGTGCAGTTTGTGCTGATCCTTGTGCTGGAGGCGCTGGAGCACATGGCGCTGGCGCTTTGGCCGCTGGGCGAGGCGCTGTTTGAGAGCTATGCCCTTTCCGATCAGCTCCGTCAGCTCCCTGTGCTCGTGCTCGGCGCGTGCGCGTGGCTGCTTTTGAATGCTGCCGCGTTCCGCATCTCCGCCGCGCGGTTTGAACGGGTGGATCTCTGATTGCCCGTTTTTTATGGAAATCCGATGCAAATTCGTTTTGTTTTCGCGTTTTTCATCGTAGGACGGACGCCCCTACAACGGGTATTTGCAAGACCTGCGTGCCGCCGCAAAAAACTGCCGCGCTCTGAAACCAGAGCGCGGCAGCACAGGCTGTCAAAAAACCTCGTAGAGTTCGCGCCCGCAGGCGATGCGCCCCACGTGGTTCCCCCTCGCGGCATAGCCGCTTC